>NZ_JBARVX010000076.1:0-3459 GCF_049646505.1 Microcoleus sp.
GTAATACCATTTTTCTAAAATCGTGCAACATTCTTTGACCCCCCCTAGCCCCCCCGATGCTTTGGGGGGGGACAAGAATACTGTTGCATTCTTTTTTAAAATTGGTATAAGTCGTTGCAATACATACAAATTCTACTCCCAGCGGACTAGGAGAAGATAATGTTGATATTATTGTTGAGGTTTCAGTTAACTCAACATTCAAAATTTTTAAGCTGCGATACTCTCTGAAAATTCATCTTCGTAAATGGTGAGAGCTGAAGGCTGACACCGTTTGATGCGGATGCTTACTCTTTTTGCTCCTTCGCTTTCCAAATCTTCGAGATAGCCCGGAGTATGACTGGAGGCTTCTTTGTCGGTGTCGAAGGGGCCAAAATAATAGGTACAGCGAGGCAAATCTGTGACGATTTCTACCCACCATTTTTCGGGTCTGCGGGAGTAGGGCGCAGCAAGCACGGACAAGACTCCGATGTAGATACAAAATAAATAAAATCCGAGCATTTTTCCTCTTTTGGGGTTATTTATTTTCTATTGGACTTATGCTTGTGAACCGGGTTTTAGGATACGTTAGATGTTGCAGAGTATCTCTCAAGAAACGGGGTTTCTCTTGTCCTGCGCGCAAATCTTGTTATAAATTTATCAAGGCAATTGGTGCGATCGCCTCGATCTAAGTGCTGATTTTGAGGTGAGATATAAAATCCTAGGGAATAAGCTATTTTGTATTTAATTTTAAGCTCGATCGCGCGCTATAAATTGTCACGAGAGTTTAAGTATTGAGTAGCTGGCAATTTATACCAATTTCATAAAGTAGCGCTAGATATTACGGGAGCATCTCACTTTTGCAGCCAAGCTATAAATTGAAGGCAGGAGACAGGAGACAGGAGACAGGAGGAAAGAGGAAGAAAGAAGGAGTCAAAAGAAGTGTTTTTACAAATATGAGATGCTCCCGATATTACCCCCCCAACCCCCCCGCGACTTCGGGGGGGCTAAGACTTCATCTATAGCACATCTTTAGAAAAATGGTATGACTTTACGTTAGCACCGCCACAGTTTAAAAAACTGTGGCTAAAATAGCAAAACCCGCCGCGGCGGGTTGTTTTGTTAAGCTATAAAATTATTCCAACAAATCTGATTTGTCGGCCCGCATCAGGAGGCTGAGGTTTAAGGCTTGCCTTTGGGGAACTGTTCGATGCCAGCCCAACCGTAAAAAACTAGCTCGTCGTTTTGAACTCGGCAGCGGTCTACTCGCAGTTGAGTGCCTTCTAAGGCAAATTTGTCTAAGTCTAGCAAGTTATTTACGTGGGCAATTATAGCTTTACCCAAGTCTACTGCTTGCTGGTCGCCTCCGTATGTAACGCTGACAAATTGGATTTTGCGTCGGTCTTCTACTTGCAATTGAGCTGTAATATCTATGTTGACTGGTTCGCTGGCATCGCCTACGGCAATTTCGGACTGCAGCCTAATTGATTTGTCTGTTCCGAAGCTGACTTCTGTGTTTTGAAAGTGCAGAGATTGCTCTTGATATTTCAGCTTCTGGAGTTTTTCAACTACAAAAGGTGTGTTGAATGAGGTGGTTAAATCCGATCGACTTAAGACTACTCGCATATTTGCCTGGGTAGGCTGCCGCAATTTCACGCTGCCTGCAAAAATCGCCCCAAAATCAATGGAGAGTGCTTGCAGGTAGAGTTCCATCACTTCTATGCGAAGGCCGTTGTACATCAACATACCTTTGCCAATGAAGTCGAAACCGTCGATGCTTCCCTGCAATAGTTTGGCTACTGGTTCGACTCGGATGTTGGCTTCGGCCTTTTCCGAACTTTTGAATAAGGCCGCTATCGCAGCTCCTGCTACTTTGCTGACAAGGCGATCGCCACTTTGACCTTGAAAGGATGTGCTAAACAAAGCTGCTACCATTTATGCGTTTGCTGATCTAATGTCGCTATTATAACCTCCCATTAAGAAATGTTAAAATAGCTTGTGCTTATTTACTTTATAAGCATATCTTGTTTTCGATCTGCCTAGAAAGGAATATATTTGAAATTTAAGGACTCAGGGGGGTGCCTTGGAGACAGGCGCGATCGAGCAAAGCTCCATCCCAAATGGTTTGTTCGATCGCCGCACAGAGCAAATTAGCCCCCGTCAGGTTAGCCCCGCGCAGTACAGCTCCATTCAAGATGGCTTCTTCCAAATCAGCGCCGGACAAATCAGCACCGGACAAATTAGCATGGCTCAAATCAGCAGATTGCAAAATTGCCCGAACCAAAGCTGCGCCGCGCAAATCGGCACCGCGAAAATCGACACCGCTCAAATCCAAATTGCCCATCGCAGCGCCTGTCAAAAAAGCACCCCCAAAACTTGCCTCGCGCAATAAAGCATTAGCAAAGGAAGCTCCGCGCAAATCGGCATTCCGAAAATCTGCGCCCCGCAAATCTGCGCCGCTCAAGTCAGCGCCGCGGAGGTTTGCTCGCAGTACCGCCCGCTGCAAATTAGCGCCGGCGAGATTAGCTCCTGTCAAGTTGGCTTGAGACAAGTCAGCACCGGCGAGATCGGCTCCCGCTAAGTCGGCGCCAGCTAAATCTGTGCCGGCCAACATCTGAATTTTGCCTTTGCGTATAGCTTCGAGGTCATTAGTCATTAGTCAGTTGTCAGTTGTTGGTTGTCAGTTGTTGGTTAACAGTCAACAGTCAACAGTCAACAGTCAACAGTCAACAGTCAACAATCCAGTGATTCTATAATGCCGGGGCGGCTGCGGTCGTTCGATCGCCCGATTCTTCCAACCAGACATTCGGCAGTTGGCTGGGGCGATTCGGTAACTCCATCAAACCCATTTCGGCGAGTCTGACGACGTTGCTGAGAGTTTCCACCAAAGCCGGATCGAAGCGAGTACCCGACTCTTGGCGGCACTGTTCCAAAGCTGCGCTCAAACTCAAAGCCTGACGATCGCCCCGCGGTTGAGTCAATTCTTGAAAATAAGCGACCAACCCCAAAATCCGCGATGCAACGGGTATGTCTTCGCCTCGCAAACCTTCGGGTCTGCCGCTGCCGTCCCATTTTTCGAGTTCGTGCTTGACAATTTCTGCTACAGGTGCTAGTTCCGGCATTGCTTGCAACAGTTGGGAACCGATGAAACTGCGATCGCGCCAAAATGAGAAAGTTGCTTGGTCAAAAGCATCGGGAGTGCGATCGAATACTTCATTTGGGGCCGAAACCAAGCCGATTCTAAACAGCAATCCGGCCAGCCGCAGCCTCCGCAACTGCAAAGCCGGCAAATCCAGCAGTTGACCCAAAGTTTCTGACAAAGCCGCCACCTGCAAAGAAGCTGCGGGATTTGAGCGATCGCGTTCGTCCACGCGCTGGGCCATCCGCAGAAAAGCTTGCAGTTTGTTAGCGTTCAAATTGCGGCTGACGCGCAAAGCTTGACCTTCCAATTCCCACAAATCGCGGGTTTGGCGGTTAATTGCT
>NZ_JBARVX010000077.1:0-14223 GCF_049646505.1 Microcoleus sp.
AAATCTGATCAACCTGATGCGTAAATCTCCTGCTTGCTCGCGATCGATACCGCGAGATTGTAGTTCTACTAATCCTGATTCGGCGAGAAAAGTAACAATAACTTTCCCTTCTGTCAAGTCGCCAGGAGTTTCTAATAACACAACTTTGCCGTCTCGATATATACCCTTTACTGATTTTAACATTTTACTTTTATGCCCAACGACTTATTGACATTTTAGCTTTGTTTAGGATATCTAGCAGCTCAGGGAAATATTTTTGGGGATTGGCATTTTTCAAAAGCGGCTCCCACCAAAGATAAAGCCACCATCGGCGCTGTTACCGCCCTCAAAATTCTATTACCCAAAGAAACAGGCTCAAAACCAAATTCGATCGCCCTTTCCACTTCACCATCAGTCCACCCACCCTCCGGGCCAACCGCAATCGCGATCGATAATTCCTCCGTTTCTTGCTCCCCCCTTAGCAAGGGGGGCTGGGGGGGTTCCTCCGTTTCTTGCTCCCCCCTTAGCAAGGGGGGCTGGGCGGGTTCTAAACCGCTCGCGCAGTCCCACAAATGGCGATTTTCCCCGCGAGCCACACAAATAAATCGATGTTTTTCACGGCAATTTTTCACAGCCAAATCAAAGGAAACAGGCTCTAAAATTTCTGGGACAATTTGACGTTCCGACTGTTCTGCGGCCTCTGCTGCAATCCTTCTCCAACGATCGACCTTTTGAGAACTAGGTTTGAGCAAAGTTCGATCGCTCGTCACCGGCACAATACTAGCCACACCCAACTCCGTCGCCTGCCTGACAACCTCATCAAAGCCGTTTCCCTTGGGCAATGCTGCCATCAAAGTTACTGTCACCGGAAGCTCCCGGTTCGCGGCAATCTCCTCTGTTATGGAGGCAAATAACCCGGTTTCCGTGGCTGCTAGAATTGCTGACCACCAATGTCCGCGGCCGTCCATCGCGATAAATCGATCGCCCGCTTGCAGCCGCAGCACCCGATTTAAATAATGCTGTTGTTCCTTAGTTAAATCGATTTGGTTAGCAGAAATTTGGGCTGCAGCAACTGCTAATCTTTGTAATTGAGGCATTAAATTTTAGATTATTCGTTTTTCTATTAGATTTTTTTTCTTTAACCGCAGAGAGCGCAGAGAACGCAGAGGAAGAGACCGTGAGAGGGATAGGTAGGCGGGGTTTTAACGGCTCGGAAACAATCAAGGCAAAGCATTTACAACCAGATTTATGTTAAAAATCTAAGTTTTTTCTGCAAATGCTCTGCCCTTATGTTACTTTTGCCTAAACTCTATTTGATGCGATGGAAAATTGACAATGGTAAATCGGCTTATCCTTCCTCCTTAATCTTTTTCAGATAAGTGGAAATCGCCTCTGTCGCTAGCTGTGTAATCGGCTTGCCCTGACGGGCTGCTTCTTCCTTGAGCTCGTTGTAGATTTCATCGCGGACGCTAATTCGACGGCGGACTTTGCCGCCAGCAGTAGCAGTCTCATTTTCTTCGGCGTTACTAGACGTAACATCTAAATCATTTATCTCAGTTGTCATCGAGTCAGCAGATTGGTGATTGGTTACAAATTGACGGATAGATTCTAACCCAACGCGATCGCAAAAATTGCCAAAACTCTCGCTCAATTGCCGTTTTTGCTTAAAATAAACAAAAATTGGCTCCAGAAAAGCTTCAAAATCATTGACGTGCAGCTTTTGCTCAATTGGTTGTGCCAGCCGCGTTTGGTCGGGAGAACCTCCCAGCCAAATCTGGTAGGATTCCGGCGCACTCCCGACAAACGCCAATTCTGCTAAATAAGGGCGGGCGCATCCGTTGGGGCAACCGGTCATCCGCACCACAAAATGCTCGTCTTCTAAACCAACTTTGGTCAAAAGTGCCCGAATTCGCTCTAAAATGCTCGGCATCACGCGCTCGGACTCGGTAATCGCCAGCCCGCACGTCGGCATGGCCGGACAGGCCATCGCATACCGTACTATGGGGTCGATGGCCGTTTCTCGCTGAATGCCACAGCGATCGAGTATTCCCTGAATTTCCTGTTTGAAATCCGGCGAAATATCGTAAATCAAAACGTTTTGGTGCGGTGTCACCAACATCGGCACATTGTACTTCTGCACGATTTCCCGCAAAGCCGTTTTTAGCTGAAACGAACCTTCGTCCTTAATTCGGCCGTTGTCTACGGAAATGCCGACAAACAGCTTGCCGTCGCCTTGTTCCTGCCAGCCCAAGAAATCCAAATACTTCCAATCAGGCAGGGGTTTAAATGCTTCTAGCGGCTTGCCAAAATATTCGGCTACTTTTGCCCGAAACCACTGTACGCCTTTGTCGTTAATCAGATATTTCAGTCGCGCGTGCCGTCTGTCTGTGCGATCGCCAAAATCTCTTTGCGTTGCTACAATTGCCTTGACCAAATCGTAAACATCATCCTTGGCAACATAGCAAATCTCATCAGCAAGCCGCGCAAAAGTTTCTTCTTTATTGTGAGTGCGTCCCAAACCGCCGCCGGCATACACATCAAAACCTTGCAATTCGCCAGCTTCATTGGTAATTACTACCAAGCTCAAATCTTGAGAGTACAAATCAACCGAATTGTCTCCCGGTACGGTAACAGAACACTTGAACTTGCGCGGCATATAATGGCTGCCGTAAATCGGTTCTTCTTTGTCGTGAAATGTTGTGCCATTGCCGTTTGACTGTCTGGCAGCTTTCACCGCAGGGTCTTCTTCAGCACTAATAGCTTTTTCCCCATCCAGCCAAATTTCGTAATAACCTCCCGTTTGCGGTGTCAGCAAATCGGCAACATTGTTGGCGTATTTCAGCGCATACTCGTATTCTGGGCGATTTTTGTACGGTGCTGGCGGTGCCATGACGTTGCGGTTCAAGTCGCCGCAAGCTCCCAAGGTTGACCCCATATTTTTTATAATTGAGGAAAACACTGCTTTAAGATTTTTCTTCAACACGCCGTGCAGTTGGAAACCTTGGCGCGTTGTGACGCGGAGCGTGTGGTTGCCGTATTCTTCGGATAGCTTGTCTAAGGTAAGATATAGCTGCGGCGGCACGAACCCGCCGGGATTGCGGGTGCGGAGCATGAACTGATAGTCTTTTTCTTGTCCTTTAACTCGATTGTCGCGGTTGTCTTGCTGGTACGAACCGTGAAATTTTAGAATCTGAAGCCCTTCTTCGGTGAAGTGGGTTGTCTCTTCTAACAGTTCACTCGCAACGGGTTCTCGCAAATAGTTGCTGCGTTCTTTGAGACCTTCTGATTTTGAGGGCTTGCGCGCCACGGGGGTTGAAGTGGAAGATGCGATCATGGAATGTATAGTGGTAGTTATAATTTAGATACAGCCGATCGAATATTTCTGGACAATTTGACATTTGACAAATTTGCACTTGACAAATATCCTCAGAAATGCTGCCTGGTCGGATCTGTTGACAACTCGGTGAACAACTAAGTTAATAACGGTAATCCGGTAGGAATTCTGAAGTTGTTCAATTGTAACACGATCGAACGGGTGCTGAAAAATGCTAATTCAGAGTGTATACTTTCGATCGCTTAACTTGACGAAACTTTAGAAATAATTAACCTCAACCTTTGAAATTATGTCACTGTATGACGAAGACACCTTTGTGGTGTTAGAAACAAACCAGCCGGAGCAGTTTGTGACGGCGGCGGAATTATTAGAAAAGCTGAAAGCGGTTTTAGCGGGGGAACACGAAGATTTGCCACAGGATTTGCTCAAATTATCTTCGGTGGAAAAACAAGCTAAGTATTTAATTGATACTTATTGTGAATTAGATGTCGGCCCCGGAAAGTTTTTGCAGTGGTACGCTGTGCGCTTGGAAAAGTAATTTTGGTTATTTGTTATTTGTTATTTGTTATTTGTTATTTGTTATTTGTTATTTGTTATTTGTTAGTTGTTATTTGTTATTTGTTAGTTGTTATTTGTTATTTGTTAGTTGGTAGGGGCTGTGCCCCCGTGCCCGCCCTCTTAGTTGTTATTTGTTAGTTATAACAACCAATAACACCAATAACCAATAACCAATAACCAATAACAACTAACCAATAACCAATAACAACTAACCAATAACAACTAACCAATAACCAATAACCAATAACAACTAACTATTCTTCCAACTGTTGTACTGATGAGACTTCAACTGCGGTAACATCGATCGTACCGGGCGGTGTCAAGCGGCTAAAATGACCTTCCTCTATTTTCAAAGGTTCGCCGCAGTTGGCACACTGAAACTGAGTTTGATTTAAAGCTGTAAATTCGTACTGACAAACTGGACAACTGTCTTCAATTAAATTGCGTTTCAGCCACCACTGAAGTGCGAAAAATGCGACTACAGGTGTCAGCAGCAAGAAACCTACTACAATCAATACTGATTTAACTATCCAACCCAAACCAATTGATCCCAACACGCAGGCGATGCCCAGCAGTATCAGCCAATTGCTAACACGGGGTAGATTTAAAGATATTTTGGGGGTGCCTTGGTTCACGGTGGTCTCCTTTGGTGTCTTTGCGGGTAGGCATAACTCTATCCTACTGAGAAATTCACGCGGTCGATCGAGCTAATTTTCCCCTTGTACAGGCCAAAACCGCTCTCTACAGCATAAGTCGATCGGAGTCAGAGGGTTGAAAAATCCCTTGTAAAGATTGACAAAGCGATTGAAAACTATATCTTGCCAGGGTTTGTTCCCTCAACCAAGGGCGATCGCACCTTCGATCCTCTCCTCGCAAAATTTCTACACAAGCAACCGCTACTGCTGCCGAATCTCGGTGAGGAACTCGCCATCCCAGTTTACCATCTTGCAGCGGATCTGCCGAACCGTCCGCGTCCCCCGCCAGCACCGGTACTCCGCAAGCTAAAGCTTCCAAATAAGCTATACCGAAGCCTTCCTGGGAGGGCATTACATAAGCATCGGCCAACTGGTAATGTTCTGCTAAATTTTGTGTCGGTACAAAACCCGCAAATATTACTCTTTGGGCTACTCCCAAATCGGCGGCGAGTTTAGCTAATCTCGGGCGATCGTCCCCGCGTCCAATAACTAAGTATTTCACATTGGGAAAACTTTTGGCAATTTCCGGCAAAGCTTGAATTGTGACATCGACTCCTTTGTAACTATCGTGCGATCGCAATCTAGCCACAGTTATTAATATTTTAGCACCAACCAGCTCGTATTTTTGTAATAAATGCACAGGTTTAGGCCCAGTCGTAAATATATTTTCATCTACAGTACAAGGCACTATTTGGAATTTGTCAGGATTTAAATTGTTAAGTTCACAAGTGCGATTGCGCGTGTACCTGCTAATCGTCCAAATGCTGTCAGCGTCTCTCATTGCTGTTTGATATTTTGGTGGCAGCCGTTCCCAAACTTCCTTGCCGTAAGTTAAAATTGTGTAGGGAATTCCCAAGGGTTGGCACAGAATTTGAATTAGCGGTGCGAGTTTGATGTGACCGCAAAAAACCCGTTCCGGTCGTTTTTGCAGCAAACAAGTTAGCAATTTTGCGGCAAACTTAAGACGACCAAGCCAAACGAGATGAGTTTTTAGGTAAGAGAATTTGAGATTTTTTGACTCGAAGGGATTTGGGCAATCTGGAGAATCTCGCAATAGCAAAACTTCTGCTTGTGGCGGAAAGTTGTTGGCTGCGGTTAGTGACAGGTAAGCTTTCAGGATGTCTCGGGCGTAGGATTGAATGCCGCCTTCGCTGGAAAATATTTCTAGGAAACAGAATAGGTAAGAAGACTGGGCGGTTGAAACCGCGTCTATACAAACAAAACCCGCCGACGCGGGTTGAATACCAGAAGTCGTAGGGTGCGTCGCCATGAAAAATCTTTAGCTAAATATCGACAATCTTACAGCGACGCACCGGTGCTTACATCGGCCGTGTCAATAACCCCGTCTCGGCTTTCCTGCGATCCCCAAAACAAAAAGCCCCTCACCATCGCTGGTTAGGGGAGAAAATTATCAGGGTGCATCTACTAATGTGCTTACTATAGCATCATTTTGTGGGGTGTCACCCATCATGGGTGACACCAAGCAAATTTTTCAATGAGAATAAGTTATCGTTGAGGTGCTAAATGATTGCCAAAGCTTGTATGTCTGAGGATATAGTCCCTGTTAACCTAAGATAAGACAGACGCAAGAATCCTCAAAAAGCCTGTGAATTCGTAGATTTATGCTTGCCAAAGCCAATATTTTCCACGAAATCGGGTTTCCGATCGCAAATCCTCATAAAATTGAAAATTTAGAAAAAATCTGTGCTAGACCTCAAATTAATCCGAGAAAACCCGCAAGCCGTAGAAGAAAGCCTCAACACTAGAGGAGGCAACTATGAAATCGAGCCGATTTTACAACTAGACAAACAGCAGCGGGAGTTGGAAGGCAAGCGATCGCAACTGCAAGCCCGCAGCAACGAAATAGCCAAACTCATCGGCCAAAAAAGAAAATCGGGTTTACCCCTCGAATCCCCCGAAATTCAGACTTTGCAAGCAGAAGGCAACGAAGTCGGCGCGCAGTCGAACGAATTGCAAGCACAGGAAAAAGACCTCAAAGCTCAAATAGAAGTTCTATTGCTACCCTTGCCCAACTTGCCGGGTAAATCAACCCCCTTGGGCAAAAACGAAGAAGAAAACATCGAAATTCGGCGCTGGGGAGACGAATACATTTCCCAAAATCCCGATATTTTGCCGCACTGGGAAATTGGCGAAAAACTAGGAATCATTAACTTTGAACGGGCAGTAAAAATCGCAGCCCCTCGATTTATTACCTTAATTGGAGCTGGTGCAGCCCTGGAAAGATCGATTATTCAATTCATGCTAGACCGCCACACTAAAGCTGGTTATATAGAAGTAATTCCCCCATTTTTAGTCAACTCAGAATCCCTGACTGCTACGGGTCAATTGCCGAAATTTGCCGAAGAAAGTTTCAAGTGCGATCGAGACGATTTGTGGTTAATTCCTACTTCCGAAGTTCCGGTGGTAAATTTGTACAGAGGTGAAGTATTGACAGCGGAACAGTTGCCAATTTATCACTGTTCTTTCACTCCTTGCTTTCGCCGAGAAGCTGGCAGTTACGGCAAAGATACGCGGGGATTAATTCGGTTGCACCAATTTAATAAAGTAGAATTGGTGAAACTGGTGCATCCTAGCACCTCCGAGGCAGAACACGAAAAGCTCGTGCAGGATGCTGAGGGAGTTTTGCAGGCGCTGAAATTGCCTTATCGGACGATCGAGCTTTGTACCGGCGACTTGGGTTTCGCAGCAGCAAAAACCTACGATTTAGAGGTGTGGCTGCCGAATGCCGGCAAATACCGCGAGATTTCCAGTTGTTCCAACGTCGCAGATTTTCAGGCGCGGCGGGCTAACATTCGCTTTAAAGAAGCGGGGAAAAAAGGCACTCAATTCGTGCACGCCCTCAACGGTTCCGGTTTAGCTGTGGGCCGAACAATGGCTGCAATTTTGGAGAATTACCAGCAGCCGGACGGGACGGTAAAAGTGCCGGAAGTGCTGCAACCTTATCTCAATCGCGAGGTTTTGTAAACTACGAAGACGGGGCGGTTAAAACCGCGTTTATAGGAACAAAACCCGGATGGTGCGCGGGTTGAAGACAGGGCCGTTGAAATTACGCGATTTTCTTGAGTCCGCGGAGGCGGACATTGTTTGTGTAGACGCGGTTTTAACCGCCGACTCAAACGGGGTTTCTGACTTACAAATTTTTTAGCGCTTCCTTAATATCCAGCGCTAAAAATCTATCCAACGCTAAATACATCCAATAAAGTGATAGTTGAGCATCACTGTTAGTCTTTTGAAACCCCAAAGCAAAACTCATTTTTTCGTACATCGGGTGAATGATTAGCGTGTGCAAATCGCAAAGATTGGGAAAATCTTGTTTCATTTCTACTAAAACTTGCTGGATGTGTTCGAGAAAAATAACGCGGTATTCTTCTAAATATTGCGGCTCGATCATCCAACTGCGGACAAATATTGACTGGCAATTTTCATCTCCCGGAAGCGCCATGATAAAAGGATCGATTTCAGCAGCAACCGAACTTAAATGCAGGCTTTTACTGGGTGCGTTAAAAAAATTAACTTCCGATTCGGCTGCGGTGGGATAAAGTAAATAAAAACCGACAGGATTCAGATTGTCGCAGCGGCGCAAAACTCCCATTCCTTTTAGATATTTGCCTGCCAAAATTCGGAGAATTTTAGCAATTTGGTAGGGAACTGCGTTAGTGCTGCGATTCATCCAGTTGTAATTGGTTGCTAGTAAATTTGCAACGGGAATTGCATCGCACCGAGGATTAAAATTATCTAGTTTGAGTTTGACTGAATTTTCCGGCGGCGCGGGATCTAAAATTTCGGAAACTGGTTGAATTTGAATTGCTGTAGCGTTACCGTCAAAGTGTTTTGCGATCAATCCCAGTGCTGCTAATTTGTCTAACATCATGCCGGCGGCGCGATCGCTCCCGCGATCGGAATCGGAGTAAAATAGTTCTGCTGCTTCCCGGTGAGTGCACTGCACTTCTGTTGCTAGCAATTCCAGTTTAACCAGCGGCGGTTTGAGGCTGGGCTGGCTTTCCTGAAGCTGTTTGACTGATAGATAAATCCAAAGCCGTATAAAACATTCAGCCCTAGTGCGAGTTACGCCTACTCGTTTCATCAACAGCGAAACAGCCGCGCGGCGCTGTGATTGAGAATACCAAGCATCTAGTGAAGCAATATCCATTTTAGTCGGGAAGCAGCGAAGGAACTTTAGTTATACCAATTTCATAAAGTAGCGCTAGACATTACCCCCCCAACCCCCCCTTAGTAAGGGGGGGAGTGGGGGGGGTAGTACCACATCTTTAGAAAAATGGTATTACATATTGGCTCAATTTTACAAAAAACTTCACCCCGCTTCACATTACTTCTTGCTACTGTTGCTCAACTTGTCTGATTTCGCCCAACTCTACAATATAACTGGTTGATCCTTGCAAGTTCGCCGCTTCCCAAAGCACAATTAATTTTATACCATTTCTTAAAAGTTGCGGGTAAGTAGACGGCAATGTCATTGGTGTCTACTTAAGACTAAAACCCTTTATTTCTCTCGTTTGCATCCAAGTCTCGATCCCCCTAAATCCCCCTTAAGAAGGGGGACTTTGAATACTCCGGTTCCCCCCTTTTTAAGGGGGAGTAGGGGGCAAGCTAAGGGGGGATCTCCGGGTTTTACAACACGCCCTAGAGGGGATCGAAGCACTAATCTTCAGCCAGACTAACTTCGGATTTTTAGAGGTTTACACCATGTACAGTGCTTATATCAATCGGATTGGAAAGTTTTTGCCGGGAAAACCAATTAATAATGACGAGATGGAGGAGTATTTGGGCAAAATTGCCGATCGCCCTTCGCGAGTCAGACAGCGCATTCTTAACAGCAACGGGATTAAACAGCGCTATTACGCGATCGACAAACAGCAGCAAACACTGTATTCTAACAGCCAAATGGCAGCTTTTGCCGTCCGGGATGCGATCGCCCTTGCAAATTTGGAACCGGGGGCGATCGACTTACTAGCCTGCGCCACCACTTTACCAGACTTATTAGTACCGGGATTTGCCAGCACAGTACACGGCGAACTTTCCGAATTATCTCCCCTAGAAATAGTTTCCACTCAAGGAGTTTGCTGTGCCGGAATTACCGCCTTAAACTACGCCGCATCTCAACTCGAACTCGGCAAAAAACAAACAGCAATCGCCGTCGCCTCCGAATTTCCCTCGCGCCTGTTCAAAAACACCAAATTTGAAGCAGAAACATCAGTAAAAGCCGGAAAACCCCTACCTTTCGATACAGAATTTCTGCGCTGGATGCTATCAGACGGTGCCGGAGCATTTTTGCTGCAAAACCATCCCAATGCGACAGGAATTAGCTTAAAAATAGAATGGATTGAATTAATTTCCCACGCCAACGCCTATCCAGTTTGTATGTATTCAGGATTAGCAAACGAAACAGCAACAAAAAGCTGGTTAGATTATTCCTCCTACCTCGATGCAGCCGCAGCCGGAGCTTTTGACTTGCGGCAAAATATTCGCTTGCTCGACAATGTAATGAAATTAGGCGTTGAAGGTTGGCTGAGATTGATTAAAGCAGGAAAAGTTTTTCCGCAGGAAATCGACTGGCTGCTGTGCCACTATTCCTCTCACTTTTTCCGGGGACAAATTGTGGAACTTCTGGAACAAGCAGGCTGCATGATTCCTGAAGAAAAATGGTTTACCAACTTGTACAACAGGGGAAATACAGGCTGCGCCTCGATTTATTTAATGTTAGAAGAATTGTTCAATGCTGGCAAATTGCAGCCGGGACAAAAAATCTTTTGTTTCGTACCGGAAAGCGGCCGCTTTACAACAGCTTACATGATGTTAACTGCTGTGGAAAATACCAAGAAACCTATGATTTCTCAAATGTCTAAATCCGTTGATGTTCCCGAAGCTTCGCCTCCCGAAAGTGTTAAAGCGCAACAGCCCCAATCTCCGCAAGCTTATTTGTTGCGGGAGTTAGCCTGGATTTGGCTGAAGTTCGATCGCGAAATTCGTTCTGTTCCCATTGTCCGCAAATTGTACCGGGGAGAGTTTACAATAGAAGACTATCAAGCATTGCTGTGCAATCTCCGCCCGCAAGTTGTCGAGGGTGCTCGCTGGATTGCGCGCGCTGCTTCTAACATGACTGACTTCCGCCTGCGATCGACTTTTATCGGCCACGCCCAAGACGAACACCGCGACTATCAAATGCTAGAAAAAAATTATGTTTCTGTCGGTGGAGAGTTGTCAAAAATTGTGGAATATGATAAGAATATTGGCAGCGAAGCCCTGTCAGCTTTTATCTTCCACCAAGCATCGCGGGAAAATCCGGTCGATTTAATTGGTAGTATGTTTATAATCGAAGGATTGGGAAACAGGTTAGCCCTAAAGTGGGCAAAAGAAATTAAGGAAACTCTCGGTTTGCAAGACGAACAAGTATCGTTTTTAGCTTATCACGGAGCGAATGACGAGTCGCATTTAGCCAAACTGGAAAATTTAATTAATGCCGAATGGATGACGGATGATATCGCCCACCGCATTGTCAAAACTGCCCGCGTTACTGCTCGTTTATATTTGCTGCAATTGGAGGAAATACGCTAATGCAAAAGCTGCAAAAACAAGATACGGAAAATCTCCCGGATGAGCGGAAAATCCCTTATGCTACGAAACCCTACAACCGCCGCGATCCGAATGTTTGGGATGTCCTGTTTTGCGATCGGTCAATTCCCGTCGATTTAGTTGCAAAAGCATACATGATGCAGGATTTGCAAAACTGGACTCGCAGTTATTTGCTCATCCCGATTAAAGTAATTGCTAACTTGTTGCTGGCGGTAATTATGACAACAAAGCGCCTGTTGCCATTTCAATTTCGCGCTTACACTTTAATGCACAAATCCGCCGCATTTTTCCTAAATAACTTTGTCTCGCCCGAAGCTTGTTATTTAATTGTGCGGCACATAAACATCGGTTCCAACATTATCAACTTCTTGATTGATAACGGCCCGGACACCCAGATTGAAAAATCAAAACTTTATCCGCGCACAGTTAGCGATTTAGCTGAGAATGCCTTTCTCGAACACGACTTAATTCTGTATAACTTTGTCTGGGATTACAACCAGGCTATGCTGACAAATCCCAACTGGTTGCAGGTTGTCAAAAAACGGGGAATAAATTATGATAGCATTCAACCTGTGGAAGTTGCAATTGATTTTGAAAGACTCAGGTGGCTGAGGATTCTGGATTTAGAATCTGCGATCGAATTGTTTAAAGTGTTTTATTCTCTGTGTTTGACGAGCGACGAATTTGCGCGAGCAGTGATGTCGCTTCAGTTAGATGAAAACTTTGGAGTCTACGTCAGCGAAATTACGGAAAATTGCGACTGGAATCATGTCATTGTCAACCGCCATCCGCTAGCGCCAAACAGTCCGTTTAATGCGGCGCGCGACTTGTTTTTGCACGGGATAATTTCTGAATATCTCTATCGGTATTTGGAACTGCGAAAAGAGATGAAATAAACTTTAATTAAATCGCCCTAAATACCAGTACGAGCTAGTTTTGCAAATAATATTTGATGGCGCACAATCTAAGTAAATCGGTGGGAAAAAACAAAAATGTTTTAAGAAAGATAAATGAGGCTAAAACCCGAATCTTTTTCCCAATTACGCTGCTAGCTGTGATTGCTGGATTGCGGGCGGCAAATTCTGATTTACCACAATCCATTTTCCTGTAATCGGATCGCGGTAAGTAATAAACGGATTAGATTTTAAAGATTCACTGCAAGATTTAACTTTCATTTCTCAACACTCTCTATAAATTGTCTTGAGTAGCTTCTACTACAAACCCATAATTTAATAATCGGTGATTTCGCCGGAAATTTGCGTGATTTATACCTCAACATTAGGTGATATTTTAGGTATTTTTTGGTGATATATAGCACGGCAAAATGTGATTGACAACTGTGTTTTCTGTGAGCAGCATCACCAAAAAGTTTCCGAAAAACACTTCGGCATCGTGGCTTTTACCTTCTAAGTTGAAGAACACCACTATTTTCAGTGAATATCTGATATTATTAAGTAAGGTAAAGACGTTTATCAGAGATTCTCCTCACAAATTTATGGTGCTATTTGGATTTGGCAAAAAGTCGAGCCTGCCCTCTCCCCAAGAGGCATTGCCGGGACGGGCAGAGCAGATATCGGTACCGGCAGCTCACTTTGTTAACGGCAATCCGCTCAAACCTCCCTTTCCAAACGGCATGGAAACTGCCATGTTTGGTTTGGGCTGTTTTTGGGGCGCGGAACGGAAATTTTGGCAGCAAAATGGAGTTTTTTCGACTGCTGCGGGCTACGCGGCGGGGATTACTCCGAATCCTACTTATAACGAAGTTTGCAGCGGGATGACGGGACACAATGAAGTTGTTTTGGTTGTGTTCGATCCGAAGGTAGTTAGTTACGAAACGCTGCTTAAAGTTTTTTGGGAAAGTCACAATCCGACTCAAGGAATGAAGCAGGGTAATGATTCGGGTACTCAATACCGATCGGGAATTTACACCTATTCAGCCCGTCAAAAGCAGCTAGCTGAAGCTTCGCGCGATGCTTACCAGCAAGCTCTGACGGCGGAAGGTTACGGCAAGATTACCACGGAAATTCTGGAGGCTCCTGAGTTTTATTACGCAGAAAGCTATCACCAGCAATATCTTGCTAAAAACCCGAACGGTTATTGCGGTTTGGGCGGTACTAAGGTTTGTTTGCCTGCTATGTCTCAGGCTTGAAATTTTACGCGCCTGATGGATAGGGACATAATCATGTTCGTTGGTGTCAATTTAATGTCAAATGTAGTCACAGATTTCTGTTGGGCGACTAAAACCCGATCCCCCCTAACCCCCCTTAAGAAGGGGGGGACAGGAAGCGATCGAAGTCGGGTGCATCTCAGTTGTGCATTTGTAGTGCTGTCGCGAGCGTCCCCGCTCGCATTGTAAAAAAAAATGCTTTTTGCGAAAATGAGATGCTCCCTCAAAGTCCCCCTTCTTAAGGGGGATTTAGGGGGATCGGGCCTCAGATAAAAGCAAGATTTCTCAGGCTTCAGACTTGATTTGACACTAATTAACTGGTTCCCAGGCTCCAGCCTGGGAACCCATATTTAGAGGCTCTGCCTCGCTTGGGAAAATGGAGGCAGAGCCTCGCCTATCTGCGTTACCAGGCTGGAGCCTGGTAACGAGTAATAAAATAACGTAATTTTAACCGCCGTTCTTCAACCCGCGCACCATCCGGGTTTTGTTTGTGTAGACGCGGTTTCAACCGCCCGATCTTCTGCCACAAAACGCGGAATATATTAGTAGTTGAAAACAGGTGAGAAATGCTGACGGCTGTTGTAATTATCAATTTAATGATATCTGTGGTGTGTTTTTATATCGCTACAAGAGTGTGGAAAATCAGACGGACGATCGCGCGTTTGGAAATTCGGATCGCAGCAATCGATCGCTGCAGCAGCAATCTCCTCGGCATTTCACCGGATTTCTTGGCTAAAAGGCAGGAAGGTGCGCGCCAACTGCGACGGCGCTATCAACAACTGGAATTGCAACTGCAACAGGTTCGGCAACTTTTGGGATTGCTGGGTTTTGGGCGAATGCTCTGGTCCAAGCGCGATCGACCTTTGAGGTAAGCTATC
>NZ_JBARVX010000078.1:0-17156 GCF_049646505.1 Microcoleus sp.
TAAAAAGTAAGCGTAATTGCAACACCAAAAGGTAGTTGTTTTGAACGTCTAGAGGTGTCTTGACAGCGCCTTTAAGAGTGTCAAAGCTTCTTAAGAATCTCCGTGCGTTCACGCCGGAGAGTGTCAACTGATATGTGCTATTTTGTACCTTTGGGCGGGCTCGCGTGCCCAGCCCACAAAAGTTTCAATAAAAATAGGTGCACAAGTTAAATGTGCGACAAATTACAAGGCTTAACCTAACGCAGCGCAGGCTTTTTTCAACCATTCAATTGCTGCTGCATCGAGTACGGGTGAGAGTTTCTCGATTACGGAAGCGTGATAGTTGTTCAACCATTGTAGTTGAGTTGTTGACAGCCGATCGCCATCAATCAATTTTTGCTCAAACGGAATATACGTCAGCGGTTCAAATCCGTACCAAACCGTAGCGTTTTTAGACGGCATTTCCCTGACAACATAGAGATTTTCGAGGCGAATTCCGCCCCATCCCGGTTCGTAATATCCCGGTTCGATGCTTGTCACCATTCCCGGTTCGAGGGGATATTGTACCGATTTGCTGATACCGTTTGGCCCTTCGTGACCGGCTAAAAACGCGCCGACTCCGTGCCCGGTGCCGTGTCCGTAGTCTAGCTGTTGTTGCCATAATACCGCACGGGCGATCGCATCTAACTGCGATCCCGTTGTACCTTTGGGAAATTGCTGCAGCGCACAGTTTATATGCGCGATTAAGACGGTTGTGTAGTGTTCGATTTGCAGCGCCGTCGGTTCCCCGACAATCATGGTTCTCGTATCGTCGGTTGTTCCTGCTAAATACTGCGCCCCTGAGTCCAGCAGCAGCAATTCTCCGGGTTTTAAGGTGATTTCGGGGCTTGGGGTTCCGTAATGTACGATCGAGCTATTTGCACCCGCACCGGCGATCGTTCTAAACGTTAAAGTCTGAAAATCCGTTTCTTGCTGATAAAAACTTTCGATGCTTTCTTTAACATCAAACTCAGTCAAAATCTTACCATTTTTTAGCTGCTCTGTCAACCACTTTAAAGTCAGAACTTTCGCTCGACTTGCCTTAAAATTAGCCGATTTCATCTGCTCGATTTCCACAGGATTTTTCCGAGCTTTCATCCCTTCTACCGGATTCGCAGCGAAAACTATTTCAATCTTATTTTCAGTTGTTTGTTGACCTAAAATCAACTTGTACGTGCCTGCAGTGCTGTGTTTCGAGTCTAATAGCACCCGAACTTTTTTCGGCAAATTGACGCACGATTCTAAGATTGACGGATAGTCTGCGTAGGGAAGCACAGTTACAGCAGCCGACAATTCTTGCTTGATTTCTGGTGAAATGCGATCGGGATTGGTAAACAAAAACGCAGTATCTGCGGTGACAATCGCATAGGATATAAAAATCGGAATGTGGGGAATATCCGAACCTCGGAGATTGAACAGCCACGCTATTTGATTCAGGTTGCTAATCGGTAGCACGTCGATGTTAGCTTTTTGCATCGCTTCCCTGACTCGGACTAACTTTTGAGCAGTGGTTTCTCCGGTCAGAGATACTGGTAAACTAAATATCGGAGATTCGTCAATTGCGGGTAAAATCTCTGTAGTTTGTCGAACTTTGTCTGCTAAATTCTCCGATATCGCTACGAGTTCAATTCCAGCAGTTGCAAATTTTCTGACCCAGTTTTGATATTGCTCTGTCGCTACAGTAAACGGGTCAAAACCAAATCTAATTTTAGTTGACTTTTGGGCAGATTCTACCGCCATTTTTTCTAAAGTTTCAATTAAAGTTAAATTTCCTTCTAAGCCGAGTTTCGAGATTTGAATCAGTGCAGCATCCACTTGCAATTCTGCTTGTTCGTAATAGCGGGAATCCACAAACAACCAAGCAGCCTCTTTCCCAACCAACAAATCGCCGGCCGAACCAGTAAAACCGGATATCCAAGCTCGCCGCTGCTTGGCTGCTGGAACTGATAAATTTAAGTGTTCGTCAACCGCTGGAATTAAATAGCAATCTAACTCGTAACTTGCCATCAACTCGCGCAAGTCTTTAAGCTTAGCAGCGGGTAAAATTTCAATATTTTTATCTGTTATTAAATTAGTTGCAACCATTTTTTAGATCCTATTTTACTTGTTTAAAATTGCCTTTAAACCTTTGACCAACCTACTAATTCCAGCCGCCGCTGTTTCAGTTTCCAGAGCACCGTAAGCAACGCGCAAATAGCAGCCGCTATCCATGCCGAAGGTTGTACCGGGAAGCACTGCTACGCGATATTCGCGAATTAATTGTTCTACTAATTCCATTGTATCGAGTTCGGTGTCAACTTTCAAGAAAAAGTAGAAAGCTCCGCAGGCTGGGGAAATTGTACACAGATTTTGGATTGTATTGAGTTCGTTTAATACGAGTTGTCGCACGGATGCGATCGCCCTTACATAATTATCGCAGTAACCTCTACCAACTTGCAAGGCTCCCAAAGCTGCATATTGAGAAATTACCGGCGGACAAATTAAGATTGTATCCTGAATCTTTCTCACAGAAACCAGCAAATGTTCTGGGATTACCATATACCCGATGCGCCAACTCGCAAAACCGTAGGCTTTGGAAAGGGTAAACAAGGAAATTGTATGTTCGCTGCTGTGGGGAAAAGCTGCGGGCGAACAGTGTCTAACACCCTCATAGGTAAAATATTCGTAAGCTTCGTCGCTGATGTGATAAATGTTGTGCTGGCGGCAAATTTCGTTTACTTCGCGCAGTGATTCGCAATCATAAACTACGCCGGTTGGGTTGTTGGGTGAAATGGTGACAATTGCTCGCGTTTTGTGAGTAATTGCTTTTTTAATCGCATCGATATTGAGTTGATAGTTAGCGTCGGTTTCTACTATGACAGGGCGGCAATTTGCCATAACTGCTGCCATTTCGTGGTTGAAATAATAAGGTGATTGGATAATAATTTCGTCTCCCGCCGAGGTGATGGCGAGAATGGCGTTGGTAAATCCCATGTTGCTGCCGGCGGTGACAACAATGCAGTTTTTGTTGTTAATTTCTATGCCGTTATCTGTCTTTAGTTTGGCTGCGATTGCATCTTGTAGTTCGGAAATTCCTTCGACGGCTTTGTATTTGTTGTTGTCGGGGTTTGCGAGGAATTCGGGGATTTTGTTAAATGATTCTTGGGGCGGATTGTAGTAAACTACGCCTTGTCCTAATGATATTGTTCCCGGATTTTGGCGGATTAGTTCGCCTACTACGGGAATTATTGGCGATTGTACCGATTGCATTCGAGTTTGGTGATTTTTCATTTAATTTAACTCGGTTTTAAGGATTAAATTTGTTTGCAGACGGCGGTTGAAACCGCGTCTACAAAAGGGAAGTCCGCCAGCGCGGACTGAAGAAAATAACGTACTGTTAACCGTCCAATCTTAAACCCGCTTTCGTCGGGTTTTGTTTGTGTAAACCTGGTTTCAACCGCCCTGTATTAAACTTTTTCAACTTCTATTCTAGAACCTTGGGGTGACTTAAATACTTTCACTTGGGCGGGCAATCTTTCGCCCAAGCCTCGAACGTGGGTAATTACTCCAATTAGCCTTTCTCGCTGCCGCAAAGACTCTAAAATTTGAGTAACGCTTTCGAGAGTTTCTGCGTCTAAAGTACCGAATCCTTCGTCGAGAAACAAGCTGCCCAATTGAGTTCCTTGAGATAGTTTTTCTGATAAAGCTAAAGCCATTGATAGGGAAGTTGCAAAGGTTTCGCCGCCGGAAAGGGTGCGGACTCGTCTTGCTTCGCCGCCGTTCCAATTATCTGTTACCCAGTATTCGCCTTCTTGGTTTTTTAGCTGGTAGCGAGTTTCGGTTAATTCTTGCAAAATTACGGTGGCGCTGCCGACTAATTCTGCTTCTAAATGTTCTAAAATGTAGGATTGAAATTCGTTGGATTTGAGATTTTGCGCTAATGTGTGGTAGGTTTGCTCTTGTTCTGCGAAATTTGTGATTTGCTGCGACAGTCTTTCGGCTTGTTCGAGGGTTTTGGCTGCTACTTGTACCCACGCTAAGAGTTCGGTGCGGTTGTTGTTGGCTTGTTTGAAGTTTTCTTGGGCGGTTTGTTTTGCCGATCGCACTTGTGCTAAAGTATCTTCATCGGTAGTTCTGCCTGCGATCGCCTCGCTCAAATCTTTCGCCCGCGTCTCTAGCTGAATTTTTGACTCGCGCACGGATCGAATCGCATTTTCCCACTGCGATTGTTCGTTAACTGTCGTCACCGCTGCTAAAAATGTCTCTTCTGTGAAATCAGCCGCTGTTAATTTTGCCAACCAATCCACAGTTAACTGCTGTTTTTCGGCTTGGATTCGTGCAAAAACCTCTCCAGCTTGTTGCTCTCTTTCTGCTGCTTGAATAGCGCTATTGTGGGCAAGCTGATAAGATTTTTCAGCAATTTTTAACAGATTTGCCAGCTCTTGTTTGTCTGTTTCTAAAGCCTGTGCTAAATTAACATAAGGTTGATATTCGGTAATTTTATAAAGCGCGTTGACACAACTTTGCAACTGCTGCTGTCGGCGGTCAGATTCGGCGATCGCATCTTGATATTCTTGCTGTTTGGCAGCTTTTGTTGTAGATGCAAAATTTAATCGTTGTTGAAAATTCTCATATTCCAATGATGCGATTTTGAATTGCTGCTGGGTTTCTCGGTATTGGCGATCGCTCTCTTTAAGCATTGCCAACTCCTGCTGCAGCGGCAAGACTTCCCACTGAAAATTATCCAAAATCTCAGATATTTGCTGCTGCAATTGTGCAACTTTATTCGCCGTCAACTCCAACGTTTTAGCAATTTCTAACTGTTTTTGCTCGCAGGCAGAAACGGCGCTTTTTGCCTCAGCAGCAGCCATTTGAGCAGATAGAAAAACCTGATTTGCTGCTGCAACTTTCCGGCGCAAACCAGAGACATCTACAATCTTAGAAATCGGCAAAGGAGGGAGCAAATCGCTATCAGGATGCACGCCGCCGCACACCGGGCAAGTATCGCCAGAATTCAGCGACATTCTGACAGCAGCCACACTCTCTAAACGCGCGGCTTCCGCATTAGCAGTTTCCGCTGTTTCTAACTCGCCGCCGCACTCTTTGAGCCGGGTTTCTGCCGCTGCTAAATTAGCGGCAACCTCCGCGCAATTCTGTTCGGCGCTTTCTCGATCTGCAAGAGATTTATGCAACAGTTCCTGCTGGGTTTTTTCCTGCTGGGTAATGAGCTGAAGTTCCACCAACAAGGGTGCAATTTGCTGCAAGTTCTCTAAACGCTGGCCTCCCGGCGAATACTGTTCGAGGAGTACCGCCGTTTTAGTAAGTTGAAAACCAGCACTCTGAATTTTAGTATTAGTAGCTTGCAATTCTTTATCTGCTGCTTGGAAAAAGCGGAGTTTTTCCTGTTGTCTTTTTTGGGCGATCGCAACTTCTTTCTCTAACCGATCGCGCTGTTCTTCATATACTTTAGCAGCAGTCAGAGCATCTTCGCGAGCCTTGATTTGTGGGGCTAGCGCCTGTGATTTGGCTTGAGCTCCGTCAAGTTTCTGCTGCTCTGCCGCCAGCTCGCTGCGAGCTTCGATTAATTGCTCCCGCGCCGAGACAGCGGCTTTTTCGGCAGTTTGGTGCTGGCTGCGAGCCGATCGCACAAAAGCCCAATCTCCCTGCAAACCATTAGCAGCTTGCGCTTTTTCCAAACGCTGCGCTAAAATTTCAATATCTGCAGAACTAGCATTTAATTGAGCCAATTCTTGTTGCAGCTTTTGCAGGCGAGCGATTTGTGAAAATAGCTGTTCCTCTTCATCTAGAGCCTTTTGAGCTTTCACAACTGCTACCTCGAACTCGGGCAACTGCCGCTCTAAAATCCCCAGTTGCGATCGCTTTTGAGTTACCTCATCCGCCGCCGGCGCGCTCAACTCAGCTAACTGCCTTTCCACCATTTCCCGTTCCTGTTTCAGCAACTTTGCGAGCTCGTTTGATTCCTTCCGCATCTTCTCAAAAACCTCAAATCCCGCTAGCTGCCGCAAAATTTCCCGGCGCTTAGAAGTATCTCCTTTAATAAACTCGTCAAACTTGCCTTGAGGCAGAATAATTGCTCGCGTAAAAGTATCAAAATCCATTCCTAAAATTTGTTCGATCGTATTTTGCACTGCAACAATACTCGTACCCAAAGTTTCCCACTCGCCGTTTTGCCAGCAGTCCAAAATCACCTTATTTTCAGGAGTTTTTGGACGAAAACGCCATGTCCGAGTTACCCGGTACTGGGCAGAACCCACAGCAAAACGCAACTGCACCTTTAAATTTTTGCTGCCTTGACTTGCCAAATCGCCTACTTGTTTGCCGCTGCGAGTTGTCGTGCCGAAAAGCGCGTAAGTCATCGCATCTAGCAGCGAAGATTTGCCCGCACCCGTAACACCAGTAATTGCAAACAAATCGAGTTGAGAAAAATCTAAACGCTGTTCCCGGCGGAAGCTGGTAAATCCTTCGAGTAAAAGTTCTAGTGGACGCATAAAAGATTTTAGATTTTAGGTTTGATATTTTGATGATTGTGTCATTGCGAAATGTAGCGTTAGCCTCGCGATCCGTTTCCCGAAGGCGTTCCCGAAGGATAGGAAAGCAGTCGCAAGATTTGGAAATAACAGCGACAGGCTAGCTTCGGACGCAGTATATATCCCAGTATCAACTTAAGCAAAAAGCGTCGATCGAGCCCGCTTGTAGTTGAGTTTCGATCCCCCTAAATCCCCCTTAAGAAGGGGAGTAGGGGTTGACTTTGAGACTACTCTTGTCCCCCCCTTCTGAAGGGGGGTTAGGGGGGATCGAGCCACCAATTTAACTATTAACTGTTTCCTTAAACTTATTGTACAAATTTTGAAATCCCTCCAATACAGCGGGTTGCGGTGTTGTTCCCAAGCGGTTTTGATAGTAGTTGCAGAATTCTGCTGCCGGATCGAAATTGTTGGGATCGATATTAGTGATTTCTGTGGGTTCTAGGGGTGCATCTCGATAGCGCGGTTCGATCGACACCGCTTGAGAACAGATTTGCCGCACGCGATCGGCTAATCCGATTTGCGGGCTGTCTAGATCGACAATTACCTTCAAGAAACCAGGATGATACTGATGAGCTTCCAGTACAGCATCAAGATTGTCATTATCACATTGAAGCACTTTTAACGGTTTGTTGCAAGCCACAGGTTTAAATTCTACTTTTGCCTGATTTCCCGGTTCAACTTCTATCAAACAAAATCCTTTTTCCTGTTCGGCTTCTCCGAAATCTAACTGAATTAAAGAACCGGAATAATAAGCGGGGGAATTCTTAGCAATCCGCTGGTGAATGTGGATGTGTCCGAGGGCGATATATTGAGCTTCTGGCGGCAGAGTTTGCGATGAAAGCAGGTATTTGTCTCGCGTGTAATAAGCGGCTTCGGATTTGGCCAATCTCGCCCCGTCAATGCTCATGTGTCCCATCAGCATATTCACAGTATTCTCTCGAAAATCTATGGTTAAATTTTGCAGTAAATCTGCTACAATTTCGCGGTAATCTTGGCGGCGGTTGGCATCGCCGGAGTGCCACAGAGAATTAGCATCTAACAGCCTTTGTTCGGAAGCAAAAGGCATTGCTCCCACGCAAAGTTTGCCGCTTTTTGTATTGAGAGTAATCGTGCCGCCGTCTGCGGAACGCTTGGGTTTGCCTAGGGCGCGAACGCCGGCGAGGGAAAGCAGTTGGGCGATGCTGTCGATGCGGGATGCGGAATCGTGATTGCCGGCGATCGCAATTGCGGGAATTCCGGCAGCTTGGAGCTCGCAGAAAAAGTGATAGGCAACGCGCTCAGCGTAGGCTGGAGGGTTGGGAACGTCAAAAATGTCGCCGGCGACCAACACGGCATCCACATCGAGCTCTTTGGCTTGTTTCAAAATCTGTTCGAGGGCGATCGCAATTTCAGAAGTGCGATCGATCCCTCGAAAACGCCGCCCCAAATGCCAGTCAGCAGTATGAATTATTCGCATAGTAAGTTCGGCAGTTGACAGTTGACAGTTGACAGTTGACAGTTGACAGTTGACAGTTGACAGTTGACAGTTGACAGAAGCAAGAAGACTTGGATAGTAAACTTGAGCGCGAGCCGTATTTTACGCTTAATTAGATGAATTGATTGATAGTGGATTGACCTCTAAGTGTACAATTTAATTTCAGACTAGATGTATTCTATAACTTATGCTCACTCCGAGGGCCGATTAACTCTAATCAGTAGACTTCTCAGTGTTTCCAGATTAGAAATAGCTTCATTAATGCGTACAGCCAGCCGCTCTCTATTTGAATCATCTTTACAAACAATGATACCAGCATGGTCTGGTTGTAATGTGTGCAGCTTGATAAAATGACGGCGATTGAGCGTTAAAATAGCGCGGTCAATACTCAATGCAAAAGCCAATACCTCTTCATCAGGAATTCTTTGATTAGCATTTCCTGCTTCCTGTACTGTCAGGACATCGTGACCTAAAGTTCTTAGAAATTCCACAATTCGCCTTGGGTATTGTTCATCAGCATAAAAAAATGCCACTTTTCAATCATCCTCATTTTCTTGAATTGCTGTTTCAATCTCGTCAGGATATGCCTCAGCATAAGCCCAAGCATTTGCCAAGTCAGCAGCACGCAGAGTCGGATAATCTTCTAACAGTTCAGATTCAGAAATACCTAAACGGCGAGCATTTACCAGCACCCAAACAGGAATCCGCGTTTGTCTGATACAAGCATCGCCGCCGCACACTCCAGGAGTCTTTTGAATTCCAGACCAAAAGTTGGTTAAACTTTGGGCGAGGAATTGTATAGCTTGAGTCTTTTCTTCAGGAGTTAATGCCAGGAGTTGCGGTTGCAATTCTTTCAGTGTCATATTCGTAATTAGTGAAGAAAATCTACGTTTTGTCACCATCAAACTATTCTAGCACTTGCTACCCCAAATTTAATTCAACATATTTAACGGTCAATCGTATGGTGCGGCGCACCAAAACGGAGAACAGAATTATTGGCATAGTATGAGTGCATTCCATATTAGATGTATTCTATAACTTAAAATCATTCCGACGGACGGTTAACTCGAATCAGCATACCTCTCAAGGTTTCGAGATTAGAAATAGCCTCATTAATCCGCGCCGCCAGCCGCTCCCAATTTTGATCGTTCGTGCATACAATAATTCCATTATGGTCAGAACTCAACTTGTGCAGTCGAATAAAATCTGGTCTGTTAAGTGTCACAACTGCACGATTCGTGCTAACAGCAAAAGCTAGAACTTCATCATCAGGTATCTTTTGATTTGCCTTCCCCGCTTCTTGAACTGTCAGGACATCATGGCCCAAATTTCGCAGTAATTTTACAACAGGAAACGGGTATTGTTCATCTGCATAAAGACGCGCCACAGTTTATGCCTCTTCCTGTTCTCGAATTGCTCTTTCAATCTCATCAGGATATGCCTCAGCATAACTAAAAGCATTCACCAAATCGGCCGCACTCAGATCGGGATGACCTTCTAACATATGAGCATCGCTAGCACCTTGACGGCGATAACTTATTAACAACCAAACAGGAATCCGCGTTTTTCTGATACAAGCTTCACCACCCATTACGCCGGGAGTCTTTTGAATGCCCGCCCAAAAGTTGGTTAAACTTTGAGCGAGGAATTGTATAGCTTGAGTCTTTTCCTCTGGACTTAGCGCCAGGAGTTGCGGTTGCAATTCTTTTAGTGTCATATTCGCAGCTATTGAGTTCATAAATGTTAACTTGTTCTCGCATACAAGTATTCTAGCAGTGACTCAATCAAAATTTTCATAGCACTCCTGGACCGATACCAAAGAAACCGGGTTTTTTACTGAAATTCATGGTGGGAGTGCAGTATTTTCTCAAACAACCCGGTTTTTAGCCGCTGCGTAATTTTGTCTCATTCAAGCGGCTTCACATCGTGAAACCGAGTATAATCAACCACCCGCCTGCCATCCGGCGTTTTCAAAAGAATATCTACAAACCGCATATTCCACATAATTTCCGACGCTACAAAAGAATGCCGCGCGTTAATAGTTTGCGAAACTGTTTCGTCAATTCCCGTGAGCGTAATTACAATTTCTACTTCCTGCTCGATCAAATCTTTGGCAGTAAGTTCGTATAAAGGACTGTTATCATCAATTGGGTGCATAACAGTCCAGGTTAAGGCAAAAATAGGAGATTGATTCCGCACCAATTGCAAATCGTAAAAACGCCGCATATATTCTCCTTCCGATGTTACTTCGTCGCGGATCAAAGTAACTTCCTGGTGCGCTTCTAAAATTTGGTTGAAGCGCTGATTTCCGGCGCGGTACATCAGAGTGGGAACGCCGTTGAAAGGAGCGATTACAGCTACGCGGCTGAAGATAACTCTAGCGGTTGGTCGGGAAAATTTAGAAAAAGCCAATCCTGTCACCATCGCCACGGCCCACAAACCAAAAAACGCTTCGATAACGACCAGAGTATTAGCATACTCCGTGCTCGGATACATGGCGCCGAAGCCGATGGTCGCCATTGTTTGCACGCTGAAATAAAAGGCATCAGCGAAAGAACCAGGCCGTGCATTAGCGATGCAATCTCCTCCCGCCAAGTAAGCGAAAGCAAATACAGAATTCGTGATTATATAGCAGAGACAAATCAGAAGGAAAAATTGCGGCCAAGAAAGAGTTAGCAGTTTGTGGTAGAGGTCGGCAAAATGCAGGCGAGGTATTCCCAACTTAACAATATTTAAGGTGAATTGTCCTTTTCTGCCGACTAAACGAGGCGGTTGCGGGCGGTTGCGGTGCATTTTCATTGCGATTTGTAACTGCGGCTGTTTCAATTTGTAACTATTGCTGGAAGCGGGAAAACTTATCCCTTAGACTGATTTTTAATTTCAAAAATTCAGATCGCAGCGGAGTTGAAAATGGTTGAGCTTAACTGGCGTGACTGTGTGGTGATGGTTTCTTTTATGGCTTCAATTGCGGGTTTGCTGCTGCTGGGCGATAAGCGCGAGTCGAAGCTGGCGGGCGATCGTACTTTGAGCGAAGAAATGTTGATTGAGATGAGCTTTACTTACTGGATAGTGTACTGCATCTCTGTCTTCGGGCTGAAACTTCATTTACCAGAGGATAGCTGGTTATTGCTCAGTTTGAAGCTGACTACTGTTCTTTCTTACTTGTTGACTGCTTCTAGCATCCTCAGCTTGCCGCTGCAGCGCATGGCTGTCAGACGAGTTGAAGATTGAAAACCACGGGTTATATCATTTCCGATGACACCGTTAGGTGATGTTGAGTGTTGACTGTTGACTGTTCACTGTCAACCGTCAACCGTCAACAGTGAACTCGAATTTACTATTCCGATGAAGAGAGGATTTGATATTAGTATTGAGGATTTGAGTTTTTACCGATTGGATTTGTTGCTGAGGTGAGGAAGGCGGACGTAACGCTCCCAAAAAGGCCGCGACTCATCGCACTTGCCCTGGATATTCCCTGTTTGCTGCTGCCTTCCCTTGGCGGAAATCTCAGAAAATATCTTCATTGTCCCGGTAATCAGGCCTTGGGGACTTCGCAGCGGTAAAGTCGAGATACGGACATCAATTAACGAACCGTCTTTGGACTGTCGCCGGCACTTCTTGGCAAGTTGCAATTCCCCGGCCAATTCTGACTTAAACATAGCAGAAAAATTAGTAACTTCATTGCTGGGGACGATCGGCAAAATCTTCCCCAAAACCTCACACTCCTGCCAGCCAAAAATTTGCTCCGCCGCCGGATTCCACAGCGTCACAGCAGCCGACGCACCGACACCAACAACCGCCACCGGCAAAGCTTCAATTAACCCTTCTAAAACTTGATTGGTTTCGCACAATTTAGCCTCTACTAACTTGTGTTCCGTGATGTCCTGACAAGCGCCGAACACACCGACAGCGCGATTCTCGGCTTCATCCCACACAACTTGCCGGCAATCCCACAGCCAGCGGATTTCACCGGATTTTGTGAAAATTCGATATTCGCTGACTTCCTGGCGGCTGCAGGAGCGAGACTGCATTTGTTCCTGCAGCATTTCTCGATCTTCGGGATGAATCCAATTGCATTCGGGCCAACCGGAATTTGCGATTTCTGATGCACTATAACCTGTAATCCGAGTAAAAGCTTCAGTCATCCACTCGCAGGCCCATGTTCGATCGGGCAACAAGTTAAAAGAATAGGCAAAATCTGAGGTAATTTCTGATAAAATGCGGTAGCGAGATTCGGATGCGCGCAAAGCTGCTTCGGCTGTTTTAAGTTCGGTAATGTCTCTATTTGTCACGAGAACTGCTTCGATGCAGCCCTCCGCACTCCTGATGGGGCTCAAGATGTAGCTGCAGTAATTTTTGTGCCCGGTGCGCGGATGAATAAACTCTGTTTCTGTTGTTAAACTTTGTCCTGTGGCTAGTAGATTTTCCCAGGAATTATTGTGGAGTTTAATCAGTTCTGGCGGCCAGCCAATTTTTTCTAATGTTTTGCCTAAAATGCAGGTGTTGGAAAGCAAAGTTAACTCTAATCCGGCGCGGTTGATATAAGTTAATCGCCCGGAGCGATCCAGCATTAACAGTCTGTCAGGTGTAGTTGAGAGTACAGTATCGAGCAGCTTGGTTTGTTCTTCTAACTGAGAGTAGATTTTTTCCAGTGCATTTTCTGCTATTTTGCGATCGGTGATATTTTGAAAAAACACCGACAAACCTTCTTCCGACGGATAAGCATCGATTTCCAGCCAGATATTTTGCGGCTCGTAATACGATTCAAATTTAACAGCAACGTTACGGGATACCGCTTTGTGAAGTTCATTAAAAAAAATCGTTTTCGCGCTTTCAGGAAACTGCTCCCAAATATTTTTACCTAAAAGCTCTTGACGATTTATGTGCCAGCAATCTGCTGCTTTTTGGTTGATGTAAGTAAACTGCCAATGGCGATTTAGCGTATAAAAGCCCTCTGTGATGTTTTCTAAGATATTAACGATTTGCTGCTGCGATTTTTCTAAAGCTGCTGCTGAGAGTTTCCGCTCTGTGATATCGCGGGAATTGATGACTATGCCGTTGATGCTGGAATCGTGCAGCAAATTGTTAGCAATGACTTCTAAATATACCCAGTCACCGTTAGCGCGGCGTTTGCGATATTCTATCGGCGGTGCAATCCCCGGCTGTTTGAGCAATCTGGCAAAATATGCCTGCCAAGCAGGTACATCATCTGGGTGCAGCAAATCGCTGTGGAATGCACCAATTCTTTGTTCGGGTTTGTAGCCTAAAATCCGCTCTAGCGCCACCGAATTTTGGTCTCGAATCTGCCCGTCAGCTTCAATAATTGTGATTAACTCGGAAGAGTTCTCCAGGAGAGTTTTTAATCGGGATTCGCCTTTTGTCAGTGCCTGAGTTACCTTTTTGTACAGGATCTTGCCGCGCTCTAACTCCTGCTCTAGATTGCCGATTGTAGCATTTTGCTGAGATTCTTTAAGTCCTAAACTGTAGTTGAGCTTTTCTAAATGGTAGCGGTTTTCTATTGTTAACAAAAGTGACTGAAACTCGCTCGACAATTCCTGCAAGGATGCGGATAAATGGTTGATATTGCTGCTGAAAAATGCTTTTTGCTCTGGAGGCAGTTGTTCTATATTGCGCTGCAACTCTTCCCAATGCTTCAATACTTTTTGGATCATTGTAGTAAGCGCTCAAACTTGCGACAATTAATTTTTTTTATTCATTGTGCAAGTGTAGCACATGATGAGAGTCAAGTATCAAAAGTAATAAATATTGAAGATTAGCCCTACAGCCTTGGCGGCGATGCTAATTGCCTGGGGCGAAAGGGGGCGGTGATGCGAGAAAGTTTGAAAAAATATTGGGCTAAGTAAGATTACTGAAGATTGTTGTGATTTTTATATCTCGATATTTGTAGGTGAGTTCCGGCGCGGCGCGATTGTGAATTAAAGACCGAGTTTTGAGCGGGTTGGGGCGGGTTTGCTGGTTTTATACGATCGGGCGCGAAGATGCTTTGACTGGAATAACGGTCGATCGAACAAACATCGCATCAAATCAAATCCCGCGAGATCGTCCCGATCTCGCGCGCTAACGATTAAGATTTAAAGCCTTTGGAAGTTTTCTTTTTGTCCTGCGGTTTGGACTTTGATTTTTGAACTTCGCCTAAAGCTTCTTGAAATAAGTTGTGCAGGTGCAGGGGAACGCTGGCGATTTCCGGGAGTTCGGGTTCTAAGGGTTTTTTAAACTCTTGCAGTAAAGAATCTAAATCGCGATCGATCTGAAAATCTGTCCGCTGCAATACAGTTTGCATAATTTGTGCTAGTTTGGCTGGATTGAGTTGAGCTAACCGCCGCCAAATCCCGGCATTAATTGCCGGATCTTCTAGATAGCTGCGAACCAGTTTTTCGTAACCGGGAATGGTTGAAAAGTCTTCTGCAGCCAGCATTGCGGTGAACTGACTGTAGGTAGACAAAAAGGTTTGCCCCCAGCGGGGATGAGAAAGTGCTGTCACCTGTTCGGCTTTTTTGAAGCGATCGGGCAATTCGACTTTCGGCGCTACCATTTTTGAAGCACTGCTGTCAAGCGCCACCTCAACGGCTTTAGCATCGGCGCCTGCTGCTGCAATTGCCGCTGCTTTGACTTCTTCTCGATCGACTCCGGCATCTTCAACAATATCCGCCAGAGATTTAGTTCGATCGATGCCCATATCAGCTAGGCGTTTTTTAGTGATTGTTTCCTGAAATTGGGCCAACTGTTTGTTCAGGTGATATCCCGATAGCGTCACTTCGTCGCTGCCAAAAAATTCGGTAAAATCCTTGTGGTACTCTTCTACAGACTGCCAAGCTTGCTCTAACAATTCTGGCGCGTCGCTGTAGAGGTTATTTTTGTAATTTTGCTTGAAATTGCCGATCGCCACAGCCAACTTCGGCTTGCCCAATTTCCCCATCGGGATGGGAGGGCTCGACAGTATCCACCAGTCATCGGTGAGGGGAGCAATCCGAGCCCCCAAGATTTCTCCTAACTTAAAGCGAGACATTTGCGCCAGGAAATTAGCGCTGTTGGGCTGGACAGCGTAGTGCTTTGCTGTCAGCCAGTTCATCAGTTCAAAGCTGTCTGGGGAAATTTTAGTAATTTCAAATAAGCCTGTGAAACTTCTGAGCCGCCAACTTTCTAGCAAACCAATCTCGCTCTGGGTTAAATCCGGCTGACTTTCGACAAAAAGGTCGATCGGCGTTTTGTTTCCGACTTTACCTTCAACTGTAAAACTGTCAATCACCTGATTTTGCTGAGCAATGTCATAGCGCTCGCCCGTCGATCGAGCTGCGGCAAAAGCTTCTAAAGCTACCGCCAAATCTCCCTCAGCATCCATCACAAAGTCAATCAAATTTTGCTTGAGCGTCCAAGCTATTTCCAACATTTCATCCACAAGTAATACCGATTTTGAATTAGAGGATTTAGATTTTCAACAATACTAGAACTTGATGCAACCGATTTTCTCTCACTGCTGGGATTGCTTGTCGCCTCGCGAACAATGACAGAAATATAGCCTTTCTCAGAAAGATGAGGTACTATCCGGGATAGATAGGGCATAGGGCATAGGGCATAGGGCATAGGGCATACCTCACTTTTGTGAGAACCGCTATATGCGATTAGTGCAATCAGTCCTGAATTAGTTTAATTTTAAGGCTTGCAGTCAAAAAAAAGGTGTCAATTTCAAACTCCTTGCTAGTTTTTTGGGGCTTCCAGCCAGAAAACCAGCCGTGGAAAAATCTTGCTACCTGAAAACAGCGATTTCCACAGAGCATAAAAATACCCCTCCCGATGTAAAGAGGGGTAGAAAATTCCCAATAACTTCGCTAAACTCGCGTTGAAAATAGTCCTAGATATCAACAACAGTCGCAGATGCAGAAACGGGTTTTTTTACCTCAAACACTTCGCTGCATTCAGCAGGGCTGGCAAAAAACCCGGAACGATCGAGTTTGCGTGCATCCAATACCCAAAATACTTGCTCGCCCGCAAAAAAAACGGATACCGCGCCCCGACGCTCGCGAGCTGATATCCCAAAATTTGAGACTAAGAGTTAAAGCTCCCAGATTCATCTGTGGAGTCAGTTTTTCAATCGACTGGCGGTGTTATACCAATTTCATAAAGTAGCGCTAGATATTACCCCCCCAACCCCCCCTTATTAAGGGGGGGCTTCGGATTTGATCCATACCACATATGAAAGAAAAATGGTGTTAGCGGCCGTGTTTGTCAATGTCGCGAGGAACAGCGCGTTCCACCCGATCCCAAGCGTCGCGCGTGGCGTACTTGGCTTTTTCCCACTTTAGATTCGACTTACCGCGATTTGTTTCGTAGTCGCGCTGCAAATCGCTTTCGATTTCGCTGTAGCTTCTACCGGTACCGCCGTAACGGCTGTAACCCTCATAGCCGGTGCGGTATGCAGGTTGATAGTCGTCGTAAGTCGCGCTCGTGTCCGCGTAAGGACGGGAGCTGTAGTTGTTTTCCCAGTAAGCATCTTCTACTGTAGGGTCGATCGACTCTGCGACACCTTTACCCGCCAAACCGCCGCCAAACGCGCCGACAACAGCGCCGACAACAGCTCCCACAGGCCCGCCGACTGCACCGCCGATAGCAGCACCCGCAGCACCCGCACTCGCGGCACCGATACCGGTTCCCACTGGATGAGCTCCGGTTTCCCCAGAAATCGGGTCGAGGTTAGCATCAGCTTCGTTTACTGTTTTTTTGTCATCGCTCATGATATTTTTTCCTTTTATCTGACTGAAACTCTGATTAAACTTAGCTTTTAAATGCCTATTTATCCATCTTCCTTAAGGATGAATATGTTAGTTGAAAAATATCGATAAGGGGAAGTGAAAAACTGTCTTGGACGGAACCCGTAAGTGGTTTAACACGCTACTAAAAACAAGTAAGGTGCGCCGCGGCACACCCTACATAATTAGGTTCAAGCGAGTTTTGAGCGATGCTCTATTGTGTCCTCACCGAAGCTCTGTATTTAGCAACTTGAGTTTGATAGAAAATTGTTGATTTATTAGACCTCTTGCAAAAGTCCTTTTAATCAAATTTTGGGACGATGCTCAAAGCCATCCCACAAGAAAAAAGATTTTTGTGGGATGGCTTTGAGC
>NZ_JBARVX010000079.1:0-12834 GCF_049646505.1 Microcoleus sp.
GTATTAGATCGCCGAAACCTCAAACTATTATCCACCAAAATGCAGATATTAACCAGCATTTACCCTCAACAATTACCAGAGCTAAATCAGCATATAGGACGATCCGATCGCTCTATTTGTCCTGATATCTTAAAAACGTTAAAAACTAATGGAATTGGGGAATCGCTACTATGTTCGGACTTTATTTATTAGGTATGTACGTTGCTGCTTTCTGGATACTAACTCAACCGATGGGCGGTAGAAGTCGCCAGTGGTGGGTGGAAGTTGACACAGATTTGCCCAAGCGCACCTATTATTTTGGCCCCTACGAAAGCAAAGATGAAGCTTCTCACAACACCAACGGCTACATCAAAGATTTGGAAAAAAAAGGAGCTAAAAACATTAGCATTAAAATCCAAGAAGGTAGCCAACCCAGTCAGCTAACAGCTAGCGATGAGTCTTGAGAAAGTGGAACGAGCGAGTACGAATAGATCGATCGAGCTTGCATCCAATGCACAACGGGTTCACCAATATCGATAACTTCAGATCCGCGATATTTGCAAACCCCCCTCAACCCGACAGATGACTCGCTTTCCTTCTTGGCTTTGTCTGGTACGCGCAATGCAGGTTGTTTCAAAGTAGCGCTTGGCTTAAATTGCTCCGGGGATTAAAAGTGCGATTTGCCTGGATTTTTTCATAGCATTCGCGCTCTAGGGCGGTGAGATCCTTCGGCGGGACGATCGCAATTTTGACCAACAAATCAGTGCGTTCATCCTTCTTCGGTTTCGGCCATCCTTTACCTCGCAACCGCAAAGACTGACCGGAGCGCATCCCGGCTGGAAATTTTACAACTATCGTACCTTCAGGCGCAGGCACTTCAATCGAAGCTCCCAACACCGCTTCATCGGGAGTTATCGGCACTTCGCAGATTAAATTCTCTCCCTCAAACTGGAAAAAAGCGTTAGGCAAAACTTCTAATTTGAGGTACAAATCTCCCTGCTGCTTCGTGTACGGGTCAACTTGACCTTTGCCTTTCACCCTAATTTTGCTGCCGGTTTTCACACCCGCAGGAATCGAAACTTCGCCCGTGGCGACTCGTTTAGAAGTGCCGCGAAACGCTTCCCCCAGAGTTAGGGAAATCGTCACCTCGGTATCGAGAGAGCCTCCTGCGCTGCGGTTTTCGTACCCCGCAAAATCTTCAAATCCCCCAAAACCGCCCGGCCCGCCGCCGCGGTAGGTGCTGTAATTCCACTGACCGTTGCGACCAGCACCCGCACTGCCGCCGGCCGCGCGGCCGAGCAAAGCATTGATAAATTCGTCAAAACTGCCGTACTGGCTGAAGTCAACGCCGCCAAAGTCTACAGTTGTACTGTTTCCGCCGCCGGGCCATCCGCCGCCAGTTGTAGCCGCTTGCTTCCAGTATTGACCGTATTGGTCGTATTTTTGGCGTTTTTCTGGATCTGAGAGCACTTCGTAAGCTTCGTTTACTTCTTTAAAGCGAGCTTCGGCTTCTTTGTTTCCTGGGTTCATGTCCGGGTGATATTTTCGGGCTAGTTTGCGAAAAGTTTTTTTAATTTCGTCTGAGCTGGCGGCTTTGTTGAGTCCCAAAATAGCGTAATAGTCTTTAAAATCTGTTGCAGACATTAAGCAATCCTCTCTTTATTAGTTGTTAGTTGTTAGTTGTTAGTTGTTAGAAAAAATAAATTCCTAATTAGCAAGATGGCGAGTTAGTTTGAGGCGGCGGGCAAAACTGCCTGCTGCATCTGATTTAAATTATAGGTTATCAAAGATTGAAACTCGATCGAGTTCGGTTGTTGCTTACCGGACATCGCAATTTCCGCACCTGGCTGCTGTTGAAGATTTTGAGCAGTTGTGCGCCTTGGGGATTTTGGCGCGGCGGGCGCGCCTGAGAGTGCCACCGCCATTCTACGCGAGTCGGGGATAGCTGCTGCAGTTGTTGGCGCGAGTTCTTTTGAGGGTTGATTGGCGCGGACGATCGATCTTTTTGCTCTTTTTTTGCGGTGCGCGGTGCGATCGAACTTTTCTTTCTCTAGCTTTTCGACCAATCCCAATCCTAGCAGGTTCTCATCATCAAGTTTCGGAGATTTTGCTGTCTCAATTGTCACTGGATGTTACATTAAAACGCGCCGCAATTCAACAATCTTTAGAGATATTTTTTCCTTTCCATACCTGTGGTATATTATATTATTCGGACAGTATATTTTTACAGCCAACTCACAAAATAGAACATAATTTCTCCCTAGTCTGTTAACTAGATCGCACACTTTCCGAAAAATTAAGATAGGATAGTATATTAATCAGCTTTTGATGCTACGAGGGTTTTCATATGATCAATTATTTACTAAGTTGGCCTTGTGGTTGCTGCGACGATTGGAAAGATCGCTCCGAGAGTTGTGTGGCGATCAGAAACGGGCAGCGCATTTGTCAGTCGTGCTACGATCGCAAATACAAAAATCAGAAGTCATCCGCCAAACGCAGGCGATCGAACATATCTGTCTCGCAACACCCAGTAACAGAGACCGTACCGTATTAAAACGCGGTGTTCTTACCCTGCAAATATTTCGCAAATTTCGCACCAGCCGTTGCCATTAATAATCAACTAAAAAAAAATGATTTAGTCATCAGTTATCAGTCATCGGTCATTGGTAATCTGTCACTAACTTAGTTATAGATCGTCAGTCACCTGAAAATTAGGTGACTGATTTTAAATTAAAAAACTAATGACTGATAACTGATGACTAATGACTAATAACTAAATGATAGTTCCATCAGGAATCGTCGCGTTTTTCAGGACTACGACAATGCCGCTGCGGATGTAAAAACCTTGGTTTTCGCGGTTAGCTTCTTCCACTCGGTCTTTATTAATTATTTGAACGTTGCGGCCGATGCGGGTATTTTTATCCACAATCGCGCGGCGAATTGTAGTATCGGCACCGATACCGAGGGCGACACCGCCGCTGTCCAAACTCGAATGCCGTTCGGCGTCGGGTTCGTAGAAGTCAGCACCCATAACCAGGGTATCTTGAATCGTACATCCAGCTTCAATGCGCGATCGAACTCCCAATACCGAGTGGTCGATGCGGCACTCTTTGAGAATGCAGCCTTCAGCAATAATCGATTCGGTGATGTGAGTATTTAAAAGCTTAGTCGGCGGCAAGAAACGCGGGCGAGTGTAAATCGGCGCTTTCTCATCGTAGAAACTAAAAGGAGGCTTAGGCTGTTTAGTCAGAGCCAAATTAGAATCATAAAAAGCCTCAATTGTTCCGATATCTTCCCAGTAATCGTCAAACAAATAAGCTTGAACGTTGTGGTCTTTTGAAGAATTCGGAATAATCTCTTTACCAAAATCAGTTTGGTTTGGAGATTCTTTCAGAAGTTTAATCAAAACTTCTTTTTTAAACAGATAAATCCCCATCGAAGCAATGTAAGGACTTTCCTGAGCCTGCTGCGCTGTCAGTCCCAGTTTAGTAGTATCCACCTGCATTTGTTTGAGCGGATCGCCTTTTGGCTTTTCGCTGAAAGAAACAACGCGGCCGCTTTCGTCGATTTTCATCAAACCAAAATCCGACGCCCGCTTCTCGTCCATTGGCAAAACCGAGAGGGTGATATCGGCGTTGGTTTCGCGGTGTCTCTCCACAAACTTCTGGTAGTCCATGCGGTAGAGGTGGTCGCCTGAGAGAATCAAGAATTCGTCAACGTCCCACTGTTCTAGCAGCGAGAGATATTGGCGAACTGCGTCTGCTGTCCCTTGGAACCAGTTGGCATTTTCCTGAGTTTGCTGGGCGGCGAGCACCTCGACAAATCCCTCGCTGAAGCCAGAAAACTGGTAAGTGCGGGCGATGTGCCGGTTCAGCGATGCCGAGTTGAATTGGGTGAGAACGTAGATTTTGAGTATTTCGGAGTTGATGCAATTGCTGACAGGAATATCGATGAGGCGATATTTGCCGGCCAGGGGAACTGCGGGTTTGGCCCGCAGTTTGGTTAGGGGGTAAAGGCGGGTGCCTACACCGCCACCGAGGATGATGGCTAAGACTTTTTTCAAGGAACTTTCTCCCTAGGGTGGATTAACTCTCCAAGTACAGTGTCGGATGGTGAGGGCTTCTTGACAAGGGGGGGGAGCAGGGAAGTTTTGAGTTTTGAGTTATTCAGTTGGGCCGATGGGGCTCAAACGCGGTTTTTTAATCCAAATACTTTGTTCCCAGCTTCAATCAGATTTAAAAACCGGGTTTGTGAGAGTTGGAGTGCGGAGGGGATTGGAGTTTTGAGTTTTGAGTTGTGGGTTCAAATACTCATCAAGAAATAATGGATCTTTGAAAAAATTTTGAGTTGTGAGCTCAAATACTCATCAATAAATAAGGGCAGTTTAAGGAAACAATAAGGTTGGGAGTTTTGGCTGTCAATTACAATTTTTCTGGGTTAATTCTCAGTTCTGGCAATTTCTCGATCGAGGCTCGATCGCCCTGCTGTTGCGGTTCGTGCCAGAGATCGCACTTTGACCCCCTAGAATGCTCTGTTTTTGCCCCAAGAGCGGGCGTTAGCTGGAGTTCGATCCGGTCTTTTTCCTAGCCTCCTCTGCGGGGCGAGTCCGACTCCACAGTCAGGAACCGCCGCCCGTCGGGACGACAAACTTCTAAGGGAGAATCAGTGAGAAATCTGAGATTGACTGCAAATTTTTGTGATTTTTGACGGTCGGTCGATCGACCAAACTCGATCGAGTGTATATTTTATACCAAAAGCTATATCCGCTAGCAACCTCTGCTACTGTAGCCTAAGCCATAGCAAGCTCGGAAAATTGTATGCAAATTCACACCCCCGACTGGGTTAAACACGCCGTATTCTACCAGATATTCCCCGATCGCTTTGCCAAAAGCAAACAACACCGCAAACGCCTGCTGCAAAACTTCATGTGGGAAGAATGGCACGAAATTCCTACCCTCCAAGGCTATAAAGGAGGCGATTTGTGGGGCGTTATGGAACAGCTAGATTACTTGCAAGATTTAGGCATTAATGCCATTTACTTTACCCCCATTTTTCAGTCGGCCAGCAATCACCGCTACCACACCCACGACTACTATCAAGTCGATCCGATGTTGGGCGGCAATCCAGCTTTTAAAGAACTTCTAGACGCAGCCCACGACCGCGACATCAAAATCGTTCTCGACGGCGTATTCAACCACGCCAGCCGCGGCTTTTTCTTCTTTCACGACATCCTGGAAAACGGCCCGGCTTCTCCTTGGCTGGATTGGTTTCAAATTGAAGGCTGGCCCCTGTCGGCCTACGACGGCAATTTCCCAGCTAATTATCTCGGTTGGGACGGCAATCGAGCTCTGCCTGTATTCAACCACGACAATCTAGAAGTGCGAGAATACATCATGGAAATCGCCGAATACTGGATTAAATTCGGCATTGACGGCTGGCGGCTGGATGTTCCTTTTGAAATTAAAACAGAGGGATTTTGGCAGGAATTTCGAGACCGAGTGAAAGCTGTTAATCCCGAAGCTTACATTGTCGGCGAAGTCTGGGAAGATGCGAGGGAATGGCTGGACGGAACGCAATTTGACGGCGTGATGAATTATCTGTTTGCTGCGCCGACTATTGCTTTTGCTGCGGGCGATCGAGTAGATGTGAACCAATTAGAAGGTCGTTCTTATTACCCCTATCCGGCGCTGTTTTCCAAGCAGTACGGGGAGAAAATTCAGGAAGTTTTGGAATTGTATCCGTGGGAAATACAGCTAACTCAACTCAACTTGTTAGCCAGTCACGATACTGCCCGGTTGCTATCAATTGCTGGAGACGACAAAACAAGCGTTGAACTTGCGACTTTGCTGCTGTTAACTTATCCCGGAGCTCCCAGCATTTATTACGGCGATGAAGTTGGTTTGCCCGGTGCTCTAGATCCTGATTCTCGCCGCAGTTTTCCCTTGACGGCTGACTGGGAACTTGATGTTTTAGATTACCACAAACAGTTGATAGCTTTGCGCCACCAATACGCCGCCCTCCGCACAGGGAATTACCAAATTCTGTTTGCTGAAGGCACGGTTTATGTTTTTGCTCGAATTTTGGAGGATGAAGAAATAGTTGTTGCTGTTAATGTGGCAATTCAAGAGGTAAAGGTGAGCTTTGAAACACCTAGTTTGAAATCTCTTCACGACAAATTGCTGTTTGGTAAAGGTGAGTTTGTTTGGAAAGGTGAAGGGGAAAATCGGAAGTTAGAATTGATGCTGCCCGCGCGATCGGGTTTAATTATCGGTTGAGCTAATTAGCGATTCATAATTTAATCGGGTTTGCAGTTGGGTTGGCACTCTCCGCCCAACTGCAAACCTTACAAATACGCAAGCAAATCTGTCGGTAATGCCACAACGACAGGTATCAGCCGTCCCAAGCTGGGCCAAGCAGAAAAACTACCAGTTGTTTCTCAAAATATATGACGAAACGGTTAAGGATATTAGCAGCATTCCCTCGCTTGAGCCGCTGGTTTGCCCATAATTTAGGTGTCAGCAACGTTCGCAAAGAACAGGTATATTTGGACATTGCTAAATCCGTGACGCTGACGGATGCCAGTTATTGGATTCAAGTTTTGTTTTCTGCTGGGATCGCTACCCTGGGACTGGTGTTGAACAGTCCGGCCGTCATCATTGGCGCGATGCTGATTTCACCCTTAATGGGGAGTATTTTGGCGAACGGGCTGGCTCTAGCCACTGGAGACGCGATTTTAGCGCTGCGGGCTATTATCAATCTCATTTTGAGCTGCGGGCTGGCTATTGCCTTTGCGGTTGTTTTGGTATTGATTCTGCCTTTTAAGGAAATGACCGGCGAAATTTTGGCGAGAACTCAGCCAAATCTGCTGGATTTAGTGATTGCGCTGTTTTCTGGGGCTGTGGGAGCAGTGGCTATTTGCAAGGAAGCTAAAGGAGTTGTTACGTCTATTCCGGGGGTTTCGATTGCGGTGGCGCTGATGCCGCCGCTGTGTGTGGTAGGTTACGGGATTGGGATGGCGGTGAGTCTGAGTGCTGGAAGCGGGTTGGCGGTGGCGCGAGGGGGAGGATTGCTGTTTTTTACCAACTTAGTCGCTATTACGTTTATGGCGATGCTGGTGTTTTTGGTTCTGCACATTGATAGTTTTCCGGTACGGGAGCGCGTGCGTGCGTGGCGGGAAAGCAATCAAGAAAGCATTTGGGTACAGTCGTTGGTCGATCGAATTCCGGCGTCGGATCGATTGAAGCGCATCGGTAGTTTGCCAAGTCGCCTGCTGCTGATTTTGATAACTGTAGGATTGATTTCGATTCCTCTGTATAAATCCTACAATCAACTTAGTGACGAAATCGATCGCAAGCAGGAAGAAAATCGACTGCGTAATAACGCCACCGAAATCTGGCAAAAAAACTTTGGTAGCTTTCCTGATGGTAAGGTGCGATCGTACATCAGTCAACTCTCGTTTCGAGAACAAGAGCGTAAATTGGTTGCCCAACTTCAGGTGGTTACTAGCAAAGTCTACACCGAAGCCGAACGAGATAAATACAAACAACTGCTGTCGGCGAAGCTGCGGATACCGCTGGAGTTAATTAATTTGAATCTGATTCAAATTCCCATAGCCTCTAACGAACTGTTACCGCCAAAAGTTTCAGAAACAATCCAGCCAGAACCACCTCCGACAATTGCCGAATTGCAATCGAGTTTTTTGAGCGGCGTGGAGTCGGCGCTCGATTCCCTGAGTTTGCCGGGGCCGGCTCAATTGGTGAGTTATCAGGCGATTACTAGCTCGGTGACGCCGTTAAGGATTCAGATTATTTACTTGAGCCAGCGGGATCTCGATCGCGATGGACAAGCACTGCTGGTGCAGGGTATCCGCAGTCAATTAAATTACCCTGCGGCAGAGGTAAGCTTTAATCGGATTGCACCGGTTGCTGCAACAGTTACCTTTGCGTTAAATCAATCTCAAATTCCGGCAAATCAAATTCAATTACTCGATCGGCTGGGTAAGATGGTACAGGAAAATCCTACATTCCAGATTGAAATGAGTTCTGGTCAAGCGCCATCTGAAATTGGAACGCCCGCCCGAGAGCGATCGATCGCGATCCGCAATTACCTGCAAACAAAATGGCAAATTGGAGCCGAACGCTACATTACGAAAACTGCCACAGCAACCCAACCCATTGTCCAATTGAAAACTACTCTCAAAAAACTGCCCAAAAACTCCTCACCCTCTGTTCTGCAGGATGCAGTTGAAGGAGAAGTGACACGCTGACTATTTTTAACACCAGTGTCGAAAAGACGGAATGTGATTTCCCCAAAACCCATCTGTAGGGACACGGCAGTGCCGTGTCCCTACAGAAAATCATTTAGGATTGCTATATGCAATCCGATCATTACAAATAGGAAAATTTTAAAATGATAGAGACAAGTCTACAAGAAGTGGCGATCGAAGAAAGTTTGAAGCAATTTTTGCTGGTGCTCTCGGTTTCTTTGAGTGTCGCCACTCTGCCACAAATTGTTAGTTGGTTGCGCCGCATTCCCTATACGCTGCTGCTGGTGATTGTGGGAGCTGCGCTGGCTTTGGTCGATGTGCGGTTGGTGAATCTTTCGCCTGAATTGATTCTGTTGATTTTTCTGCCGCCTCTGCTGTTTGAAGCTGCTTGGAATTTGAAGTGGTCGAGTTTAAAACAGGATTTAATTCCTATTTGTCTTTATGCTGTTTTCGGTGTGCTGATTTCCATTGCGGGTGTGGCAATTGGTTTGAATCAATTTGCCGGTCTTTCTTTGGGAACTGCGCTGATGATTGGGGCTACCCTTTCAGCTACCGATCCGGTTTCGGTGACGGCTTTGTTTCGGGAGTTGGGGGTGGAGAAGCGTCTCAGCACTTTGATGGAAGGCGAAAGTTTGTTTAATGACGGGATGGCGGTTGTGGCGTTTGGATTTCTGGCTGCTTTTGCTCGGGGAACTGCTAATTTATCGCCGGGGCCGATTTTGCTGGAGTTGATAACGGTGGTGGGGATTGGGCTGGGGGTTGGCGGGCTGATCGGGTTTGCGATTTCTTATCTGACGCAGCGGTTCGATTTGCCTCTGGTGGAGCAGTCTCTGACGTTGGTTTCGGCCTACGCTACTTATTTGATTGCTGAGGATTTGGGGGGTTCGGGGGTGATTGGGGTGGTCGCGACGGGGCTAATTTTGGGCAATTTTGGTTCTCGCATCGGGATGAATCCTCGCACTCGGATTATTGTGAGCGAGTTTTGGGAATTTTTAGCTTTTTTTGTGAATTCGATTGTGTTTTTGCTGATTGGCGATCAGATTCGGTTTGGGAGTTTGGGCGAAAATTTGGATGCGATCGCGGTGACGATTGTGGCGGTGATTGTAACGCGGGCGATCGCCATTTACGGACTGGGAAGTCTCAGCAACCGTTTTGCCGCATCCGCCATTCCGCTGCAGGAGCAAACGGTGCTGTGGTGGGGAGGGCTGCGGGGTGCGGTGTCGGTGGCTTTGGCTTTGAGCGTACCTGAAGGTTTACCGGGCCGGGAGGTGGTGATTGCGACGGTTTTTGGGACGGTGCTGTTTACTTTGTTGGTGCAGGGACTGACTATTCAGCCTGTTCTGAAAAAATTGGATCTGCTGGGGGATGGGCCGATGCGCGGGGAGTATTTGGAGGCGATCGCCCGTCGGGCGGCTTTGGGTAGGGTGCTGCAACGGTTGGGTGAGATGGAGGAACAGCCGGGGGTCGATCGGGAGTTTTATGAGTATCAAGAATCGCTGGTTAAGGGGGAGTTAACGAGGATTGAGGCGGAGGTCGATCGGCTTCAAGATGAATATCCCGATCTCAGCACGTTTATTGCTGAGCAAGTTCGAGGTGAGTTGCTGGCGATCGAGGCTGACACCTATGCTGAGTTTGTAAGGGCGGGTCGCTTAAATCAAGAACTGTCTCTGTTTTTGGGGGTTGAAAATATGGCAGAGTAACTATAGCTTTTCTCGCACCGTTTGTGAGTTTCTTGCTCCCGGACCTTAATAAAGTCCGGGTTGGGGTGGGGTAAAAAACTTTAGCGCCGCAGCAAAGATCGCTATATAGCGGTTCTCACAAAGGTGAGGTATGCCCGATGCTTTTAGGCCCTATGCCCTATGCCCTATGCCCTATGCCCTATGCCCTATGCCCTATGCCCGATGCCCGCGAGAGCACCTCATCTTTGTGAGAAAGGCTATATAGCAATCCTAAATCATTCGTAAATAGCTGCAGGGGTAGCGGACGGTGCGTGCCTGCCCCGTCTGCCGGGGCAACCGCCGGGGGTTTGGCCCTACCTGATTTGATCGATCGCTCTTGACCCAAAGACGAGCGGGAAGCCCAGGGCTACCGACATGGGGAGGAACGCGGCCGCGACTCCTGAAGTCGCCTCAAAATGATTGCACAACTTTAATTGCAGCGATCTACTAATTAGGGCGATTAAGAATAACCATCTACGTGTTGAAACAATTTCACAAAGCGTACAAGCTGTTGTGCAAATAAAAATTGTAGATTTTGATGACAGTCAAAAATTGTCAAATTCTCTCCCCCTCTCCCCTTCTCCCCCGATCCCCACCAGACCCTCAATTGCCACACACAATCTATACGAGCAACAGCTTAGCATTTCGAGTTCTGGTATGAGGTGCCGCCGGCCGGGAGCGGGCATACCTCACAGCGCGATCGAACCGCTATAACTCCTGATTTAGCTCGTCTGGGCCCTTTGCCCGGTTAAACAAGCAACAGTAAATTGTTGAGCGTACCTATCTGGCGTTGCTGTGGACTCAGAAATCATAAAAAAGCTCAAAGTATACGCAAGATTTGGACTCGTTCCAGCTAAGTGAGTAGAGGTGCCAGGGGTAACACCTTTGAAAGTTTCTTTGTGGAATACATCAAGAATCCCCCCCGATTTATCGGTGGGAAGTATCAATTTTGACATCCACCCACAGCTAAAACCAGGGATTCCCAAGACTCACAATTTAGGTTTCTGTTTCCTTCCTTAAGCGAGTTGGTAGTTGTCTGAGAGAATGTATTGTCAATACATCTGCGATCGCACTTCAAACACAACTCTAATTTATGTTTCGTATATGAAATTCAAATATAACTTGCGTGTTGAAGGCGATCCCTTCCAGAATCTCTAACCGACATTCGGCAGGTCTTAACATTAATTGGGAATTTTTATGTAAAAAATGGCTGTAATTCTTTGCAGACAAGCATTCCGCTAATATGTAGGAAGATGAATCTCGATCTGTCCGTGTTTGTTAGTTATCAATAGCTGTTAATTATTGAGAATATTTTTGAGGTTAAATTCCTAGGATGACGTTTTTTAGTAAAAATACTTTTGACTGCGCTATGAAGTGCGGAATGTGGACTCTAATCATAGTATTATCCATATAGAAGGAAGCGATCTCATTTGTTCAAGTCAATGGAGCTTTTAACTCTATTGCCCGCAAAGTTCCTTCCGACCACGGCAAGGCAGTAATCTCCTAACCCCATAAAAGGGAATTATTGCCTCGTGGATTCTGTGGAAGCCAGCTACCCAGCATTCGAGGTCATGCTTGCCTGCCGTCCTGACCCCTAAATTCCGATCTAGGAGAAATTACAACGTGGATTTTTTGTCCGAATTCTTGACTCGCTTCGTATCGCAGTTACAGTCCCCGACACTCGGTTTTCTAATTGGTGGCATGATCATTGCCTCCCTCGGTAGCGCACTAGCAATTCCAGATCCGGTGTATCAGTTCATCGTCTTCATGCTGCTCATGAAAGTCGGCCTGACCGGTGGCCAGGCGATCCGCGAATCCAATCCGGCGGAGATACTGTTGCCCGCGTTGTTCGCCGTGCTAATAGGGATCCTGATCGTGTTCATCGGGCGCTACACCTTGGCAAACCTGCCGAACGTCAAAGTCGTGGATGCCCTTGCAACCGCGGGCTTGTTCGGTGCCGTGAGCGGCTCTACTCTCGCCGCCGCCCTGACGCTACTGGAAGAGCAAAACATCCCATACGAGCCTTGGGCCGCCGCACTCTATCCATTCATGGACATCCCAGCCCTCGTGACTGCGATCGTCTTGGCCAGCATTTATACCAAGAAGCAAGAGTCTCTCATCAACAGGCAGCGCACGATCGCAGGCTATGCCCCCAGCGAGCAGCTCGATACCGCAGACGATCGGGTCAAGATATGGCCCATCGTGAAGGAAAGCCTCCAGGGTTCTGCCCTAACGGCACTGCTGCTCGGTCTGGCTCTAGGCCTGCTAACCCAGCCGAAAAGTGTCTATGAAACCTTCTACGATCCCCTCTTCCGCGGTCTGCTTTCGGTACTGATGCTGATCATGGGTATGGAGGCCGCCGCAAGGCTTGCCGAGCTGCGTAAGGTGGCCCAGTGGTTCGCCGTATATGCCTTTGTGGCACCGCTGCTGCATGGATTGATCGCCTTCGGTCTCGGCTGGGTTGCCCACGTCACCACGGGATTCAGCCCTGGCGGCGTCGTGATTCTGGCCGTCATCGCCGCCTCTAGTTCAGACATCTCAGGACCGCCGACTTTGCGAGCCGGTATCCCGGCGGCCAATCCCTCCGCCTACATCGGCGCGTCCACAGCCGTCGGCACGCCGGTTGCGATTGCCTTGGGAATACCTATCTACATCGGGCTTGCCCAGGCGTTGATGGACGGCTAATCTCAGAGGGGGCGCGATCGATACTGTCGGCGACCAATGTGGCAGCTATAATATCAGGGCGATGTGCGATTCGTTTAACCTAAATGGGTAGGTTTTCCTATCCAGGGACGGTTAGCCTAACTCTCAACGGAGTTAGTGATAACTGATTACACTTATGGGTGAGGCATTAAGTCAAGTCCCAGTCCG
>NZ_JBARVX010000080.1:0-4441 GCF_049646505.1 Microcoleus sp.
CAGCAGCTTGGGCCCTGAAAGTTCGCGCACTGTCCCCGATACTGTCAACAACTTACCCTCAGATAGAATTACCGGCGGCGCAACTCGCGGGGTTAACCTATTTCACAGTTTCGGCGAATTCAACATCAAAGAAGGGCGGGGAGCTTATTTTGCCAATCCCAGCGGAATTGCTAACATTTTTACCCGCGTTACGGGCGGCAAATCCTCAAATATTTTAGGAACTCTGGGAGTTTTAGGCAATGCTAATTTGTTTTTAATTAACCCGAAAGGCATTGTCTTCGGGCCAAATGCGCGGTTAGATTTGCGCGGTTCGTTTGTTGGTTCAACGGCTGACAGTGTTGTGTTTGATAACGGCTTTGAATTCAGCAGCACCAACCCGCAAACATCACCGCTATTAACAGTTAATATTCCCGTAGGTTTAAGATTTAGAGACAGTCCCGGTACAATTGTCAATCAATCCACGGCGACGGGAAAGAGCAACCTGCCAGCATCTCCCGTGCCAATTCCGATTAGCGATCGAGTTGGTTTAGCCGTAGATCCAGGTCAAACTTTAGCACTGATTGGCGGCGACATCCAAATCCCAGGCGGCAATTTAACCGCCAATGGCGGACAAATTTTGCTCGGTAGCGCAGCCAGTCCCGGTTTAGTTAATTTGGCACTGACATCGGGCCCGCAGCAGGGAGGTTTAAGTTTAAATTATGACAAGATTCAGAACTTCGGCAATATTCAAATATCCGGTGGAACGCTGATAAATACCAGCGGCACCGGTGGCGGCAGAGCAGAGTTAAAAGGTGGAAATATTACCCTCGACGCTGCGCGATTTTATGCGGTTACACTGGGCAATATTGATGGTAGAGGTATCGATATCGATGCCCAAAAATTGCGATCGCAAAACGGCACGCAATTTTCTACTTTGACTCTAGGAGACGGTGCCGGAGGTAATATCAATTTCCGCGCTGCTGATTCAATAGAAATGAGCGGGCTGGGAGTTGATGCCTTTCAACAGGTGGCAATTACATATCTGGTATCGGGAACCGCAGACCCGTTTGGCCCGCTATTTACGATGTTTAATGCTAGTGCTGGTGATGGTGCAGGGGGGAGTATTACCTTCGATACCGGACGCTTGCTATTCAACAATGGGGTACTCGGTAGCGGGATAACTTTTGGTGGTGGAAGGGGCGGCAATTTGATTGTTCGCGCCAATACTTTTGAAATGGTGGGTTCTGGAATCAACAACGGGACAGCGAAAGAAAGTACCGGGGCGGGAGGAGGTATTAGTATTGATGTCAGTCGATTAATTATGCGCGACGGTTCTCTTCTGGGTACTACGAGTTACAGCAGCGGCCCGTCTGGGAGTATTAATGTTAAAGCTGCTGAATCAGTCGAATTGTTTAACAGCGGCCCGCGAACAGTTGTGTCAACTGGAATTAGCACGCTGAGTATCGGTTCTACCGGCCCTGCTGGTAATATTAATGTTGAGACGAAGCGGTTGAGTCTCTCTGGCGGTTCTGCGTTTACATTGGGAACGGGTGTTTTAGTTGGCAGGTTTTTGTTTTCTCAGGATGGCGGGCCTGCTGGAAATTTAACAGTTAGGGCGACTGAATCAGTAGAAATTTCAGGTATTTCTCAAGTTTTGACCAGCGGAATTCAGAATGCTAGCGCGCTGACTTCTGCAACTTTGAGTTCTAGTCGGGGCGGGGATATTCGTGTTGATACGCCCAGCCTCACTGTGCGGGATGGGGGGATAGTTTCTACGAGTTCTTTGGGTGCGGGAGATGTGGGGAATATTACTGTGAATGCCGATCGCATTGAGGTCAGCGGTAGCGGCAATAACGGTTTGTTTGTCAGTACAATAGATGCTTCGGTTGGTAAGACATTCGGTACTAATCCCGATGCTACAGCAAATGCTGGCTCGTTGAATCTGACGGCGCGCGATCGGCTAACTGTCGCAAATGGAGCTACAATCACGGTGCAGGCTACGGGAACCGGACGCGCCGGTAATATCAATGTTGTCGCAAATTCGATCGGCCTTGACAACAAAGCAAGAATTGACGGCACAACCGTATCGGGTACGGGGGCAAATATTAACCTGCAATCGCAAGACATCCAATTGCGCCGCGGGAGTCGAATTACCACCGATGCGGGCAATTCTGACGGCGGCAACATCAATATCAACAGCGGCATTCTTGTCGCCCTCCCCCAAGACAACAGCGACATCACCGCTAACGCCCGCACAGCAGCCGGCGGGCGCGTCAGCGTCAATGTCCCCAGTGTTTTTGGCTTTAGTGCAGTTACTCGCGAACAAGTCAGAAGCAGGTTGAATCTGGAAGACGCGCAATTTGCAGATTTGCAAGTAAGTCCTACTTCTCTACTTGGGAGTAGCGACATCGCTGCGATTTCCCAAAGTGGCGGCCCGGCTTTGCAAGGGGCGGTAACATTCGGCGCCTCTGGGGTGAATCCCGCTCAAGGTTTAGTGGAACTGCCGCAAAATTTGGTCGATCGGGCGGCATTAATTGCGGCAAATCCCTGTCTCGAAGGGGGCGAAAACGAGTTTACAGTCACTGGGAAAGGGGGAGTGCCAGCGAGTCCTAACGATGTTCTCAGCAGCGAACCTGCACCGTTTCCGTGGGTGGAAGGTTCGGCAGCGGATTCTGTAACGGATGTAACGGATGTAACGGATAGAGGTTCGAGGGAAGAAATGGAGAAAAAAACTCAGGAAGTGGTTCCCGCGCGCGGTTGGGTGATGAATGCAAAAGGGGAAGTTACGCTGGTGGCTGCGGAAGTTGCGGGTCAATTTCCACAGCGCACGAGGCATCCTGTTTCGGTTTGTCAGCCCCGATGACCTGAAAATAGCTTATGCTTTAAAATTTCTCGCCGAATGGGGAGCTTCTCAACTTTTGCAAAAAGCATTTTTTTACATTGAGCGTGCGAGCGTCCCCGCTCGCGAGTATATAATACCATTTTTCTAAAGATATGCTATAGATGAAATCCGAAGCCCCCCCTTACCAAGGGGGGGTTGGGGGGGGTTATATCTAGCGCTACTTTATAAAATTGGTATAACACTCGCGAGCGGGAACGCTCGCACTACAGCAAAATTGAGATGCTCCCTCCGAATGTCAGCTAACAAAAGGTTAATTATGGTTTTCCAAAATCTCTAATTATGGCAATTAAGCAACATGAATCAGCGCAAAGACCGAGACAAATACTATCTTTCAGGAGCTATTTACCTGTTACTTTTGAGTGGTTATTGGTGCTTTTTTCCCGGAAGCGCGATCGGTCAAATCATCCCCGACAGCAGCTTGGGTGCAGAAAGTTCGCGTACTGTTCCCGACACTATCAACAATTTACCCTCAGATAGAATCACTGGCGGTGCAACTCGCGGAGTAAATTTATTTCACAGTTTCCAACAATTTAACGTTGGTGAAGGACGAGGCGCATATTTTGCAAATCCTAACGGGATTGCGAATATTTTTAGTCGCGTTACGGGTGGGAATCCTTCTAATATTTTAGGTGTGTTGGGAGTGCAAGGGAATGCCAACTTATTCTTACTCAATTCCAAAGGAATTGTCTTCGGCCCCAATGCGAGGCTAGATTTGCGTGGTTCATTTTTAGCAAGTTCTGCTGATAGCGTAGTTTTCGATAATGGCTATCAATTCAGCAGCCGCCATCCCCAATCACTACCGCTGTTAAATGTCAATATACCTATCGGTTTAAACTTTCGAGAAAATCCGGGAAAAATCATTAACTCTTCAGCAGCACCAGCCTTGAGTTTACCAGAGTTACCTCCAGGGTTCCCACCGATTTTTAATAACATTGGCTTAGCAGTGCAGCCAGGACAAACTCTCGCCCTAGTGGGAGGAGATATTGAATTAAATCAGGGAAGTGTTACTGCATCAACCGGACAAATTTTGCTGGGTAGCGTCGCTAGTCCGGGGATGGTTGGATTTGGGGCAACGCCATTGGGATTAAGTTTAAACTATGACAAGATTTCCAACTTTGGTAATATTGAAATAGCCAACGGCTCAGTGCTCAACACCAGTGGACTCGGTGGGGGCAAAGTTGATATTCGAGGTGGAAATGTCAACCTCAATAATGGCAGAATTTATGCACTGACTTTGGGAAATATCGATGGTAGGGGTATCGACATTAACGCTCAAAATTTTCGGGCAGAAGGTGGAGCGCAAATCTCCACGCTGGCATTAGAAAATGGTGTAGCGGGCGCTGTCAATATCCGCGCTACCGACTCAGTAGAACTGAGTGGAATTGGAGTTGAGAGCTTTCAAAACTTTCTTAGTAAGTTTACAATATCTGGCTCGATGTGCGATTCGTTTAACCTAAATGGGTAGGTTTTCCTATCCAGGGACGGTTAGCCTAACTCTCAACGGAGTTAGTGATAACTGATTACACTTATGGGTGAGGCATTAAGTCAAGTCCCAGTCCG
>NZ_JBARVX010000081.1:0-5346 GCF_049646505.1 Microcoleus sp.
AGTCAACAGTCAACAGTCATTTGCTACTAATGACTAATGACTAATGACTAATGACTAATGACTAATGACTAATGACTAATGACTAATGACTAATGACTAATGACTAATGACTAATGACTAATTTTTAGATGCTTCCGACAAATTTATCGAGCCTTTCTACAGCTTTTTTAATTGTGTCTAAATCGGTGGCGTAAGATAAACGAATGTGGTCGTCTGCACCAAAGGAAATTCCGGGAATAACTGCTACTTGTTGCTGTTCTAGGAAAGCGTCGGAAAATTCCAGAGAAGTCATTCCCGTTTTGCTGATGTTGACAAACATATAGAAAGCACCGTCTGGTTTGATGCAGCTAATTCCGGGAATGGCATCGAGCAATTCAAATATTACCTCACGCCGATCGGCAAAAGCTAGTCGCATTTTTTCGACAGACTCTTGGCTGCTTTCCAAAGCTGCGATCGCGCCGTACTGTGCAAAGGTACACACGTTTGAGGTACTGTGACCTTGAATGGTGCTGGTGGCTTTGATTACCTCCATCGGCCCGGCTAAATAGCCAATGCGCCAGCCTGTCATCGAGTAACCTTTGGCAAAACCGCTGCTAATCAGGGTGCGATCGAAAATTTCCTTGCCTAGGGAACCGATGCTGACGTGTTGAGCGCCGTCATATATAATTTTTTCGTAAATCTCGTCAGAAACGACTAAAATATCTCGATCGACTATCACCTGGGCCAGCGCTTTGATTTCGGCTGGAGTGTACACCATTCCCGTCGGGTTAGAAGGCGAATTGAGGACAAATAACTTGGTTTTGGGAGTAATCGCTCGGTTGAGCTGTTCCGGTGTAATTTTATATCCTGTAGAAGCATCTGTCCGTACAATTACGGGTGTGCCGCTGGCGAGTTTGACCATTTCTGGATAACTCACCCAGTAGGGAGCCGGAATAATTACTTCGTCTCCAAACTCAATCAGAGCCATCATCAGGTTGTAGAGGGAATGCTTGCCGCCGTTGGTGACAATGATATTTTCCGATTGATAGTTGAGATTGTTGTCGGATTGGAGTTTGCGGGCGATCGCAGCCTTTAACAGCGGTTCTCCAGCCACAGGCCCGTACTTAGTCTTCCCCGCGTCCAAAGCTTGCTTGGCCGCCGCTTTAATGTGTTCGGGGGTATCAAAGTCTGGTTCTCCCGTACTCAAACTACAGACATCTATTCCTGCGGCCTTCATGGCTTTCGCCTTAGCTGCGATCGCCAAGGTTATGGAAGGAGGAACCTCACCCACTCGTGCTGCCAACTCGATCATTGGATTTTAGATATTATATTTTTGACTTTAGATTATAGGTTGACAAATCTTGATATTCAAGCCTGTTGTTACAGAATTATGACATTTGTTTGCACAGTACGCAAAGGATTAAACAATTCAAAAATAAAAATTAAGAAAGTTATTAGTTTTAATTTTTATTTTTGAATTTTAAATTTTTCACGTTATTATTGTACCATTTTTGATGCCTCGTTACCCTCAACGCCGACCTGCAAGCTTATGGATCTCAAATCTCTGATTCGCGACATTCCTGATTTCCCGAAGCCGGGAATCATGTTTCGAGATATTACAACTTTGCTGAGCAACCCGCAAGGGCTGAGCTATGCCATTGACAGCTTAGCCGAAAAATGCTCTGCAATGTCTGCTGACTATATAGTGGGCATGGAATCGCGGGGCTTTATATTTGGCACGCCTTTGGCTTATAAAATGGGATTGGGCTTTATTCCTGTCCGCAAGCCGGGAAAACTGCCAAGTGCGGTTCATTTTGCTGAGTACGAGTTGGAGTACGGTGTCGATCGGCTGGAGATGCACCGAGACGCGATGGCATCGGGCAGCCGGGTGCTGGTTGTGGACGATTTAATCGCCACTGGCGGAACGGCGGCAGCAACGGCTAAGCTGTTGCAGCAAGCTGGTTGCGAGCTTGTCGGTTTTGCTTTTGTCATCGAATTGCAGGCTTTGGGAGGCAGGCAGAAATTGCCGGATGTGCCAATTGTTACCTTGGTTGAGTATTAGTCAGTAGTCATCAGTCATTAGTCATCAGTCATTAGTGATCAGTCATTAGTGATTGTCGGGTGCGTCAGGGGGGCTGAATGTGACGATAACCTACTCAAAAATCGCCCCCGACGCACCCGACGGGCTGTTGAATGCTGGTATTTATGAATCATTAAAAATTCTTCAATTCTTCAATTCTTCAATCTTTAATCTTCAATCTAAAATCGCATGGCTTCTATTAAGTTGAATCGAAATTCGCGAATATTGAGTTCTGTGTTTGGCAGCGAGACATTTACTTATGTAGTCAAGCGACTGTTGCAGGCACTTTTAACCTTATTTTTAGCATCGGCTCTTTGTTTTGCAATTATTGAGTTGGCACCGGGAAATTACTTAGATACTTTGAGCCAAAATCCCAAGATTTCGCCGGAAACACTCAAGCAACTCGAACAGCAATTCGGCTTAGATAAACCAGCGATTGTGCAGTATTGGCTGTGGCTGAAACAAATTGTGACACAGGGGAATTTTGGCACGAGTTTTGTGTATCAGCGATCCGTAGCGTCGCTGCTGTGGGAAAGAGTACCGGCGACGCTGTTAATGGCGATCGCATCTTTGATTGTAACTTGGGCGATCGCGCTTCCTCTGGGAATAGTCGCCGCCGTCAATCAAAACCGCACAGTCGATCGAGTTTTGCAAGTAGTCAGCTACACAGGCCAGGGATTTCCCAGCTTTATCACAGCCTTGCTGCTGCTATTTTTCGCACAAAACACTTCGCCTCTGTTTCCCGTCGGAGGAATGACAAGTATCGATCACGCAGACTTACCTTGGTGGGGTCAAATCCTCGATTACGGCTGGCACTTAATTTTGCCAACTGTCGCCCTCAGCCTTACTGGTTTTGCTGGTTTGCAAAGATTGATGCGCGGACAATTATTGGACGTGCTGCGTCAAGATTACATCCGAACAGCACGGGCGAAAGGTTTGCCGGACGATCGAGTAATTTACGTTCACGCTTTGCGGAATGCGGTTAATCCCTTGGTGACGCTGTTGGGTTTTGAGTTTGCTAGTTTGTTGAGCGGCGCGTTTATTGCGGAATATTTCTTTAATTGGCCGGGTTTGGGAAAGCTGACTCTGGAGGCGGTGAACAATCAAGATTTGTATTTAGTAATGGCGAGTTTGATGATGGGTGCAACAATGTTGATTGTGGGTAATTTATTTGCAGATTTGCTGCTAAAAGCTGTCGATCCTCGGATCAAGCTGGAAGATTTGAAATAGTAGACTTAATTCAGTAACAGAAGGTACGCAAGGGCGATTTGTAATAGTCAACAGTCCACAGTCCACAGTCCACAGTATTCCCATTATCCATGCCCCATGCCCCATTACCCATCTCGTAGTGTTTTATGTCAGAAAAACAACCACACGAGCCAATGAGTTTTAGCCGCTTTGCCGACTGGTGCAGGCATATTGACAGTCTTTCAAAACTGGCAAGACACGCAGTTGAAGCGTTGTTACACCAGGCTGGCACTGATGACGCTGAAGCTGCGGAACGGATACTTTTAAGCATGACAGAAATGGATCTGTGTGGCTATCAAATTACCGACATCAGCGCCTTGCGCTCGCTCACCAATCTGACAACACTGAATCTCACCCTCAATAAAATTACCGATATCAGCTCCCTCGGCTCGCTCACCAATCTGACAACACTCAATCTCAACTACAATCAAATTACCGATATCAGCTTCCTAGGCTCGCTCACCAATCTGACAACACTGCATCTGGGCTACAATAAAATTACCGATATCAGCTCCCTCGGCTCGCTCACCAATCTGACAAGACTGGATCTCGACAAGAATGAAATTACCGATTTCAGCTTCCTCGGCTCGCTCACCAATCTGACAGAACTCAATCTCAACTACAATCAAATTACCGATATCAGCTTCCTAGGCTCGCTCACCAATCTGACAACACTGGATCTCAACAACAATGAAATTACCGATATCAGCGCCTTGCGTAAGCTCACCAATCTGACAGAACTCAATCTCTACGAGAATAGAATTACCGATATCAGCGCCTTGCGTAAGCTCACCAATCTGACACAACTGAATATCGAGGGTAATCAAATTACCGATCTGTGCGTGTTAGGCCTCCTCGCACAGAAACGTCTTACTCTCTCGACTAGACCAATTGATGGTCAAAAAGCCACAGAAGCCATCAAAGTTGTCTATGCCGCTATTGGCCTAGAAGAACCCGAAGTTATTATTTGCAGCAGTCCCCGCGACGTTTGTCCCCAAATCTTCAAAAGGCTCAAACGCGAGCATTCACAAAACTGCTCAGACGAATACAGCAATAGATTGGGGGAAAATTTAAACCAGATATGGATATCCCCTATGGAAGAATTTGCAATTTCGTGGGTGTGGGAGTATGAGCTCCATAGGATCACGATCGAGTCCGAAGCCGACAGCACGCTGCGTTCGGAAATGTACAAAGTGGTTGAGGAATATGCGCGATCGGAACAAACGATAGGGAATGTTTTTTCCAAAGATTTGTACTACCTTAAATACCCTCAAACCTCCACGACTTTGTTTAAAGAAATCTATTTAACTGAATTGTATATATCTTCAGGCGTCAATCTTTCCCAAAAGGCACAAGAAATACATCACTACCAAAAGCTGCTTTTCGAGCATTGCGGTTGGATATTTCCCTATGAAAAGATTTGCGCGGTGTGCGATCGCCCGCGCCACCTGCGCTTTGACAGTCAAAACCGCTTGCACGCGGAAGGAGAGCCTGCCATTGAGTTTGCGGACGGATGGAATTTTTACTATTATCACGGCGTCAGGTTGCCTGAAAAATACGGCCAACTCCACCCAAATTAATGGGAATCCCAATGGATTTTAGCAGAAGAGAATGCCGAGCTGAGGCGAGTGTTAATTCAAGGAATTGGTTACGCTCGCATGATTCAAGAATTGTCAGCAAAACAAATAGATAGTTGGCAGGAATATGCACTATTACAAATAGATAATGCCGATGTCGAGCCGATTTGTTTGTTAAAAATGACTTGTCCGAGTACGGGATTCATTCACGCTTTGAGAGTCCCACCTAACCTGACATCTGCTAGGGAGGCAATTGGCTGGGTAAATTGGGATGTTGATGCAAAGAAATTTTCCGTGCAGACTTGATAATGTATTTCCCTGTCTGGATGGTTATAGTCCAATACGGTTCACTTAAGACAGATCCCCCCTAACCCCCCTTAACAAGGGGGGGACAAGAATGCACTCAAAGTTCCCCTTCTTAAGGGGGATTTAGGGGGATCTCCGGGGCATAAATATGTTAAG
>NZ_JBARVX010000082.1:0-21940 GCF_049646505.1 Microcoleus sp.
GCTTTTCTGTTAATTGCCTATCCTCGCACCGATCGCTCGCTTTGGGTAGGTTTGCGCTATCTATTTATCACCAACATAGCCATGCTATTTTATATGGTGGGCGCTGTGCTAGTCTATCAAACTCATAAGTCCTTTGGTTTTGAGGGTTTAAAGGGTTCGCCGCCAGAAGCTTTAGCCCTGATATTTCTAGGATTGTTGATTAAAGGGGGAATTTTTGTATCGGGATTGTGGCTGCCGCTAACTCACTCTGAATCAGAAACCCCAGTCTCAGCATTACTATCAGGAATTGTCATCAAAGCTAGTATTTTACCGCTGTTGCGCTGTGCTTTGATTTCCGATGATATCAATCATATCGTCAGGATTTTGGGCGTAGCGACGGCTCTCATGGGAATCTGCTATGCCGTCTTTGAAAAAGATACAAAACGGATGCTGGCTTTTCACACAATTTCGCAGTTAGGGTTTGTCTTGGCGGCACCGGCAGTGGGTGGAGTTTACGCGCTGGCTCACGGTTTGGTTAAATCAACTCTATTTTTAATTTCAGGTTCTTTACCAAGTCGGAACCTCAAAGAACTGCGATATAAACCGATAGATCCTAACCTTTGGATTGCCTTGGTTATCGCCAGCCTGTCGATTTCTGGCTTTCCCTTGTTGGTAGGATTTGGGGCCAAAGCATTGACGATCAAAAATCTAGTACCTTGGCAGGTAATCCCGATGAAGATTGCCGCCGTTGGTACAGCTATATCCTTTGCCAAATTTATCTTTATACCGCGTGGAGAAAAACAGAAAGTCCAGCCTGGATTGTGGCCGGCGATCGCACTTTTAATTAGCGGGCTAATTATCGCAAATGTGGTGTATTTAGATGCTTATACGATTGAGAATACAATCAAAGCACTGGCAACGATCGCTATTGGTTGGCTGATTTATGTTTTTGTTATTAAACGGTTAGCAATCGCTCTGCCGCGTGTAGCTGAGGAGTTCGATCATCTGGTGGGCGTGATGAGTCTGACTTTGGTGGTACTCTTTTGGATGGCGCTAGCGTGATCGTCGGGCGCGAAGCTGCCATACAGGCGAATAATGGTCGATCGCACGCAGGTAATACAGCAGATTCCATGTTGGTGCAGCAAGCTGTTGCGGCATTTAAATTATCTGTCAAAAAACGATCGAACAATGAGCGGGCCGTTGCTCCGACTGCGCGCAGCACGTATAATTTAAATGCGTTATATCAATTTCATAAAGTAGCGCTAGATATTACCCCCCCAACCCCCCCTTATTTCGGGGGGGAGTGGGGGGGGTAGTAGCATATCTTTAGAAAAATGGTATTACAGCCGATCCCAGAAACGGGGTTTACCGATCGCCCATGCGTTGACAAGCCGAACACTCTAAAAACCCCAGTTTCTATATCTATAGCGGTTTTCAAGCGTTGTGAAGTACGCAAAAGCGATCGGGTACTCCATACCCGATCGAAGAAGAGCACCGCACATTAAGGAGAAACGCTGTACATAGAATATGGTGTCTAGTTAAACTTCGGACTTCTGTGCTGGCGATTCCGGCAATACAACTTCTGAATCATTTGGATTGAGAGCTGTTGTCTGAGATTCTGCAATCTCCACCGCTTCGGGAGTGCGCTTAGAAAATCCCCACACAAATAGCAGGGTGATACTGGTAATTAACAACCACTGGGGAGGTACTAAATCCTCGTTAACTACTCTCAGCAACAATCGCATTCCCACCAAGCCAACTGTAATGTAGCCAGCATCTTCTAAGTGTAAGAACTCGTCCAGCCAGCGGATGAACAACCCCGCCATAAATCGCAGGGTGATAATTCCAATTGTGGCACCTGTCACCACGAGCCAAGTTTCGTCAGAAATTGCGATCGCAGTAGTAACGCTATCCAAAGAAAATGCTAAATCCGTCAGACAAATCACTGGAATTGCTTGCCACAGAGACGAAAATCTCGGCCCGTGATGTTCTCCGTCAGAGCCAGGTTCTGAGGAAAAGTGCTGGAAAACTAGCCACAGCAGGTAGAGTGCTCCCAGCAGTTCAAACTGCCAGAACTTGAGCACCCAAGTCGCTATGAAAATTAGTAAAATTCGCAGTACAAAAGCAATTATCAAACCGATATTGAGAGCCTGTTGCTGTATCTTGGGACTTTCCAAACCTTTAGCAATAGACGCCAGGGCGATCGCGTTGTCAGCGGAAAGTACAGCCTCCAAAGCCACTAACACTAGCAATAATAAAAAATTGTCAGCTCCCAAATTGGGGGCAGCGTCAAAAAATTGATCTAGCATTAATTATTTTCTGCACCTAAGATTTGCAAGCTAAGAGCGCAGTGCAAATCACCGGCTCTATCTAAAATGAGTGTCACCTTCACTTATCTTAACCTAGTGCGGTGAATTTGTCGCAGGCGATCGCACTAAAGGAAGTTCGGCAACGAATGTTCTAGCGGATTCAACGGATTTAACCGATCGATATCGAGCCGAGAAGTCAAGCTTAAAGATTTTTCCGACTCCCCGACTCCCCGACTCCCCGTCTCCCCATCTCCCACTATCGCGCATTTCCCCGCTCTCCCCATCTGCCCAAACGCACCAAATATATTTCAAGTTGTAACAAATGATTCCCAAAAGCGCCAATTTGTCTCAAATTAGTGAAAGCTCGTGCCCGCGAAAAGGAGTTTTCCGAATTATGTCTTTAACAGATACCCAAGTCTACGTAGCGCTCGTAATTGCTTTGATTCCCGGAATCTTGGCTTTCCGGCTGTCTACTGAACTGTACAAGTAGTTTCGAGACACCAGTCGCGAACCGCAAGATGCCTGCCTTTACAGTTAAATCTCAAAATTACAGACAATTGCAGCAGCAGTGGGGTAGATTGTTTGTGGTCAGCAAGAGGAAACTGTAAGGGCAGGCATTTTTATGGGGAAATTCCGCAATCAGGCGTCACCCAGTCTCAAAAATTTGGGCCCCAATCACCGTCACGAACCGAGTCGGGTGTGCGTTAAGCTCCGAATTTGCTCTTTTGTACTCTAAAACGTCAGTCTCAGGTATTTGAAAAAAATTATGCAAGCGATTCAACCTACCGCTACCCCACTGCGTCCTGTAAAAACTCCCCCTCGGGTTGCTTCTCGTCGCAGCAGCCGTCGCCAGCGTTCCTACCCTCACCAAACGCTCGCCGCCGAAACAGGAGTTAAACTAGCAGTCAACATGGTACTTTCAGTCTGTGCGACTTCTGCTGTGATTCAGCTTTGGCCTCACTACCAAGCCGTACAAGAAAAGTTGCAGGAAATTAAAGCGGAAGTCAATCTTACTCAAGAACGAGTAGATAAGTCGCGATCGGACTTTAACCGCTACTTTGACCCAAGTCTTGCTAAAACTGTGATGCAAGAGCAAAGCAATCGAGTCGATCCCCAGCAGCGTCCGGTGATTTTGCAGGAACCGCCGGCACCAGAAGCCGAGGAATCTACCCCGCAACCTTAACCTTAAGGGAGTTGGCAGTTGGCAGTTGGCTGTTGGCAGTTGGCTGTTGGCAGTTGGCAGTTGGCAGTTGGCAGTTGGCAGTTGGCAGTTGGCTGTTGGCAGTTGGCTGTTGGCTGTTGGCAGTTGGCAGTTGGCAGTTGGCAGTTGGCAGTTGGCAGTTGGCTGTTGGCTGTTGGCTGTTGGTAACTAACAACTAAGTACACGGACAAAATTAATTGCACAAAATAGAATCTGAAATTCTCTTCCTGTGAGCCTTGCAAAATTATATCTGTGTAAATATTTCTGTCCGTGTACTTAGCAACTAGCAATTAGCAATTAGCAACTAGCAACTGACAACTAGCAACAGTCAACTGCCAACAGTCAACTGACTACTTACTGCTGACTAATGACTTGGCCATCACGGTTTTTTCTTTCAACAGTTGGATTGCAGCTTGATATTGCAAGTCTGCTTCGGTGCCGATTCGATCGCGCGCAATCGACTGTAGCGGCACTACCCGATCGGGTACAATCCCCAATTTGTTAATATCCGTGTGGTTCGGTGTCTCGTACTTAGCAACTGTCACCGCCAACCCGGAACCGTCAGACAAATCAAACAAAGACTGAATCAGCCCTTTGCCAAAAGTCTTTTCGCCCACGAGTTGAGCTCTGCCGTTATCTTGCAGCGCACCAGCCAAAATTTCGCTAGCGCTGGCCGTTCCCTTGTTGACCAAAACAATTAGCGGATCGGCAGTCAAAGCCCCTCCAAAGGCTTCAAAACTGCCGAGAGTGCGCTGTCGGTTCACCGTGTAGACGATCGTCCCGGAATCGAGCCACAGACGCGCAATCTCAATTCCGGCTTGCAACAGTCCGCCCGGATTGTTCCGCAAATCGAGAATGTAGGCGGCGGCTCCTTGTTTTTCCAAACTGTCGATCGCGCGGGCGACTTCCTCAGTGGCGTTAGCGCTGAATTGACTCAAGCGAATGTAGCCCAGCGGTAAATTGTCTGGCCCGGACTGCAATTCGGCGTAAACCGGGTGGAGTTCAATGAGGTCGCGCACTAACTCAATATCTTCAGGAGCGTCTCTTCCTTCGCGCCCCACGGTGAGGGTAACAGCAGTGCCGATGCGGCCGCGCATTCGAGTTGCAGCCTCGTCTAAGCTCAATTCTGAGGTGGGAGTGCCGTCAATTTTCAGGATGCGATCGAGCGGTTGGATGCCGGCTCGATCTGCGGGCGAATCGGCCAAAGGAGCCACGACTGTCAGGGTATTTGTCTGCGAGTCGATCGCAATTTGCAGCCCCACACCAGTCAATTCACCCGAAGTGTTGACCTGCAAACTGCGGTACTGTTCGGGTTTCAGCAGTCGAGTGAAAGGGTCGTCGAGCTTCGCCAGCATCCCCTGAATCGCCGTGTAAGTCTGCTCGCGATCGTTGAGCGGCTGCTTGACGGCTTTTTCGCGGATCGACCACCAGTTGTGGTTGTTGAAGCTGTCGTCCACGTAAGACCGGTTGACAATTCGCCAAGCTTCGTTCAATAGCTGCTGTTCTGGAGTTAGCGCCGCTGCCGGCTGCGCCCACCCACCTAGAACCAGGGCGACTTGGAGCAACAGTACAATTGCTGTCTGGAAAACTCGTCTGTGCATGATTTTTCTGTAAAAGATAGACAAGTATTGCATCTGACGTATTTTTAATTTGTAAGCTTTTAAGCTTTTGCGCTGTCCACTCTCCCCCAGGCATTCAGGATTCGTCAAATGTCCGGGTCAAATGTCCGCGGCGAACAAAAAATTCTTTTAATGTAACATTTAATTTCCCAAACAGTGAAGTTTTATCATGAATATTAAAATTTACAACCGAGGCACCCGCTGACCGACTCGGACTGGGGTCATGGGCTCTGCTCTTGGCTGTCTGCCGGGTTGGGGCGGATGTTGAGCTTGCACAAAATGCACTTTGAGACGAAGACAAAAGCGATCGCCCATGAATTCTGCACAGCAATTATGTTACATTTTTTATCATAGTCTGGAATTCGATCGGGGAACGCCAGCGAGTAGGGACAAGCGACCGCTTAGTTTCCCAGGGCTTGCAGGCGATCGCACAAGAGAGTTCCTTTCCTCAGCTCCAAAATTTTAAATAGCTGAGACTATTTGCCAGTTCAAGCCAACCGATCGGGGCGGGGCGACAAAAAAACATTGTGGCTGCTGCCCGCTTACCTCAACCACAGCAATATTCTTTTAGGAATTCTGGCTCCATGTTTTCTAAACAAATCACAGACTCAAAAACCTACCAGTGGTTTGAGGAACGCCTGGAAATTCAGGCGCTTGCCGACGACATCACTACCAAGTACGTACCCCCCCACGTAAATATCTTTTATTGCTTGGGCGGAATTACTTTAGTTTGCTTTCTGATCCAGTTTGCTACCGGCTTCGCCATGACTTTCTATTACCGTCCTACGGTAGCAGAAGCTTTTTCTTCAGTGCAATACCTGATGAACGAGGTCAACTTCGGCTGGCTGATCCGCTCCATCCACCGCTGGTCTGCCAGCATGATGGTACTGATGATGATTTTGCACACTTTCCGGGTTTACCTGACCGGCGGCTTCAAAAAGCCCCGCGAATTAACCTGGGTGACAGGAGTAATCTTGGCAGTCATCACCGTTTCCTTCGGCGTGACAGGCTACTCGCTGCCTTGGGATCAAGTCGGTTACTGGGCCGTTAAAATCGTTTCCGGTGTCCCCGAAGCCATCCCGGTTGTCGGTTCTTTGCTGACAGAACTTCTACGCGGCGGTGCCAGCGTCGGTCAAGGCACTTTGACTCGCTACTACAGCTTGCACACTTTCGTGCTGCCCTGGCTGATTGTAGTCTTCATGCTGGCTCACTTCTTGATGATTCGCAAGCAAGGCATTTCGGGCCCGTTGTAAGTTTTGAGTTGTAGGGGCGATATTTTTTTGCCCCCCGTTGAATTTTGGGTTGAAAATTCAGAATTCATCACTCATGATATTTATTGACAGCCCGATCGCGGCGCTGATTCAGACTAACGAATACAGCAGGATGCCAAGCCAGGGTAAAAATAAAAGGAGAACACTCTTACTATGTCTATTCTCAAAAAACCAGATTTGAGCGATCCGGCGCTACGCGCTAAACTCGCTAAGGGCATGGGTCACAACTATTACGGCGAACCAGCTTGGCCCAATGACTTGCTCTACGTTTTCCCGATCGTGATCATGGGAACAATTTCTCTGTGCGTCGGTTTAGCTGTACTTGACCCGGCTTTGATTGGCGAACCTGCCAATCCTTTTGCTACTCCGCTAGAAATTCTGCCGGAATGGTATTTGTGGCCGGTGTTCCAACTTCTGCGCGTTTTGCCTAACAAATTGTTGGGTATTGCTTGCATGGCCGGTATTCCCGTCGGCTTGATTTTGATTCCGTTCATCGAGAATGTTAACAAGTTCCAAAATCCGTTCCGCCGCCCTGTTGCTACTACAGTCTTCCTGTTGGGAACTGCGGTAACTCTGTGGTTGGGTATTGGTGCTATTTTCCCGATCGACAAATCTTTCACGCTGGGTCTTTTCTAAGATTTAAGCTTGCTTGATTCTGACGCCCGCGGGTTTCCCGACAAAGTGCTTTTGTACTGCTGGGAAACTTTAGCGGGCGTCATTTTATTTGAGATTTGAGATTTGAGATTGGGGATTTTTAGCTCTAAAATTTAATAATTCTCAGTAATTAATTCTCTAATTTTCTTCAATTAAATTCATCAGCATACAGAATCATAAAATATACAGCGTATTCCAGGTTTATGAAGTACACACTCTCCTAGCCCGGTTTCTTGTTCGCTTCTGGCATCATTACTGATTCTGTTCTTTGTTACCCGGTTTCTCTCTCTCTACATCTACAGGGAATATGCTTTATCTAATACCAAATCCGGGTAACAAAGAATTTCAAAGGCGGTAAGCTGTTGTGCATCCCAATTGTGTATGGTAATTGAGGGGGAGAGGGGGAGAGGAGGAGAAGATTTTTGATGGATCGTCGAAATATACAATGTTTATTTGCACAACAGCTTACAAGCCCCCGAATTTATCCGCCGAATCAATCGGGAGCATCTAAAATCTCAAATCTCAAATCGAATGACCAGCCGGATCGATCGCCACACCAACCGGAACAGAGGTATCGCGCGCGGGATTCCGCCGGTTTAGCTCAAAACAACAAAACCTCCTCAAAGAGAAGGTTTCATTACAATCGGAGCGGCGGGATTTGAACCCACGACCCCTACTACCCCAAAGTAGTGCGCTACCAAGCTGCGCTACGCCCCGACAGCTTTAATAGCTTAGCATGAAATCTCAGAAAAAGTCAAAAAACTTTTAAAACTTTTGCAGCCTGCAGCAAACTCGGAACCGCAGCCGCGGGCCAAAAACCCTCGCACCTCCTGCCAGCATTCAAGATCAACTGCAGGCTGTAAGCTTCGGGATAGCCTTCTACCTGCACCCACAACAAATCGGTTTCGGCTTCAATGGCAATTTTTTCCTCATCCATTAACTCAGAGGCCATTTGACTCATGGTGTCGGCTAACTGTCCCAACAATCGGCAAAAATCGTTTAACTCAGCCTCCGTGAGTTCGATCGCCCAACCCTCCCCAGCCACCAAACCCCGAAACTCCTCCGCCTCCGGGTTCCATCCCAAACGCCAGCCGCTACCCGTCTTGATTACACGTTCCACCATTCAAAGATTTTAGATTTTTGGTTTTAGAGATTGTTCGGCGGTTGAAACCGCTTTTGGTCAAACAAAGTCCGCCTCCGCGGACTAAGAAATAAAGGCGATGTTTAAGCTAGATTCGATCGGCAATAAAATATTAAGGTGCCAGCAATTTCGCATCTCCCGGCTGCGGCTGCGTGATTTCCGGCGAATTCGATCGCCCTTGTGGTTTTCCCCCCGCCGCCGGTACGGACTTTTGCCCTGAATTCCCACTAAAAACATCAACCAAAGCTTGAACCAAAGCATCCCGCTGTACTCTATTTAAACTTTGAATAGCAGCGCGATCGCCTTCCATCGGATTTGACCGCAAAACATCCTTTCCCGGATACACGTCTTCCACCAAATAATCGGGAGTCGCCCCCAGATAGTCAGCTAAACTCAACTTCCAATCAAAGCGGTAATTCGGCGGCCTTCCTTTGACAAAGACGTGATATCGAATCAAGCGGCCGACTAAAGTATTGTTTGGATCTACTTTTCCGGTTTCCCTAGAAATGTAGTTATTCTCGATCGGCAAATCCGGCAATTTTTCATACACAAACTTCCACGCATCTTGCGCCCTCACCTGCTGCGGCTCAGATTGTTGAGCAACCCGCAGCGCCGGCGCAGACTCAGAACTCCGCAGCAGCAGAGGTTCCAAAGCCGACATACTCAGTTCGCCCGATTCCAATACCCAACTCAAAAGCGTGAAAATCGCCACAATCAAAGTAACGAACAGAAAACTCAAGCCCAGCTTTAATTGTTTTTTCACTGTTTTGACAATTTCAAATATAGAATACTTGCATAATTTCACCCGCCATCAGAATTTTATTTTCTGACTTGATGAATTAGGAAAACCGACCGAGTTGGTCGCATCCCGACGAGTGTAAAAAGCGTTTTTTAAGAGTGCGATCGGGTTTCTAGCTTGCGTATATAAAATCAACCGAATTTTCCCCACCGCGCCAATCTAGATTAAGATAAAATTTGAGTTTTGAGTTAACAAAAGTTGGTAGCAATTCACCACTCAAAACTCAAAACTTGCCAAGTCTAGATATCTCCGATAATTTCCGGCTGAGTCATTTCATCCGACATCTCAAATATCGCCCGCATTACAGGTTTCATCATTTGAGTGTCGTCATTATCAAAATCTTCATAGCGGCGGCGTTTTGCGCGGTTCGCCACCTGCACCGTAATCCGATAGCGGTTGGATGCAGCAGCGATCAACTCTTCAGCCCGACGGGTTAGCTGAGTTGAATCGAAGGGTGGACGCTTATTAGCCATGAGATTACCTACTTTATCTAATGTTACATTCTAGTTTACTATGTCAAGATTCATAAATTACTAACTGAGTATCATTGCTTATGCAGGCAGCAACAGCCTATTCTTTTGGTCACTTGCATCGGGTAAATTCTCATCCCCTGAAATTGGTTGCTTTCGGCGACAGTTTAATCTACGGTTTTGGCGACGGTGTAGGCGGTGGCTGGGTAGAAAGATTGCGGCGCCAGTGGATGTTACCTGAGAGTGCAGGACACGTTTTATACAATTTGGGCATTCGGGGCGATCGCACCTATCAAGTCGCCCAGCGGCTCGAAAACGAGTTTCGCCACCGGGGAGAACTCAGAAACCGCGTCCCGGATGCGATTATTCTTTCTGTCGGTCTCAACGATTCGGCGAGAGTGCAATCGCCTACCGGGCGCAGCTACACAGATTTTGAACATTTTAAAACTGTTTTGGATAATTTATTAAACCTATCCCAACAACTTTGTCCGGTGATATTTGTCGGGATGGTACCGGTGGATGAAAGTAAAATGCCTTTTCAAGATTGTTTGTACTACAGTCATGGGAATCAATATCGCTATAAAGAAGCAACGAAATTAGCTTGTGAGTTGCGGGGAATTCCCTATTTAGATATTTTTGATAAATGGCTCGATCGGGGCAGTGATTGGTGGCGAGCGCGCCTGATTGCAGATGGGCTGCATCCGAATGCAGCCGGGTATCAAGCTTTATTTGAAGATGCGACAAGTTGGGAACCGCTAGCCGCTATCAGTCATTAGTCAATCAAGTACGGTTGACTGTTGACGGTTGACTGTTGACGGTCAAAGTCATCTGACGGCGCAACAGGAATTGATATCATATCGTTTTCGGTTGTATCGGTATTGTTCAAACCATCAACAGTTAACAGTTAACAGTCGTACCGCCAACATCACCTGACGGTGTTACCGGAAATGATATAACTTGACCTTCTTCCCTCACTAACCCCAACCAAGCAGAAGTAGATACGTGAAATATTTCCCGATTGTTACACCGCGCAGTCAAACAATTGCTGTAAGTCCCCGCAGCTTAAATATCAGATATTTCTCATTACTTTTAAAGATAAGTTTTGTCTAAATACTCAAGGATTTTTGCACCCATCAATTCCAGTTTTTATTCTGCTTCGCAGCAAAGCGTCACAACCCTTTTTTGACAGATATTATACAGCATATTCCATGTAGATTTAGAGAGCGAGAAACCTGGTTTCACAGAACAGAATCAGTAATGATGCGAGAAGCGCACAAGAAACCCGGCTAGGAGAGTGTGTACTTCATCAACCTGGAATGCGCTGTAGGTAATAGCCGAATTTTCAGATTTCATAATGCTTCCGAGATTTTAGTTCTAGTAGAGCTTTAGTCCTCAGACTCAGATTCAAAATCCACGCGGTCGTAAATATCACCCAACCGCATCTCAAAGTCCACACAACTCAATTGTAATACCGTATCAGCACCATCATACTCAGACAAAATCCACTTATTATCATCCGTCTTGCAAAAATGTTCAACGTGCATCTCGTATTGATCGATCAAAACATACTCTCGAAAACTAGGAATAGAACGGAAAAGCTTAAACTTGCCGCCCCTGTCATAATCCTCCGTCGATGGCGATAAAACCTCAGCCACCATCACCGCATTAGTAATCGTATCTTTCCTACCCTCAGCAAACTCCAATTTCCCCGCCACCAACATTACATCAGGATAAGTATAAACCCGCTTCGACGGTATCCACAAACGCAAATCGTTGATAAATACTCGGTACGGTTGTCCTTTCGTAGCAAAATTCAGGGTACCGCTCAAATTAAGAGCTATTTGATTGTGATTTGGTGTTCCGCCTGTCATAGGGATTATCCTACCATCCTGATATTCACTTCTAAATTCTGCGGTTTCTTCCAGCTTTAAATACTCTTCGGGAGAGTAATAAGTATGTACTTTTTCCTCAACTTTTTCTTCAACTACTTGTTCGCGGATTTCTGTTAATGCCGTCATAGTACATCCTCGGACGATCGTACTTATCATTATACAGGAATTCAGTCCTTAAAAGGTTGGAATGTCAGCACTAAAATCCTTGCTGAGAACGGGGTTGATTTATGTGTGCAAATATTAAAACTTGCTTTTACCAAGATAACTTTTTGGAAAAAGGGCGGCAAGTGTGGTAAGATTTGAAATTGCGATCGGTTCTAGCGGGGAGCAGCCGCTAGAGGAAACGGGGAAAGTTCGGTGCAAGTCCGGCACTGTCCCGCAACTGTAATGAAACACTGGTTGTTTCTCAAGTCAGAATGCCCGCCGATATCTAACTCACTTTTGAACGCATCTGCGAGGTACGGATGATGGATGGAATTAATGCGGCTGTACGCACAAAGCACAGTCTGTTTGTTTGCACTGCTTGCGCGAGTGTTTGGAAAGACGGCAAGCGCGAAGGTAAAAGCGGCGGCCAACAATTTATGGAAGATTTGTCGAAACTCGCTAAAAATTGGGAGTTTTCTGAAGAATTTGAGATTCAAGAAGTTGAGTGCATGAGTGCTTGCAGTCACTCTTGTGCTGTGTCTTTTGCTGCTGTTGGAAAGTACACTTATCTATTTGGTGATTTGCCTGCAAATGAGCCGGAAAGCATCGAGGCTGTACTGGAATGTGCGGGTCAATACTATGCTAAACCGGATGGTTTGTTGCCTTGGTCAGAGCGTCCTCAAGCTCTGAAAAAAGGCGTTTTGGCTAAAATTCCGCCGCTGGGGAATTAGAGATAAGAGTCGGCGGTTGAAACCGCGACTACACAAACGAAGTCCGCCTTCGCGGACTGAAGAGTTCCCAGGCAGAGCCTGGGAACGAGAGATTTCACTTCACCAACAACACCAAAATTATCAATGCACAAAATTCCTGTTACGGTTATCACTGGTTTTCTCGGTAGCGGCAAAACTACCTTAATTCGCCATTTGTTGCAAAACAATCAAGGTCGCCGCATTGCTGTTCTGGTTAATGAATTTGGCGAAATCGGAATTGACGGAGAGTTGCTGCGCGATTGCCAAGTTTGCGATGAAGAAGAAACTGTCAGCAGCAATATTGTTGAACTGACAAATGGTTGTCTTTGTTGCACTGTTCAAGAGGAATTCTTGCCGACTATGCAGGAGTTGTTGAAGCGCAAAGATAAGATTGATTGTATCTTAATTGAAACTTCGGGCTTGGCACTTCCTAAGCCTTTGATTCAAGCTTTTCGCTGGCCGGAAATTCGCACTGGCGCTACTGTTGACGGTGTGGTTGCTGTTGTTGATTGCGAAGCTATTGCTAGCGGTAATTTTGTGGGCGATATCGATGCTTTGATGGCGCAGCGGCAGGCTGATGATAGTTTGGATCACGAAACTCCGATCGAGGAATTGTTTGAAGACCAGTTGGCCTGTGCTGATATGGTACTGTTAACGAAGGTCGATCGCGTAAACGAAGAAACTCAACAGAAAGTTCAAACCTGGTTGCAGCAAGAGTTGCGTCCGAGTGTAAAAATTGTTGCGTCTAAGGGTGGCGAAATTAACCCTGATGTGCTGTTGGGATTTAATGCGGCGGTTGAGGATGATTTGGAGTCCCGCCCCAGTCACCACGACACGGAGGAGGAACACGAGCACGATGATGATATTAACTCGACTTTCTTTATTGCCGATCGCGAATTTGAACCGGAAGCTTTGGTGAAAAAGCTGAAAGCCTTGATGCAGCAGGAAGAAATCTATCGGATTAAGGGGTTTGTGGCGGTTCCCAAGAAGCCGATGCGGATGGTGTTGCAAGGTGTGGGCGATCGTATAGAATATTTTTACGATCGCCCTTGGCAACCTTCCGAAGTCCGTCAAACCAAATTAGTGCTGATCGGAAGAGAGTTGGAGCGCGATCGAATTGCAGCTATGATTAGCAATTAATTGTCATTAGTAACGCACGCCTCAGAAACCCGGTTTCTTCCTAGATTTCTCTTGACTCATCCCAAAACTCGTAGAAACCGGGTTTCTTGCCACCACCTGCACAATCCGGCAGGCTCTCGCGAACAATTTATTAACATTATTTAATATTGTGGCTACTGCCAGCCTGTATGGTATAAAATACCGATAATGGTTATCATTTCACAATTGAGGTCAAGTATGGTGACTGCTAGAGCGATCGAATCAGTTCCCGTGACAGTTCTCACAGGCTATCTGGGTGCAGGCAAAACTACGCTACTGAATCACATTTTAACACAGGAACACGGCAAAAAAGTTGCAGTGATCGTCAACGAATTTGGCGAAGTAGGCATCGACAACCAACTGATAATTGATGCCGACGAAGAAATTTTCGAGATGAACAATGGCTGCATTTGCTGTACAGTCCGAGGAGATTTAATTCGGATTATTGGCAACTTGATGAAGCGTCGAGAAAAATTCGACCACATAGTCATCGAAACCACAGGCTTAGCCGACCCCGCCCCGGTAATTCAAACATTTTTTGTAGACGAAGATATGCGGGATAAAATGCTGCTAGATGCAGTTGTCACCGTAGTCGATGCCAAGCACGTTTGGCAGCACTGGGATGCGGAGGAAGTTCAAGAACAAATTGCTTTTGCCGACGTGGTTTTGCTCAACAAAACAGATTTAGTAACTGCGGAAGAATTGGCAGAATTAGAGAAGCGCATTCGTGCCATGAATGCAATGGCAAAAATCCACTGCACTCGCAATGCTGAATTAGAAATAGATGCTTTGTTGGGCGTCAAAGCATTTGATTTGAACCGGGCCTTAGAAATTGAACCCGACTTTTTGGGCGTACACGTTCACGAACACGATCCAAGTGTAAAATCAATAGCAATAGTAGAATCCGGTGCTATTGATGGGGACAAATTTAGCGATTGGATCGGCGAATTGTTGCGAACTCAAGGCACGGATATTTTTCGGACAAAAGGCATCTTGAATGTGTCTGGCGAAGATAAGAGATTTGTCTTTCAAGGAGTGCATATGCTGTTTGATGGCAGACCAGATAGAGCCTGGAAACCGACCGAAACTCCAAAAAATGAACTCGTATTCATTGGCCGCAACTTAAATGCCACTCAATTAACAGAGGATTTCCGTAAGTGTCTGGTTTAATCTAAATTGAAAGTGGGATGAGAATTATTCATCCCTTTCTTCTCTTCCTCTGTGTTCTCTGCGGTCTCTGCGGTTAAATCATTCCAAATTCATGACAAAAGCAAAAATGAACTAATGCTGGAACTTCATGGCAAAAAAATTCTATCTGATTATATAACTGCTATTACTTGGTCGCCCGATCGCAAAAATTTTGCAGCCTGTTCCGCCGCCGGAGAAGTGATGCTAGGAAATGTCGCAGCCATGAATAAATTGTCCTTGCAGCCATTGCAAATAGAAACTGGTCATTCAATAAATTGTTTAGCTTTTTCCTCCGACAGTCAATTCGTAGCTGCGGGCGGACAAGAAGGAAAAGTGCAAATTTGGCGTGTTGATTCTGGGAAATTAATCGCTAATTTGGATAACCAGCGCGTCTGGGTTGACAAATTAGCTTGGAGTCCGAACTGCAATCAGTTAGCTTTCAGTATGGGCCGATGCGTTCAAGTCTGGAATGCTAATGATAATGTGGTGGAAGTAACGCTGAATTTCGACTCATCATCTATTCTGGATTTAGCATGGCATCCGATTGTTCAATACCTGGCAGTTAGCGGCAATAAAGGTGTTAAAGTTTGGAGTGGCGAAGACTGGGACGAAGACCCTGAAATTTTATCGGTACCGTCTGTAACTGGTGCAATTGCTTGGTCGCCTTCAGGGGAATATTTAGCCTGCGGTAATATGGATAATACCCTAATTGTTAGTGAATGGGGTAATTTGGAACCGTGGGTAATGCAGGGTTTTCCGGGGAAGGTTCGGGAGTTGGCTTGGTCGGATCAAACTAATTCTTTGGGTGCACCTTTGTTGGCTGCTGCGAGTTCACGAGGCATTTCCGTCTGGGAAAGAGATGCTGATGAAAGTGTCGGCTGGGAAGGTTGGGCCCTAGAGGTGCATGAAAATGTGGTAAGTGCGATCGCCTTTCAACCTACCACATTTTTATTAGCTTCTGCCGCCGCAGACGGACAAATTTGTTTGTGGGATGAAGCAGAACAATTGCTGCAAATTCTCGAAGGTGCAGAGGGCGGTTTTTCCTGTCTCGCATGGCATCCCGATGGTCAATTTCTCGCGGGCGGTGGTTGCGGCGGCGAATTGCTGGTTTGGTCAAAGTCTATGCGCGGCAAAGGATTCGGCCGATCGCGCTAGGGAACCAAAAACGTAAACAATCAAAAACTTGCTCTTTACAAAATCCTAGATTACTATAACATTTTAGTGGCTGCACTATCCTCAAGGGCGATCGACAATTATGAACAAACAGCAATTTCTCGAACAACTCAACAGCATTCTCGACCAAAACCACCTGCTGAAACACCCGTTCTACCAAATGTGGAACGAAGGCAAACTCGACATCGCAATGCTGCAAGAATATGCACAAGAATACTACCTGCAAGTCCACAACTTCCCCACCTACGTCAGCGCTACCCACGCCGCCTGCGACGACATCAAAATTCGTCAAATGCTCCTCGAAAACCTGATAGAAGAAGAGAGAGGTGCAGCAAATCACCCCGAACTGTGGCTGCGCTTTGCCGAAGGTTTGGGTTTAGACAGAAATGCAGTTCTCGAACGCGAACACTTAGAAAAAACCACCGAATCCGTCCGCATTCTCAAAGACTTAGCGCGCAGCGAATCTCCCGCCAAAGGTTTAGCCGCCCTCTACGCTTACGAAGCACAAATCCCCGAAGTTTCCACAACTAAAATCGCTGGTTTAAAGGAATTTTACGGCATCGATTCACAAGCAGCTTTATCTTTCTTTCAAGTTCACGAAAAAGCCGACGAGTTCCACTCCGAAGCCACTCGCGAAGCTTTGTTACAGGTTTGTGAAACTGAAGAAGCACAACAGGAAGCACTGTTAGCTGCTGAGAAAGCAACTTCTGCCCTTAATTTACTGCTTGATGGGGTTTATGAAACCTATTGTCAAGCTGAGTAAGCTTCAGTTGACTGTTGACAGTTGACAGTTGCTTTCTGGTAAAAAACGCATATTTGCAGGGCGGGTTGAAAAGCATTGGTGTCAACTTACTGTCAAACGTAGTAATAACTTTCTTGTTTGACGACTGGCCCAGATCCCCCCTAGCCCCCCTTAAAAAGGGGGGAACCGGAAAATATCAAAGTTCTCCTTCAAAAGGAGAGAACCGGATATGATCAAAGTCCCCCTTCTTAAGGGGGATTTAGGGGGATCTAGACTCAGCTAGCAGCGAGATTTATCAAAATGTTTACACTGAATAGGACTATTATCCTCTCTTTCTTGTCAAAATTCCTTGACTGGGACTGAACAGCAAAGCAACCAAAAATAATCCAAACACAACTAATACAATTGCCGCACCAGACGGCATATTCAAATAATAGCTGAGATACATCCCAGTTACACTAGCTGTAATTCCAACAATTGCTCCCAATCCCATCATTAAATGTAACTCTTTTACCAACAAATACGCCGTAATTCCAGGCCCGATTAACAGCGAAATTACTAACAGCGCCCCCACAGTTTGCAAACTCGCCACAATTGTCAGGGTAATTGCCGAAATCATTCCCAGGTAAATCCAGTTTACCGGCAAACCTGATGCTTGCGCTCCCAAAGGGTCAAAAGTATAGAATAGCAGTTCTTTGTAAAAGATTTTAACCGCCGCCAAAATTATCACAGTTATGATAAAAGTCTGCTGCACGTCAGCGGGTGCAACTGACAGGATATTGCCGAACAGAAACCCATCTAAGTCTAATTTGGTTGTCCGCAACAGGCTAATCAGCGTGACGCTAATTGCTAAAAATGTTGACAAGATTAATGCCATAACTGCATCAATTTTTAGGCGCGATTGCGATTGAATCCACGCCATGATTGCGGCGCTGATAATTCCTGAGATAAAAGCGCCGATGGAAATATTGAATCCTAAAGAAAAAGCAACGGGCAGTCCTGCTAATACTGAATGGGCTATCATGTCTACCATCATTCCCATTTGCTGTACAATTAAGTAGGAGCCGACTACGGCGCAGAGTATTCCTAACAAAATGCCGGCGGCGATCGCATTTCGCATGAACTCGAATTTGAGCGGCTCGATTAGTATGTTTAACATTTATAGAGGAAGGAAGGTCGGCAACGAGCAATGTACGGGATTTAACGGATGTTCGGCAGCGGATTTAGCTGTTGTGTCGCTATTGAAAAATTATCAAGGGAAATTGACAATCTCGTAGCGACGCACCCTACGGTTAGAATATTTCAATTTGTGTCACGCGGAAACTAAGCTTAAATCGTATCCATAGGCTTTGTGGATATTAGCAGCAGTCAGCACTTCCCGGCAGGAACCAGTGGCAATTAATTGCTTGTTGAGTAACAATAAATTATCGTATTTTTTTGAGGTTTCGCTTAAGTCGTGGCTGATTACTAGCAAGGTTTTATTTTCGGCTTTGAGTTCGGCAAAAATATCGAAGATAATTTCTTCTGTTGCTTTGTCGATCGCATTAAAGGGTTCGTCGAAAAAGAATAAATCGGCTTGTTGGGCGATCGCCCTTGCTAAGAATATCCGTTGCTGCTGGCCCCCGGAAAGTTCGCCAATTTGCCGCGATCGCAAATCCCACATTCCCACCCGCAGCAAAGCAGTTTTCACCAATTCCTGCGACTGCTTCGAGGGGCTGCGAAACCAACCAGTCTGGACAGTCCGCGCCATCATTACCGCATTTTGCACAGTAATCGGATAATCCCAGTCTATTTGCGATCGCTGCGGCACGTAAGCTACCCGCGACAACTGTTCCTTCAGCAGCCGCCCCTGATATTTCACCAAACCCCGACTGGCCCGGATCAATCCCAGCATCGCTTTCACCATCGTGCTTTTCCCCGCGCCGTTGGGCCCGAACACCCCCGTTACTTGTCCGGGCTCTAACTGGAAATTCACGCTGTTGAGGGCCGAAATTCCTCGATAATTCACAGCCAAGTCTTGCACTTCTAACATAATTTATGATTTTGAGAACGATTCTTGTTCGTAGCTACTAGAATAGGATAACTCGAAAAAGCAATAACGATTATCGTTCCAAAGGTGAAAATGTTAAATAATTTGGCTGGAAAAACCCGCAGATTGTGGGCTGCGGCGGTTTTGGCAATGGGTTTCGGGCTGGTTGGGTGCACTTCAACCCCCCAAGCGCGCAATTCCACGCCTCAGAGTCCCGCCGCCAACTTGCCGAAAGTCGTCGCCACGACTGGCGTTATCTGCGATATAACGAAGGAAATAGCCCAAAGTTCGATCGACACCACCTGTCTAATTAAGCCCGGAGAAGACCCCCACGCCTACCAAACCAAGCCGGAAGACCGCAAAGCCATTGAAACGGGCAATCTGATTTTATACGGCGGCTACAACCACGAACCAAGCATCATCAAATTAATTAAATCCAGCAGCAATCTCGCGCCCAAAATCGCCGTACACGAGCTCGCCGTTCCCAAACCGCTAATGGGCGAACACGAACACGAACACGGGGAAGAGAAAGCGGGAAGCGAACCCCATGCAGAAGGTGAAAAAGTCCCCGATCCTCACGTTTGGCACAACCCTCAAAATGGCATCCGCATGGTAGAAACTATTCGCGATGAATTGAAAAAAATGGCTCCCGCAAATGCTCAACTTTATACTAAGAATGCGGCAAAATTAACAGATGATTTGCAAAAAATAGATACTTGGATTAAAGCTCAAATTGCGACAATTCCCGCCTCAAAACGCAAATTAGTCACAACTCACGATGCACTGAGTTACTATGCCAATGCTTACGGCTTAGAAATTGCTGGAGCTTTGCAGGGCGTGACGACAGAGGAACAGCCTACCGCAGCCAGAATTGCGGAATTGTCCTCAGAAATTAAGACCGCAGGAGTGCCGACAATTTTTGCGGAAACGACTACTAATCCGAAGTTAATGGAGACTGTAGCGAGGGAGGCAAATGTCAAAATTTCGGACAAGGAACTTTATAGCGACGAGTTGGGTGGCCCCGGTACCGGTGCTGATACATATCAAGGGATGCTGAAAACTAATACTTGCGCGATTGTTTCTGGCCTCGGCGGCAATTGTACTCCGTTTGCAGGAGAAACTGTACCAACTCCTAAACCATAGACTTGCTGGGTGCACATTTTATATCAATTCTGGTTGCACTCAGACATGATAGAGGAGACGGCACTGCCGTCTCCCTACAATGTTATTTTGGGTAGGGAGACGGCACTGCCGTCTCCTAATTTCTTTAAGGTGGATTGTCCTCATCGTCACTGGGAGGTTTTTGGCCAATTCCCAATTGCTTTTTAGAGGATTTTAAGTTTTTCCAAAGCATCTTAATATCTTTATAGGCTTTCTCAGCGCTAATTTTCCCTCCAGTTTCCAGCGAGCAAATATAAGTTATTTTTTGAGCAAACTCCTGCAAGTTGGCATTAAAAGCCAAGTTTTCTGGCGTGAAATCACCGTAGTAGCGATTGCGAGGATGCAAAAAATCTTCCCGCTCTTTCATTGGCCCTCCTAATTAAACTTTTGGTATTCAACTTTTGGTTCGGTCTCTGCTGTTAATAGCACTATTTGTACTCAGTATCGCGACGCTAACTTGCTTCTATTGTATGGCTTAATACCAAATCTGGGTATGATACTCCTTTATTCCTTCGCAAAAGTAGGATGCGTCGCCATCGACAATTCTGTCTATTTGCAACGATTCGGTAGCGACGCACTTTTGCTGCATCATAAAGAGGGGTGCGTCATTAGGATTTGGCGTAAGTAGGAATTATACTTTCTCGCTTCGTATTTAGTCTATTAATGCAGTCTTAACCTTAATTTAGCTTTATCTTAACTTTTCTTTAACCAAAAAGCAAAAAAATTGGGAGATGCGCTATTCGCATCTCCCTTTAGATAGATTTTGGAGTTTCGATCTTTTGTGAACCAGAATATTTATTTGTGGCAGTCGCAGCCGGCGTGGCCGCAGCCTTTGCCGTTGGGATGTCCGTCAGCGCAAGCTGTGGAACAGTATGTTTTGCCGTCTTTTTCAATGGCATCGCTGGGGCTGACAGCGCACGCGCATGAAGGACAAGCACATTTTGTTTGGGTGGCTGTAGTCATTTGAGATTCTCCTGGTGGATTTGTTTGTCTGTACCAATATATGAACACATATTCAGAGATAAGTCAAGCAAGTAACTGTAAAAGTTTTGTTACAAAAGATTGACCGATCGCACTAAAATGAAAATGAGAATTAAAACAAGCCTGGGTCGAGATGTCACCGAAGTCTGCTGTTAACGGAGCGATAGGTCAGCCTGACCAACAAAACGATACACCAACGTGCGATCGACCGCACCTAGTTGACAACTTGCGGGCCGAGGAAATGCAAACACAAGTCCTCAACACCGCAAAAGCCCAGCGGATGGCAGAATTTTTCAGTCTTTTGGGAGATGCGAACCGGCTGCGGCTGGTGTCTGTGCTGTCAAATCAAGAACTGTGCGTGTGCGACTTGGCGGCGGCTTTGAGCATGAGCGAATCGGCGGTATCGCATCAGTTGCGGGCGTTGCGGGCGTTGAGGTTGGTAAGTTACCGCAAAGTTGGGAGACAAGTTTTTTATAGTTTACTCGATCGACACGTTTTGGAACTGTACCGAGCCGTCGCCGAACACTTAGACGAAGAACCTTAATTAAGGTTTACGCAAAAAGGTAATTGGTAATTGGTAATCCTAATTTCTGTAGGGGCGGGTTCACCGACAGTTGACAGTACACCTCCAGAATTTTTATCAACCCGCCCTCCCCAACTTATCCCAATATTAAGCTTCCGTGACAGTGTGACCAGAAGCAACCACAGCCTGTTTAATTGACTCTTCCGAGGCTTTGGCTTCAACTGTAACAGTCTTGGCTGCTAAATCTACATCGATTTTAGCATCGGATTCAACAGTTTGGATAGCTTTAGTAATTGTATCACCGCAGCCGGAACAGACAATAGAGGGAACATGAAGTTTGAGTGCCATAATTAAGCCAGATATTGTAGATGACAGTATTGATTGTGCCTTTATTTTAATCTAATTTCGCTTTCCAAGCAAAAGTGCGCCAGAATAAATTCTGACGCTACAAAAGCCAAGTCTTCCGATGCAGACTAATGACTAATGACTAATGACTGTTGACTGTTGACTGTTGACTGTTGACTGTTGACTGTTGACTGTTGACTGTTGACTGTTGACTGATGACTGTTGACTGTTGACTGATGACTGTTGACTGTTGACTGATGACTGTTGACTGATGACTGTTGACTGATGACTAATGACTGATGACTGTTGACTGTTGACTGTTGACTGTTGACTGTTGACTGTTGACTGATGACTGATGACTGTTGACTGTTGACGCTTGAGGGCGGGCACTCTTGGCACCGCCCCTAATGAC
>NZ_JBARVX010000083.1:0-9630 GCF_049646505.1 Microcoleus sp.
GGGTGCATTTACCGGGAGCATCTCTTTTGTGTCGCACAGCATTTTTTTCTTTAATTGCGATCGCCCAAGAGCTCGAAAAGCTGCTACAATCAACCGAGGGAGGACGCTCGCACTACAAAAGCCCCAGTGATGCTCCCCGTTTACCGAGAGCCGGGACGTGAATTAAACAGATTAATTAACCACCTCACAGGAGATACTTGACTCTACAAAAACCCCTGAATCCCACAGCATAAAAAATCCCCTGCGACAGAATCGGCGGAGGGGAAGTGGTGGATAAAATTATCGGTTTTAACTCAGATATTGCACCATTCGTGTGGAAGCCTTTTATGGACGGGCTCTCCTGCCCATCCCACAAGAAATTCACTCTTTGTGGAACGGGCTTCTAGCCCGTTGCTGACAATGGTGCAAGATGTGAGTTTTAATCAATGTGTAGGTATCCTCTAACAGTGTCAAGAGCGAGTTCAGCTTTTTTATAGCTAAAATAATTTCCCGGTGGAAACCGGGAAATTATCAACTAAATCAACCTTTTTTCTATCGTTTCAGCTTAGCTTTCCAACTGGCGATCGCCTTCTGAGCCGGCTGATAACTCTTAGTACCCGACGGCACCAGCGAAGCAGCTTCAACCGCATCTTTCAGCTTTCCTTGAGAGCCGCGCAACTGAGCAATTTTCAGAATAGCTTCGCTCCACTGTCCAATCAACTGCTGAGCTTCTTCATATTTCGGCTCACCGGGCTGAATTTCAGTAGCTTGCTGGATGCCTTTACTATAAGAAGAAGCAACCCCCCGCTTAATTTGACCCTTAGCCACCGATAGCAAAGTAGTATTTACCTGCTGCTCTTTCGATAGCTCCTCCCACTGAGCGATCGCCTCTTTCGACTGATTGTAAACCGCCTTATTGACATCAGGCATCAATTTAGCCGCCCCGATCGCCCCAGAGAAATCACCCCGAGTCGCCCGCCCGTTAGCAATATCCAAAATCGTCAAACTCCAGCGCTCAATATCCTGCTGAGCCTGCGGGTAGAGCGGATCGCTAGCCGGAATTGTTCGAGCCTTAACCACCGCTCGATTAAAACTAGAAGCCGAACCATCCTTGAGGAAAGTTTTCGCCTCAGCCCACACCTGCTGGCTTGACGGAGCCTGCTTGGTTCCACTCCCTGCTTGCACCGCCTGCGGTTGCTTCTGCGGCAAAATAGCAGCAGTAGATTTTTGAGGCGGAGGGTTTTGGGCATTCTCAGCAGGCGATGGAGGCTCTGCTTCCTGCTGGCCGATAAAAATGGATCTGTTCGTCAGAAAAACACCCAACAGCAGCACCAAAGCCGTAGCTCCACTCCACAAAACAAGCTGCTGCAAAAATGACTTGTCCGAGCTGCCGCTATCCGCATCCTCCGGCTTTTGCAAGTTCGGTCGATCGCCCCCCCCGCCTGCTGGGATAGCATTTGCCTGCGACACGGGCAGCCTGTCAACCGGCGCATCAATCGCGCTCCCAGCAGCATTAGGCAGATTGATGCGAGCCGTAGCCACCGCCATTTGCCCGCGATCCAAGCCATCAGCCGCACCAACCGTCACATTGCCATTGCGTCCGGCCAACGCAGCAGTTGGCACCCCACCGGCATCCGGCAAAATCACCAAATGAGCCTTTCCCGGAGGATTCACCACCATCAAAGGCTCTTGTTTCGGACGCAAATGGTGGTCGCACAGCTCCGGGAGCCGATCGCTCAAGAAACGGTCTAAACCCTTAATCGTCATGCACTGTCCCGATCGCAGCCCCTCCAAAAGCGCCGTCGTAAAAAACCCCTGACGCAGAGCAGAAGTTTCCCGCGAAACTTGATTCGGGCGACAAGAAAGCACCGTCGGGATTTCCAAATCCCGCGCCAGATCCGCCGTTTGAGAACCGATCGTTTCCCCCGCCTTCACAATCTGGCTGCGGTTCATATCAACCAGCACCAACACCCTTTCGGTAGGAGCATTTTTCAGAGTATTCAACAGCAACTCTACCGGAATCCCCGTACCCTGAATGTCAGCCGGATTCCCATCAGCCGGCATCAAATAATCCTTCCCTTCATAGCTGACACCGTAGCCGCTAAAAAAACACCAGAGTAAATCTCCCTGTTGCAGGTGTTCCGCGCACAGGTTTTGCGTCAACCTCAGAATATTTTCGCGACTCGGATACGTTGATTGACCCCACAGCGACGGCGAGCTATCCGTCATCAGCAGACATCCCTCCGGCGCAAAACCAGCCTCCTCAGTCAAAAAACCGTACAGCGCCTCTGCATCCTCTTGGGCATAACTCAAAGGCTGGAGTAACTGATATTGATTGATGCCTATTGCAATACAAGCGTGATGTTTCATCCCCATATACCCTATATATATAGTGAACAGCTTGCACAAAACGATAACACATACTCGTTTAACCTTATACCCACTTTCGGCTCCCAGCGTCAGACAGCAGTAGTCCCAAAGCCGAAGTCCCAAAAAGCACCCAAATTCAACATCCTCAAAGTTTCACAGCTTAATATATTCCACTCAAAAACTATCCTCTATAGCTCTATTCAGAAAAATGGCGTTAAATTGGATACACAGGCCGCTCTATTTGTTCTATTTGATTCTAATTTTTTGTAAACTACACAAAACAGGAGTAACCCGCTAAATGGTCTCTACAGTTCAAAAAGAAATTGCCACCCACAGCGAGTCCCCACTCAAGAAAAAATTTCCTAAAAGTCACAACCATTATAGGTTTCAGGATTTTTTTGCCTTCGACCGCCAGTTTGGTACAATCAACGACTGGAACGAGTCCCGCAACATTTTCACTAGCGAAGACTTCATCATCGGCTTGGTAGAAGGACTCGAAGAAGAAGTAGGCCCTGCTTCTTCTGTAATCATGTATACTATTGGTTGCCAGTGGGGACTCCAAGATTCCGAATTTTTTCAAAAATGGTTTAGCGCCGAATTCAGCCAAAATATTCGCCAGTCAAATCTCATGTTTCTGCTAGAAACTTGGTGGTGGCCGTTCACGGCTCAAGGTTGGGGTCGCTGGGAAGTGGACATGAGCGATCGCAAACACGGGTGCATCTTCATCAACCTCTACGACTCAGCAGTTGCTCGCACCCTAGGCGACGTTGGCAAACCTGTTTGTCACCTATACGCCGGTTTGTTTGCCGGTTTCTTCGGATCTCTAGTCAAAAAGCCTCTAAGCTGCATAGAACTCCAATGTTACTCAATGGGAGAAACCTATTGTAAATTCCTCCTCGGCAACCCAGATAAAATTGATGCAGCAGCATTCTGGCTCAACGAAGGTGCTAACGCCCGCGATATTGAAAGTCGATTGCAAAACGGTGAAATATTGCGGTAAACAACCTGGAAAGGCACATACCCTGCCCTGCCTTTCCTCCTACCAACTCGCGATCGAGAGTGCGATGGTGGGTCTCTCCAGGCAGGAAGAAAGATGAAAAGTCAAACTTCATGGTTAGACAAGTCTGTCCAAGACTTCTTTAGTAACTACAATTGGCTGGGAAAACCTTTAGAAACCCAAAATGGCTCGACTCCCGGAAGCGTGCTGACTTTAACCCGATCGGTAGCAGACTTTTTTCAAGCTATTTCTTGGGAAGGAATTCCCGAAGTCGGCGCCCTGCCCCTACCCCCACCATTGCCAGTAATTTCTATTTCCGAACCCGCAGAAGTCACCATTGACGATTTGTTTGACCTGTTTTAATCTTGTTAGTTGGTAGTGGTTAGTTGGCAGTGGTTAGTTGTTAGTGGTTAGTGGTTAGTTGTTAGTCAACAGCCAACAGTCAACAGTCAACAGTCAACAGTCAACAGTTAACAGTTGACTGCCAACCACCAACTGCCAACTGCCAACTGCCAACTGCCAACTGCCTTTTATCAATAACCGATTACCACTTAATTAAAATCATGCACCCTGAGATTGAGGCGCTGCTGGATCGGGCAGAAAACCGCTTTCTAAAAGGCGAAGAACTCATAGCTTTTAAGCGTCAAATTGCAACCCTGTCCCAGCGCTTAAAAATTTACGAATTTTTGCGAGAGAAAGAAGCAAGCATCTTCCAACCAGTAGCCAACAAGCTACAAGAAACATTCCCCGACGAAAAAGAAGAAACCTTAGAACGATCGCTCAAACACTGGCTGTTAGTCTTGCGGTACTGCTCTATGGCAATGCTGCTCAACGATCGAGATTTTATCGAACAGCGACTCCTCGACTGGGTTTCCGGCATAGTCGAAGCCCACCAAACTATAAAGATCGAAGCCACTGTTTGCAACCTGCTGGAAACTCGTTTAAAAGAACTGCTTTCCGAGCAAGCCAGAGCTATATTGCAACCATTTTTTGACCAAGCAAAGTCAATGATTATTGTTCAAGGTAATAAAGAGTAGGTAACAGGTAACTACTCTCAAAAAACAGTTGCCACTTGTTATTGGTTATTCTTATTCGTTGTTGATTGTTATTTATTAGTTGTTATTTGTGAATTTAGGGTTGTTATTTGTAAGTTCCAATAATAAATAACCAATAACAAATAACAAATAACAAATAACCAATAACCAATAACAAATAACAAATAACAAACAACTAATAACAAATAACTAATAACTTCTTCTTACCATTCTTTAGCGGAACTCGGCGGCAAGTGCAACCTCGGAAATCGATAAAAAGTATCCCCTTCATTATCCACCTCTAAAATCGCCGAAAAAACTTTAACTTGCCGGTTCAAATACTCCCGAGCAACTTCAGCCTCCACCCTAGCGCTTGCCGCCAACTGAATCAGCGACATCTGACTGTTTTGACTTTCCAACAACTGATAAAAAGCCTCATCTAACTGTCGCTTTTGCTTGCTTTCATTCAGATTGTTGACAATCAACAAGCCTGCGAATCCGCCCAAACCAATCACCAATAAAAATTCTAAAATTGCCATAATAACGATTGACTTTCGAGATTGACTAACGATTTTAAGTAGAGCTGAACAATAAAATTGTTTCAACTTATACTTATTAGATTAAATCGGCGATGCTGCCTCCGCCGGCTTTGCTTGACAAGCAGCAATTGCCATCATCGCCGTCTTTATTTTATGCTGCGGGTCTGCCTCCGCCGTCTAGTTTATTTGTTCTTAATTAATTCTTCAGGCCCGCAGAGGCGGGCTTTGTTTGACAAGCAGCGATTTAAATCGCCATCTTTGTTTGCGTGCAGATCAAACTTGAGGTTGAACCAAATTTTCCTTACCTTTAATCACTTTAGCAGATACAATCTTGTCTCCCTGCTTCAGTTGCTCCAAAACCTCTTTTCCTTCAATCACGTAACCAAAAACAGCATAGCGACCGTCCAAAAGATTCAAACCAGCGGGTGTCAGTTCAGGTTCAAACAAGAAAAAGAAAAATTGAGAAGAACCGCTGTCGGGATCGGCTTCCTCCCTAGCCATCGCCACAGTACCGAAAGCTGAAAAAGGCAAAACAGGCTCGTCGCGATAGCGCCCCGCATCTTCTAGAGTAATCCCGTAAACAGGTTCTTTTTCGTCCCTGACGAGCACTTCTAGCGGAACACTCCGGTATTTGCCGGTAGCTGGGTCAATAAAACCCACTTCCTTGCCTTCGGGGTCTCCCGTTTGCAAAACATAGGATTCTTCCGATCGAATAAACGGCAAACCGTCATAAAAACCTCGATCGACCAAATCCACAAAATTACCAGCAGTCACCGGCGCGCTGTAACCGTCAACCACAAGAGTAATTTTCCCCTTTTGGGTTTCCACAGCCACAGTAGCGCGCCCTTTGAGTTGAGGCAGATGGGCATACTTGGCCGGCACTTCAAACGGAAACTCCGTCACCATCAACTCTTCGATTTCGCCTACCGAAGCGAGGATTGTGGCTTTCAAGTCAATCACTTTTTCCCTGTCTTTAGCCTCAACAGCCTTTTCCAGTTCGGCAACTCCCTCCTTGACTCGCGCAACCAGCGCCTCAGCTTCCGGCTGTTTCGCCTGGGGAATACTCCCTAAAATATCAGACTCCCGCAGGTTGAGAATCCTCGAAGCTTTGCTGACATCGCTGCTAATGGGGCCCCAACGTTTAGAACGGATGTGGTTGCCAATGTCTTCCAGACTGATTTGCAGCTCTCGCACAGTCTTGTTGTCAATCGGTAAAGCGAAGCGCAGCAGCGCCCGCGCGTCCGTAATCGCATTCCCTGCAGGCATACTGCTGGGGCGTTTGGCATGGGAGACTGGAGTGAAACTCAGGGAGAGTACCAACAGCAGGAGTGCTAAAGCGGCGGTTTTGAGCCAGCGCTTGCACCTATTGATCGAGAAATTTTGCAAATGCAACATAACTTTAACTTTTATTGCCTTTACTATCTTCCCACAGCGCTGCCCGCCTTCTATCCGTTGCACCCGTTCACAAACTTCGTTCCTCAGTGAGCTTTTTAGCATTCGGTACAGCAGTTGCTCCCTTTCAACGGTAAAATAAAATGCCAATTGCTTATTGAGGCCGTCAGCTAGACTGCGGCTTTAAGCTGACCCCGCTCAAAAACGGATACAATCCCCAGACTCCTGTCGTGGAGAGATCGAACATTTTAGACTAAGGTTCCTGCTCCCAGATTTAATGCTGCAAGTACATCTAAAATCTAAAATCTCAAATCTAAAATCGACTGACTGTTGTAGTTCCCCCGTGCCCACCGGCGACGGGATTGCCCGCAAAAATTTATATGATTTCCAGTAACGACTTTCGGACAGGTGTTTCAATTGAATGGAATAACGGCGTGTGGCGGGTTGTCGAATTCCTCCACGTCAAGCCAGGAAAAGGCTCAGCTTTTGTGCGGACAAAATTAAAAAACGTCCAAACCGGAAGCGTAGTAGAACAAACTTTCCGGGCTGGCGAGACTATGCCTCAAGCCAATCTCGAAAAAAGCTCGATGCAGCATACCTATAAAGAAGGCGACCAGTTTGTCTTTATGGATATGGAAACTTACGAGGAAAGCCGCCTCAGTGCTAAGGAAATAGGCGATCGTGTCAAATATCTCACAGAAGGCATGGAAGTCAGCATCCTTCGCTGGAACGACCAAATCATGGAAGTGGAACTGCCCAATGCTGTCGTCTTGGAAGTGACACAAACCGATCCCGGAGTCAAAGGAGATACTGCCACCGGTGGCAGCAAACCCGCCATCCTCTCCACCGGAGCTCAGATTATGGTGCCTCTATTTATTTCCATTGGAGAACGGATTAAGATCGATACTCGTGAAGACAAGTACCTCGGCAGAGAGTAGAAATTAGGGAGAAAAAGAGGGTTTTGAGTTGTGAATTTTGAGTTCTGAGTTAAAGACTTAAAAATTCAATACTTAGCACTCCAACCTTGCAAAAGACCTCTTTGCTCCCAAACTCAGCTTCTTGTCGCACCTTTTTTCGATTCCAAATTTCCAATTCCAATTTTCCAATTTCCAATTCTTAATTACCATTGAATCTGCTGTGCAATTAGACTTAAACCAGCTTTGCGAACTGCTAACTGTTTTAGACAAAACAGGCATTTCGGAACTGACGTTAAAAAGTGGGGAGCTTGAACTGACTGTACGCAAAGGCATTCTAGCCAGCGAACCAGGCACGGCTGCAGCGCTCCCTGCTGCTGCGACAATCGCTCCGATCGCCTTGGGTGCTGTTGCTAACCCCGCTGCCGCGTCACCGGATGCTGCTGGCGAAAATGTAGGAGCGGAAGTGGCCGTAGCCCCAGCGGCCGTCCATCCTGCGGTTTCTGCTGCGGTTTCTGTTCCAGTCGATACCAAATGGGTGTCAATTATCTCGCCGATGGTAGGAACCTTTTATCGCGCGGCGGCTCCCGATGAGCCACCTTTTGTCAGCGTGGGCGATCGTATCAAGGTCAGCCAGACAGTCTGTATTATCGAAGCGATGAAGCTGATGAACGAAATTGACGCTGATGAAGTGTCCGGTCAAGTGATGGAAATTTTAGTGCAAAATGGGGAACCTGTGGAATACGGTCAAGTTTTGATGCGAATTAATCCCGATTGAAGGATTGCTTTATTGTTATCAAATAAGGTGCAGGACGAGTTAATTTTCGAGCTGTGCAATATGGTGTGCGATCGGCTTGCCACCCGGATCGAACAGCAAGCCCTGCACTTTAGGGCATTTAGCCTGACTGCCGAATATTAAAAATTAGTTATTAGTCCGCAGTTTCCAGTCCCCAGTCCCCAGCCACCAGCACTGCACTCCCAAAAATATTATTCCGACGATCGAGTCAACGATATCATCAGTTATCAGTTATCAGTTATCAGTTATCAGCGATCGATCCCTACTTGTTTGCATTCAGACTAATGACTAACGACTGATAACTAATGACTCCTAACTAATGACTCGTAATTCCTAAAGGGGAAAATTTTTGTCAAAACTTTGGCGCGTACTCGGCTGAGCCACCTCCAAACCTTCGCCACCCAAAAGCTCTAAAGGCTTGCCATCCACCGAAATCCAAACCTTGGTATTCGGTTTTAAACTCGTAGCCGTATAGATAACTTGCCCTAACCGGCCAGTCATCGAAGTGCTGCCTCCGCCCGAAGTAAATTCGCCCGACAAATCCACATAAACTCCGTCATTTTTGACACTCAAACTCCGGAGTTTTGTCCCCTTGGGAATTTCGCTAGAAACCGTTGCATCCTTGGGCCCAGCCAACAAACTGTTAAAAGCAGCTTGTAAAGCAGCTTCAGGCTTGTCAGCTTGTTTGACACCTACTTTCGTCGCAACTGCCTCAAATTTGCCGCTCGCCCCTTTCACCCAGTAGACTTGGACTGTCTCGCCAGCCGCCTGCTGCAAAGGCTGTGGCGGCTGGCGCGTCAGAGCCTGCTGTGGCAGAGCTTGGGGCGTTTGAGCTTGGGGCGTTTGAGCCGGTGTCTGAGCAGGCGGCACCCCGACAGGATTTGGAGGGGGTACGGGGATAATTACTGCAGGGGATTCCGCAGGAATTGGGGACAGCGCCGGAGCGGTAGTCGGAGCGGAAGACTGCGTGCCTGCCGGGTTTGGCGAACGGTTCGCGGCCCACAAGGCAATGCCCCCTCCCGCCACTAAAGCGAACCCGCAAACACCGGCAATGACTGCTGTGGAGACGCGGCGTACTTCTTGTCCATCTTTCATAATACAAATCCTCCTTAGAAATAGAGCGCTTGGGACGGTGAGGAGCGACTCCCGATCAGCTACATTTGTCTATGGTTAGATTCTGGAATTGACACAATTGCATTGCTAGTAGCGAACACTCTACGGCAAGTCCAACATATTTTGAATCCGACTACTGGAATCCTAGACCATTATATGAGGTTTTGTGGGTGGAGTATGTCACAGTATCTCGATCGGCCTAGTCGCTATATTCTATCGCAATCATAAAAAAATCCCGCATGAAAGAAAGTTCGGCAACCAGCGCGCGAGCTGGATTGAACGGATTTAACGGATAGAAGGAAGATTGAGGTGGATAAAATCTTTTTTCCCAAACAAAAAGCGCCCCTATTTCTAGGAGCGCTAATTGTAATCTCAGACTAAAACTTAGCCGTTGATAGAAGGAGCAACCATTGCTACGGGAGTTGTTTCACCAGCAGCCAAGTCGAGCGGGAAGTTGTGAGCGTTGCGCTCGTGCATTACTTCCATACCCAAGTTA
>NZ_JBARVX010000084.1:0-57395 GCF_049646505.1 Microcoleus sp.
AAAGTTTGAGCAGTTTCTTGCTGTTGCTGTTCTTTAAGAGCCAGTTCGCTTTCATAAGATGCAATTTGATTTTCCAGTTCTCTCTTATTTTGCTCCTGTTCTTGCCGATAAGATTCCAGTTCAGCAAGGCCTCTCTCTCGCTGGTCAATTAATTCAATAGTTTGCTGGTTTTTCTCTTCTAATTGCAGCTTAATCTGTTGAATTTCTCGCTCTAATTGTTCCCGTTGTTGCTGTGCAAGGTGCTGCTCATTCCGTTTGGCAGATAAAACTACCTCAATAATTATCCACGCGCTCAAACCACTAACGAAAAATAAAGCGACTGTCAATGTGTAAAGAGTCCGGGAACCTGTTCTTTGAAAGGGATTTTTAATCCAATTATTATAATCTTCAATAAATGTCGGCGGTACTCCCCGGACATAGTACACACGACCGATTATTTCTCCTGAGTTAACTCTACCAGTAGGGATGGGTTTACTATCACGAGGTTTAGCATATTGCCGCTCTGCTTGCAGCGGAGGTGGATTTTGTAGTAAGTCGTATGGATGATTTGACAAAGTTGCTAATGAAATTTCCTTTGTCCACTGCTGAGAAGATTTTGATTGATAAAGAATTTGCTCGGATAGGCAATCTTTGGTAGATATTTTGCAATCAGTAACAATCAGCCCAAATAATCCATAGTTGCTGTCTAAAGTTCGCTGCAATTCTCCTATGTTTCCTTGTAATAAGGTATAGGATAGTTTTCCTGGCAGAGTATGAGATAACATATTGAAATCAACTGTTTGCACACGAAAGATTGTGCCATGCCAATAGCTGTTATAATGTCCCCAGTTTTTCCAAGTCCCCAGACTCAAAGAAAATGTCGCGATCAGGGTAAGTCGCCCCAAACTCTTAATCAGCGTAGTCGGGTCGATCCGGGGAAGTTTTTGCTTTATAATGTGCTTCATAAGCTCAACAGCCAAATGAATCTGAGTGAGAATATATCTAATATAACTTCAGCTACATATTATTTGCGCGTTGGCAACAAGAGGCGATCGCAGCCATAAAAACCACCCGAAACCAGCAAGCCCTCGCACCCCTAGAAATCATAGTACAATACGACCTCGAACATTTCAAGTATCCCGTTCAAAGCGCCGATGCAATTTGGGACGCCCTGCTCCACCACATCCGCCGAGCCATCACAGAACAAAGGCACACCCAAAAATGCGCCTAGTTCCCCATCACTCCATCAATTAGTAGAAGCAGCCAACTCAGCCAAACGTTCCTGCTGATCCTGAGAAATGCAAGTCTGAATAATCCCCTCAATATCCCCTTCCAAGACAGTATTGAGCGAGAAATTTTCCCCCAAACGGTGGTCGGTCGCCCGATTGTCCTTATAGTTGTAAGTGCGAATTTTTTCCGATCGCGAACCAGTACCAACCTGAGCCAAACGCCGGGACTTCACCTCATCCTGCTGTTCCTGCAACTTGATCTCGTAGAGCTTAGCCCGCAAAATCTGCATCGCCCGTTCCTTATTCTGCAACTGGCTGCGCTCCTGAGTACAGAAAATCCGAATCCCCGTCGGCTTGTGAAACAAATCCGCAGCAGTTTCCACCTTGTTCACATTTTGACCGCCAGCACCGCCCGATCGAGCCGTACTCATCTCAATATCCTTCGGATCGATGTGAATCTCCACATCATCCACCTCCGGCATCACAGCCACAGTCGCCGTCGAAGTATGAATCCTGCCCCCAGCCTCAGTTACCGGCACCCGCTGTACCCGGTGCACCCCAGCCTCAAACTTCAGCTTGCTATAAACGCTGTCGCCCACAACTTCCAGAATCACCTCTTTAAACCCGCCCATCTCAGCCAGTGACTCGCTCACCAACTTCACATCCCAGCCTTGAGTTTGAGCGTAACGGCTGTACAGCCGCAACAAATCTCCCGCCCAAATACTGGCCTCATCTCCGCCAGTACCGGCCCGAATTTCCAGCATAATATTCTTGTCGTCGTTCGGATCGCGGGGAAGCAGCAAAACCTTCAAGCGAGCTTCCAAATTTTCTAATTTAGACTCAAGTTCCTCAACTTCTAGGGCGGCCATTTCTTGCATTTCCCGATCGCCCGCAGCTTCCTTGAGCACTTGTCGCGCGCCCGCTAAATCATCAGTCGCGATTTTCCACAGAGCAAAAGTATCGACCACTTCCTCCAAGGACGATCGAACTTTTGCCACCCGTTGAAACTCATAATTATCTCTAGCAACATCCGGGTCAGCCATGCGGCGAGTCAACTCATTAAAAGTTTGCTCTACCGACTTCAATTTATCCAGCAAATAAGATTCAGCCATTGTCAGTTGTCCTCCGTCAATCGATTTGAGATTTGAGCTTTGAGATTTGAGATTTGAGATTTGAAGATTAGTTGGGATAGAATCTCGATCGAACTAAACTCGATCGAACTAAACTGCCTGCACAGCAACTCTTCAATCTAAACTCCACCATCCGAGGGCGGATCGATGTTTAGAGTTTAGATTTTAGATTTTAGATTTGAAGAGCAGTTAGGATAGAATGTCGATCGAACTAAACTACCTGCATAGAAAGTCTTCAATCTAAAATCTCAAATCCGAGGGCGGTAAGTTGTCGGTAGAAAGAACTACTCTAAACAAACTGCGGACAAATGACACTCCGGCTACTTCTTCTTTTTGCCTTTAGCAGCAGCCTTAGCAGCATCTGCTTTCGGGTCTTCCATTTTCAGCGGTTCAGAGGAAGCATCTACCTTGGGCATTTCCACATCTGTCATCCCATATTTCCGCCTAAAGCGTTCTATACGACCTTCAGTATCAATAGTCTTCTGAGTGCCAGTATAAAAAGGATGATTTCCCGACCAAACATCAACTTGAAGCTTTGGTCTAGTCGAACCAACCGTCATCACGTGTTCCCCGTTGCAAAAAACCTGAGATTCGGGATACCACTCAGGGTGAATGCCAGCTTTCGCCATTGTTTTTGCCCTCTAATTTTGACTTTACAACCATTTTAGCTGTCGCAGGACTTGTACACCACCAACAACAGCACCAATTTTGTCTTATACCTGTTGGAACCGGGAATCAGGAATCGGAAATAAACTTGAAAAAAAGGCAGATAAAATCTGAATGATTCTTGCCTTTTCCTTCTTCCTTCTTCCCTCTTCCTTCTTCCTTCTTTGCTCGATTACCGTTTCGAGTATTGAGGAGCTTTCCGAGCTTTCCGCAGACCGTACTTTTTCCGTTCTTTTGCCCGCGGGTCGCGAGTCAAATACCCCTCAGTCTTCAGAGGTTTGCGGTTGTCGGGGTCTAATTGGCAGAGTGCTCTAGCGACACCCAAGCGAATCGAGTCAGCCTGACCTGTCAAGCCACCGCCTTCGACTTTTACCAAAATATCGTACTCATTTTCCAGACCCAAAGTTTCCAAAGGAGCCTTAGCCAGAGCCAAATAAGTTGGGTTGAATTGCAGGTACAAATCCCCTTCTTTACCGTTGACAGTCAACGTGCCAGTGCCGGGAACCAAACGTACCCGCGCTACGGAACGCTTGCGGCGACCGGTACCCCAGTACACGGCGCGGCCGGTATCTGTTGCTTGCATTACTCATTTCCTCCCGGAATCGTGCGAACAATTAATTCTTCTGGTTTTTGAGCTTGGTGCGGGTGGTTGGGGCCAGCGTACACCTTAAGTTTAGTAAACAGTTGTCTGCCGAGAGAAGTGTGAGGCAGCATTCCCCGAATAGCTTCTTCGACAATTCTTTCTGGCAAACGTGCTTGCAATTTGGCAAAAGTTTCTGTTTTCATGCCGCCCGGTCTGCCAGAGTGGCGGCGGTAGATTTTCTGGGTGCGTTTTTTGCCAGTAACAGCGATTTTGTCAGCATTGATGACTATCACAAAATCGCCGGTATCCATTGAAGGAGTGTAGGTGGGTTTGTGTTTTCCCCGGAGGTACGTGGCAACTTCAGTTGCCAGACGACCGAGCCGTTGGTCGGCGGCATCGACCACGTACCACTTGTGCTCTAGGGAGTCTTGAGTAGGAACGTAACTTTTGTTCATTGTTTGTCAGTTGTTAGTTGTCAGTTGTTAGTTGTCAGTTGTCAGTTGTCAGTTGTCAGTTGTTAGTTGTCAGTTATTAGTTGTCAGTTATTAGTTGTTAGTTGTCAGTTGTTGCCTAATGACTGATGACTAATAACCAATAACTAATAACCAATAACTAATAACCAATAACTAATAACCAATAACTAATAACCAATAACTAATAACCAATAACTAATTTTGGCTGAGTGTCGTACCAGACATCTTGAGAAAAGGGAAAATCTTGATAGCCAACTCGCAGCAGGCACAAACCTTGAGCGGGAGCGGCATATTTTACCATTTCTCGGCGTTCGTTGACCCAGATATCTGTAAAATTGTCGATCGGCCTGGAGCCGCGACCCACCTGCACCAGCAACCCCACCAGCAGCCGCATCATCCCGTACAGAAACCCGCTCGCCTGAACCTCAATATAGATCAGAGGCCCAGAACGGTGACACTCTGCAGCTTGCACGTCCACCCAGGAATGGGGGCGGGCAGACCCCGCGCGGTGGAAAGCTGCTAGATGGTGCCGCCCGACTAGCGGTGCCATTGCTGCCTGAATCAAAGATTCATCCACAGGCGCGTGATAGTAATGCCAAGCAAAAGGACGCACAAACAAATTCGGGATCGGGTCTGTATAAAGGGTGTAGCGATAGCGCCGCCAACTGGCTGAGAACCGAGCGTGCCAGGTAGGTCCCACCTTTGCCGAAGCTCGAATTAAAATATCTTTTGCCAGTCGAGAGTTGAGAACGCTTGCCCAGCGGTGAGCCGGAATTGGGCTGCAGGCATCAAAATGGGCTACTTGAGCAGCGGCGTGAACTCCCGCATCCGTTCTCCCGGCAGCGTGCAGCGTAACCGGGCCCTCCAGAACAGTCGATATTGCTGTTTCAATTTCTTCTTGTACTGTACGCTGGTTCGGCTGTCGCTGCCAACCGTGAAAGTTGGTACCGAGGTATTGGATCACCAGAGCAACGCGCTGCATCGATTTGGGGTTGTCGATTTCCGATTTGGGATTTTCAGTCATAAATCAAAAATATCCAACCCAAAATTTCATTAAACCAGTTCGACGATCGCCATTTCGGAATTATCTCCTTGGCGGGGGACAGTTCGCACTACGCGGGTGTAGCCCCCGTTGCGCGAGCCGTACCGTTCTGCTGCTGCTTCAAACAAAGCGTGTACTAACTGTTTGTCGTAGATATAGCCCATAGCTTGGCGGCGAGCGGCCAAGGAACCATCTTTGGCCAGGGTAATCATCCTGTCAGCCTCTGAACGCAGCGCTTTGGCGCGGGCGAGAGTGGTAGTGATTTTACCGTGGCGGATTAATTCGGTGGTCAGCGAGCGCAGTAGGGCGCGGCGCTGGTCAGCCGGTTTACTTAGTTGGGGAACGCGGCAGCGGTGACGCATAGTAGTTGGTAATTGGTAATTGGTAATTGGTAATTGGTAATTGGTAATTGGTAATTGGTAATTAGCTACCCGTGAAAATTTTTTTTCATCTTTGAGCCTGCTGCCAATTGCCATGACCCATTACCCATTACCCTTTGATTAACTTTTAGCTGATTTTTCCTGTGGTAAGGTAATGCCCAAGCGTTTTTGTAAAGCTTCAATCACTTCTTCAGCGGACTTCTGTCCGAAGTTTTTGATTTCGAGCAAGTCTTCTTGGGTATAATCCAATAAGTCAGCCACTGAGTTGATCTGAGCTCGCTTGAGACAGTTGTAAGCCCGGACTGACAACTGCAATTCTTCGATCGGAATTTGGCTTGTAGGATCTGCCTCACCTGGATACTCTGGTTTCAGAGAATCGTGGGTGATGTCTTTGAGAGGTGCAAATAAATCTACCAGGATATGGGCAGATTGACTCAGAGCTTCTTGAGGAGTGACGCTGCCGTCTGTCCAGATTTCCATAATCAGCCGGTCTTTCTCGACCGTCCCACCTACCCGAGCATCTTCAACGCTGTAGTTGACTTTGCGAATCGGCATAAAGATGGCGTCAATTTGGAGAAAATCCAAAGCCGACCCATCATCGCGACTGCGGTCTACTGCGCGGTATCCGATGCCTTTTTCGATTCGGAATTCCATTTCCAGAACTGAGCCGGGGGAGAGAGTTGCAATGTACTGCGATTTATCGATCAATTCCACCTCAGAGGGCAAATCGAACCTATCGGCCGTCACAGTCACTGGCCCCTCAATCCGCAACCTGCCAATTTGGGGCTGCTGAGAATGAGTTTTGAGGACGACCTCTTTCATGTTCAGGAGAATTTCTAGAACGTCCTCGCGTACCCCCTCGATCGTAGCAAACTCGTGATTGACGCCCGCGATGCGGACTGAAGTTACTGCCGTTCCTTCCAGGTTTGACAGCAGAACTCGCCGAAGCGCGTTCCCGACAGTTGTTCCCTGACCGCGCGCGAGCGGCTCCAAGACAAACTTTCCGTACTGACTGCGGTCTTTGTCAGTGTTAGACTCTATACATTCAATTTGAAACTGCGCCACGGAGTGACCTCCCTTTTCCACTTTGGATTTTTGATTTGGGATTTTAGATTGCAGAGCATACCCCTGAACGGATTTCGGATTTTGGACGGACGGGGCAACAGTTAGAACCATTAGTTTTTGACTTTAAGCAGTTAGCCACGATCCAAAATCTAAAATCTAAAATCTCAAATCGTTTTAGACTCTACGCCGCTTGGGAGGGCGACAGCCGTTGTGAGGAATTGGAGTAACATCTCTAATCAGGGTAATTTCCAGTCCCGCCCCTTGCAGGGCCCGAATAGCAGTTTCTCGACCTGCTCCGGGCCCGCTCACCATTACTTCGATTTGCCGCATTCCTTGGTCGTTAGCTCTGCGGGCTGCACTTTCTGCTGCTGTTTGAGCTGCAAAGGGAGTCCCTTTCTTCGCTCCTTTAAAACCGCTGGAACCTGCCGATGCCCAAGATATTACTTCGCCGTTAAGGTCGGTAATAGTCACAATTGTGTTGTTGAAGGTAGACTGGATGTAGCCTACCCCATTGGGTACATTCCGTTTCTGCTTTTTTGCACCAGATTTTTTGCCTGTTTGTTGTCGCGCCATATTAGTCTCTTTAACGTTTCTCTCAACTAATGTTCCGAAGCGCTAGGAGCCAGCAGCCCCCAGCGCAGTTTGCCCCACCAGAAGTTACTTCTTGGAAGGTGCTTTTTTCTTGCCCGCAACTGTTCGGCGAACGCCGCGACGGGTTCTGGCGTTGGTACGGGTTCGCTGGCCCCGCACCGGCAGACCCAAACGGTGACGCCGACCGCGGTAAGTCCCGATATCCATCAGGCGCTTGATGTTCATTGACTCCCAGCGCCGGAGGTCTCCTTCTATTTGGTAGGTGCTTTCTACGTGAGTCCGCAGAGCAGTCACGTCCGTCTCTGTTAAATCCTTGACGCGAGTGTCAGGATTTACGCCTGTTGCAGCGATGATTTCTTGGGCCCGCGACAGGCCTATTCCGAAAATGTATGTCAGACCTATTTCGACGCGCTTATCGCGTGGAAGGTCTACCCCGGCAATCCGTGCCACACTTTTTGTCTCCCTAATTTTCCTGTTTGGCTACAATGTTGAATGAGGCGGCACTTGCGTGCAGTTCCCACTCTTTCTGTTTTCTAACCTTGGCGCTGTTTGTGTTTCGGGTTAGTGCATATCACCATCACTCGACCGCGACGGCGGATGACGCGACATTTCTCACAAATTTTTTTGACAGATGCTCGAACTTTCATCTTTCTTCCTGCCTGGAGAACCCCGCTCTACCGGATCTCAGGCACGCTGGTCTGTAGAGCGGTGGGAGGAGAGGCTGGGCAAGGTGTAGACCTCTCCTCGATTAAATTGTATTAAAGTACGGGTTGTTTCATGAAGGAACCCGCTTGCACCTACTCCCACTTGCTGGGGTAAAGTTCGCTTGCACAAAAATGTGGGCGATCGATAATTTTACGGCGTAACAGTGACTTTGCCCAGTACATTGGTGGGTTGTTGGCGCCCTTCTCGCCAACACTACAAACGTAGCATTATATCATGAATTTGAAGCTTTTTACCAAATTCTCTCTAATTAAACTTAAAATTAGTTTTTAGAAAGTTTTATCTAAGCCTATTTTTTCCGAAGGCGATAGGTAATTCTGCCTTTGGTCAAGTCGTAGGGAGTTAATTCGACTTTGACGCGATCGCCGGGCAAAATCTTGATGTAGTTGCGACGGATCTTGCCGGAAATGTGAGCTAGCACGTTAAACCCATTATCTAGGTCAACGCGAAACATCGCATTGGGAAGGGATTCCGTCACTGTCCCTTCCATTTCAATTAAATCTTGCTTAGACAATTTGGTATTTACCTCAACTCTACATTTGATTAACTAGGAGTGTCCCGCTGTGCAGCCTCAAAACCGATTTACTCGCAGGAGTCAGTCGATTGAAGAATTGAATAATTTTAGATTGAAGAATCGACTCGACAAATAAATCTGAGAGTTTGAACTTTCCTCTAAAATTTGGGAATCACTGCCGCGATTGTCTGGGAATTGTATCTGTTTTGGACCCGTCAAACGGAAAGGGGGCAATTATTCGGGCGACTCGATCGACTTAAAGACTCAACTTTCTCGATCGCTTTAGCTTTACTCGAGTAAAGTTGTGGCAATTAGTATCGAGTTCAATCCTGTTTCTAGCAACCCTCACAAAACCCGATCGCACAAAAAGCTCCTAGTTAACATATCTTAGCAAAATTTGGTGAATAACAAGCTCTGTTGAGAGGGTTCAAGAGTCGCCAGACAGAGCTTGTTCCAGTTCTGCCGTGATTAATTCCATGTCGCGGTCGCCATCAACCGCAACCAACTGTTCGCGGACGCTGTAAAACTCAATCAAAGGCTCAGTTTGTTCGCGATAAACTTGCAACCGGCGGCGGATCGTCTCCTCATTGTCATCCTGGCGCCCCCGCGACAATAGGCGAGTCACCAAAACATTATCAGGTACGTCCAAATTGATAGCTCTGATATCGCAGTCCTTACCAGATTTACCCCCAGCACCGGTAATATCACACAGTAGTGTGTCAAAAAACGCTGCCTGTGCGACAGTGCGGGGAAAGCCGTCCAGAATCCAGCCTGCAGTTGCATCTGGTTGATCCATGCGTTCTTGTATGATATCCATCAATAACTGGTCGGGAACCAACTCACCAGCATCCATGTAGGCTTTCGCCTGTAGGCCCAAGGCTGTTTTCGCCACCACGCAGGCGCGCAGGATGTCACCAGTAGAAATGTGGGGTATTTTCCAGAGAGCGGCTAAAATCTGAGCCTGAGTTCCCTTTCCCGCCCCTGGAGGCCCCATAAAAATCAGTTGCATTGCGATTACTTCACCATTCCTTCATATCGTTGGGAGATGACGTAAGTTTGAATTTGCTTAGCAGTTTCGATCGCCACACCCACTAGAATTAGCAGGGAAGTTGCACCAAAACCTCTAAAAGTTTGCACGCCGATCGCACTTTCTACAGCCGTTGGTACAATAGCCACCAGACCGAGAAATATCGCGCCCAAGAAAGTCAAACGGTTCAAAACCTTCTCCACATAATCGCTGGTTTTCTGACCCGGACGAATGCCAGGAATACTGGCGCCCATTTTCTTCAAGTTCTGAGACATATCTACGGGGTTGACAATCAACGAAGCGTAGAAATAGCTGAAGAACAGAATCAAAGTCAGATAAAACAGCGCGTAGGCCCAAGGCGCAGGCCCGTTAGGACTCAAAACATTAGCAACTTGAACCAAAAATGGGTTATTCAGAGACTGGGCGAGGAAAGAAGGCACAATCAACACCGAAGATGCAAAAATAATCGGCATCACTCCGCCTTGATTCAAGCGCAGGGGCAGATAGCTGCGACTCTCCCGATAAACTTTGCGGCCGACTTGGCGGCGTGCCGAAATAATCGGAATCCGGCGAGTACCTTCCTGAACAAAAACAATCCCGACAATCGTCACCAAAAATACCAGCAGCAGCACAATTACGCGACCGACAATCGCGTTGTCGCCACTTTGGGCCAATTCAAAAGTTTGTCCCAAAGAACGGGGCAAAACCGACACAATGTTGATAAATATCAGCAGCGACGCTCCGTTTCCGATGCCTCGCTCCGTGACCAATTCCGATATCCACATGACAAACATCGACCCAGCAGTCAGGGCCAAAGCAGTTTGTGCTATGAATAAAGGCGCTGGAGATTGAGCAAAAGGGCTGACCCAAATCGCAATGCCAATGCTTTGCAGAATTGCCCAGCCCAAAGAAACGTACCGAGTAATTTGAGATATCTTGCGCCGCCCAGCTTCTCCTTCATTTTTCTGCAAGTCTTCTAAACTCGGCAGAGCCGCGGTTAGAAGTTGCACGATAATTGAAGCATTAATGTAGGGCAAAATCCCCAAGGCAAAAATCCCCAAAGCTGACAGGCCGCCTCCTGAAAACAAGTCCAGAAAGCCAATTAAAGGGCTATTTTGGACGTTTTGGGCAAAGGCGACTCGATCGATTCCGGGGACTGGCAAGTGGACACCCAGACGCACTAAAATCAATAAGCCAAGGGTTACGAGGATGCGGCCCCGCAAACCTGCAGCTTGAGCCATCTGCATGAACGTCTCTTGTGCAGTTGGCGCTTTTTCTCTACTAACGTCCATAGTTATGATTTGGGATTTTAGATTTGGGATTTTCGACTAAATCATTTTCTGATAGCAAGCTTGAGGATTTGAGATTTGGACTTTTTCTCAAACCTCAAATCTTCAGGCAATTAATTCGCAACTTCCGCCTGCGGCTTCAATTTTGGTGCGAGCACCTGCGGTAAAAGCCTTGGCGCGCACTTGCAGGGGCACATTTAGTTCGCCATCTCCTAAGATTTTCAGCGGCCCATCGTCAGCGGTGACAATTTTTGCTTGCATCAAAGAGGTGAGAGTAACTTCTGTGTTTGCTGGCAGCGATGCTAATTTACTTACATTAATGGTAGTGTACTCTTTGCGGTTCACGATCGGGAAGCTTTTAAGCTTGGGCAGGCGGCGGTAGAGAGGATTTTGACCGCCTTCAAAACCGGGTCTAGTGCCGCTGCCGGCTCTAGATTTTTGACCGCGCATCCCTTTACCGGAGCTCGCGCCTTGACCGGCAGAAATACCTCTGCCCAAGCGGCGCGGACGTTTTGTGGAACCCGCTTTTGGTCGGGCGTCTTGCAATCTCATAGTTTTGGTATTTGGTAATTGGTATTTGGTGTAGACAGAGCCGGCGCGCAGTAGTTTTGAGTGGGTGAGTTTTGAGTTGCGGATTTTTTTTTGATGCTCAACGCCAGCACTTAACACTCAAAACTGACAGTTTGCCATTAGGGGGCCCCCTAACCGTAGAGGTTTTCTACTGGAATTCCGCGTTCTTGAGCAACTTCGGACAAGGTGCGGAGGGTGGAGAGGGCGTTGACTGCTGCTCTGGCGTTGTTTAACGGGTTTCCGGAACCTAGCTGTTTGGCTAAGATGTTGCGGACTCCTGCTAGTTCGAGAACTGTTCGCACTGCTCCCCCCGCAATTACGCCTGTTCCGGCTGCGGCCGGACGCATCATGACTTTGGCTCCGCCGCCGTCACCGTTGATGGGGTGAGGGATGGAGTTGGCTTTGGTGAGGGGGACTTCAATTAGGTGCTTTTTACCGTCAGCGACGCCTTTTTTAACGGCACCGATTACGTCGCTAGCTTTGCCGACTCCCACTCCAACTTGACCGCGTTCGTTGCCGATAATGACTATGGCGCGGAAGCTGAGTTTTTTACCGCCTTTGACTACTTTAGTAACGCGGCGAATCTGAACAACCCGTTCTTGCCATTCGGATTCTTTTTCGCGTCCTTTGTTGTTGCTGCTGCTTTTTTTCTTGGTGCGCTGTTCTTTTTGTTCTGCCATAGTTTTGTCTTGGGGGAATTGAAGATTGCTAACTGGTTGTTGGCAAGTAGAAATTAACAATTAGGAATTAAGAATTTTGTTCTCGATTATTTCTTCCTTCTTAATCTAAAAAAATTAAGAATTTTATTCGAGATTCCTGATTCCTTCTATCCGTTACATCCGTTACATCCGTTACATCCGTTACAAAATCCGTTGCCGAACTTCCTTCTTCCTAAAAGTCTAACCCGGCTTCGCGAGCTGCTTCTGCGAGGGCTTTAACGCGACCGTGGTAGAGGTTGCCTCCGCGATCGAATACAACTTTGGTTATGCCAGCGCTGGCACAGCGTTTGGCGATCGACTGACCGACTTTGCTGCTGGCGCTGCAGTTGTTGCCGGAACTGAGTTCGGCTTTCAGTTCTGGGTCGAGGGTTGACGCAGCAACTAAAGTATGCTGTGCCGTATCGTCGATTACTTGGGCGTAGATGTGCTGGTCCGATCGAAATACCGCTAATCTGGGACGCTCGGCGGTACCGAACACCTTGCGCCGCACGCGGCGGTGTCTGCGGTGGACTGATTCTTTGCGAGTAAGCTTCATGTTTACTTCTTACCTGTTTTGCCTGTTTTACCAGCTTTGCGCCGGATGACTTCGCCGCTGTAACGAATGCCTTTACCTTTGTAGACTTCAGGCGGACGCACAGCGCGGATGCGGGCTGCTGTATTGCCTACGAGTTCTTTGTCAATGCCGGAGACAATGACGTTGGTGTTGCCTTCAACTGCCATTGTGATGCCTTCTGGAGGGGGCATTTCAACTGGCTTGCTGTAACCGACGTTTAAAATCAGGTTCCGTCCTTGAACCTGTGCCCGATAACCTGTGCCGACAATTTCCAGGCGGCGCACAAAACCTTCTGATACACCTTCGACCATGTTGGCTACTAGGGTGCGGCACAAGCCGTGCAGTTGTCTGGCGACGCGAGATTCGTCTCGGCGGGTAACGAGTAAAGTCTCGCCTTCGAGTCCCATGAGGATTTCTGCTGGTATCACTCTGGAAAGTTCACCTTTTGGGCCTTTGACGGCTACTTTTTGGCCGTCTAGGGTGATGGTGACTTTAGTGGGAATGCTAATCGGACGCTTGCCAATTCGCGACATATTTTTTGTCCTTTGTTTTTAGTGATTAGTGCTTGGTTGTTAGTCTTTAGTTATTAGTTTTTAGCGATCGATTCTGGAGTTTGTTGCCAATAATCGGCGACTGATGACCCGCAATAAACGGGTACTGTGCCCCCGATACTTTTGAGTGGATGCTCCCAAAAAGTTAGATTTTTGTTGAAACTCTCAGATTCACTGCGCTGGAGCGTCAATCTAAAATCTAAAATCTAAAATCTAAAATCGACTGACTAATGACTACCAAACATAACAAAGCACTTCTCCGCCCAAACCTTGGCGCCGGGCTTCTCTATCGGTCATAATGCCGCTGGAGGTGGAGATAATGGCAATGCCAATTCCGCCTAATACTCTGGGCAATTCTTTACGGTTCGAGTAAACGCGCAGTCCTGGTTTGCTGACTCGCTTGAGTGCGGTGATAATGGGCTTGCGAGTTTTACCTTTGTACTTTAGAGAAAGCACTATAGTTCGCTTGACCCCTTCTGGTTCTGCTTCTTCAAATTCGCTGATAAAGCCTTCATTTTTGAGGACTTGGGCGATGCTGCGGGTCATTTTTGTAGCTGGAATTTGTGTTGTCTGGTGGCGCGCCATGCAAGAATTGCGAATGCGCGTCAACATATCTGCTATGGTATCGTTAGCTGCCATCTTTTGCTTCTTACTCTAGTGCTTAGTTGTCCCGGAACGGCATTCCCATTTCTTTAAGCAAAGCGCGTCCTTCTTCGTCGGTTTTTGCTGTGGTGATAATTGAAATGTCCATGCCTCGAATTTGATCGATGCTGTCATATTCTATTTCTGGAAAGATGAGCTGTTCTCTCAGGCCCAAGCTGTAGTTGCCGCGACCGTCGAAGCTTTTGGGGCTGATGCCGCGGAAGTCGCGGATGCGGGGCAGTGCGAGGTTGATCAGCCGATCGAGAAAATCATACATCCGATCGGCGCGCAGCGTCACCATCACGCCAACGGGTACTCCTTTGCGGATTTTGAAGCCGGCGATGGCTTTTTTTGCCCGCGTCACCACTGGTTTTTGTCCGGTGATGATAGAAATTTCGTTGATGGATGAATCTAGTGCCTTAGCATTTTGAGATGCTTCTCCCAAACCGCGGTTCACGGTGACTTTGACGAGTTTGGGCACCTGATGGATATTAGTATATTTAAACTGATCCATCAGTTTCGGAACGATTTTTCCTTGATAAAGAACTTTGAGTTTGTCCGGCATAGTTTTTGTGTTTCGTTGACTTTCCCTGGGCTTGGTCAGGGATTTGTTCTTTGTCAGTTGTCGGCTGTCAGTTGTCGGTTGCCAGTTGTTAGTTGTTATTTGTGATTTGTTATTTGTGGTCAATAACCAATAACCAATAACCAATAACCAATAACCAATAACTAATTATCGATGATTTCTCCGGTTTTTTTGAGCTGTCGCAGTTTGCGGCCATCTTCGCTAAATGTATAGCAAACGCGGCTGGCGATTTTCTCTTTTTCGGAATAGTGCATGACATTTGAGCTGTGAATGGGAGCCTCAAAGGTGACTATTTTCCCGGACTCTCCTTCTTGCTGGGGCTTGACGTGCTTGGTTATGATGTTTACACCTTTAACAATTATTTTGCTGGCTTTAGGATCTGTCTTTAAGATTACTCCGACTTTTCCTTTCTCTTTGCCAGTAATTATTTGCACGGTGTCGCCTGTTTTGACGTGCATTTTGTAGCGCTGCGGTTCGCTAGTTGCTTTACCCTTTTTTCCGTACATTTTAAAGTACCTCCGGGGCTAAGGAAACGATTTTAGTAAAGTTTTTGTCGCGCAGTTCGCGGGCGACAGGACCGAAAACGCGAGTGCCTTTGGGGTTGCCTTCTGGATTGATAATCACGGCGGCGTTGTCGTCAAAACGAATGCTCATGCCGCTGTCGCGACGCAAGGATTTGCGGGTTCTGACAATGACGGCTCTGACGACATCGGATTTTTTGACGGCCATATTGGGGATGGCGTCTTTGACGACGGCAATGATGACATCGCCGACTCCGCCGTAGCGGCGGTTGCCACCTCCCAATACGCGGATGCACATGAGTTTGCGGGCTCCGCTATTGTCGGCGACATTGAGGTATGTCTGGGGTTGAATCATGGTGATTGTTGACTGTTAACTGTTAACTGTTAACTGTTGAGTGTTGACTGCTAATTGACGGTCGATCTTTTGACGATCGCCATCAGCCGTTTTTTGTCCCGAAAATCTCAGCAACCGTCCAGCGTTTGGTTTTGCTCAGGGGGCGCGTTTCAGTGATGCGGACGCGATCGCCCGGTTTGCACTGATTTTCTGCGTCGTGAACTTTGTACCGCTTGGTGCGGACTACGATTTTGCCGTACTTACTGTGGGAGGAGCGGTTTTCGATCGCTACCACGACGGTTTTATCCATCTTGTCGCTGACTACTACGCCAACTCGTTCTTTAACAGCCATAGCTACCTATCTTTGTTGTGCAATTGAGTTTTTTTGAACTATTGTGCGATCGCCGGCTCGGCTGCTTCTGTCTCTGGGCTGGCTGCAGTTGCAGCGGGCTGTTCGGCTCCAACGGCTTCGGCTTTTTCGGCTGTAGCTTTGGCATCGGCTGCGATTTGGCGTTCGCGTTCAACTGTCATTAGTTGAGCCAGCCGATGTTTGGCGTGCTTGAACAGGTGAGGCTTATCCATGCGGCCGGTAGCTTGCTGGAGCCGCAGTTCCATTAGTTGGCGCTTGACGGCTAAAATTTGCTCTGCTACTGCTGCATCGCTTAATTCTCTAGCTTCCTTAATTTTGGTCAAAGACATAGTTGTGTGATTTATCGTGAGCGATCGGATAGCGTGAAGACCCAATTGTTTAGATACTGAAAGTCGCAGGAAAAAAGTTGTGCAGGCCAGATTTTAAATTGCTGTAGCCGTTTAAAATTATGACGGATGCCGACCTACTTTTACTGCGGCGATTGTCGCTATGATTGGTCTCCTTCGCGGGTGATGAACTTGGTTTTAATTGGTAATTTGAAGGATGCTAAACGCATTGCTTCGCGGGCGGTTTCTTCGTTTACGCCACCAATTTCAAACATGATCCGGCCGGGTTTGACGACGGCAACCCAAAATTCTGGTGCGCCTTTACCGGAACCCATCCGGGTTTCTGCGGCTCGCTGGGTAACTGGTTTGTCGGGAAAAATACGAATCCAGATTTTGCCGCCCCGGCGGATATAGCGGGTCATGGCGCGCCGTCCGGCTTCTATTTGGCGGGAAGTTATCCAGGCGGGTTCGATCGCTTGGAGCGCGAAGTCGCCAAAGCTAACTGTGTTGCCGCGGGTGGATTGACCGCTCATTCGCCCGCGCTGTTGTTTGCGGAATTTTGTTCTTTTAGGGCTTAACATGGCTTTGGGAGTTGGGTAATTGGTAATTGGTAATTGGTAATTGGTGATTGTTAATTGCTCGTTGGTTTGGAACAACTGACACTTAACAAGTGACAACTAACAGTTAACAATTAGTTAGCCTTCGTTCGATCGATCTTCAAAGTTCTGGCGGCGGCGCTTTTGTTTAGTCCGGGGTACTGCTGCATTTGGTGCAGATTCTTGTTCTTGTCCGGGAATAATTTCGCCTTTGAAAACCCAAACTTTAATGCCCAGAATACCGTAGATGGTTTGAGCGGTGCAGCAGGAATAGTCGATGTCGGCCCGCAGGGTGTGCAGCGGGACTCTGCCTTCGCGCGTCCATTCGGTACGGGCGATTTCTGCACCGTTGAGCCGTCCGCTGACTTGAATTTTGATGCCTTGGATGCCGACTTTTTGGGCGCGGGTGATTGCTTGGCGCACGACTCGGCGGAAGGATACGCGCCGTTCTAGTTGCTGGGCAATATATTCTGCGATCAGCGTGGCATCTGCATCTACGCGCTGAACTTCGATTACGTTGATGCGGATTTGGCGGTTGTTGCCGAGTAGCTGCTGCAAACCGACGCGCAAAGTTTCGATCCCGGCTCCGCCGCGGCCTACGACAACGCCCGGTCTGGCGGTGAACACTTCTAGGTCGATCTGATCGGCTTTCCGTTCAATTCTTACCGAGGAAATCCCTGCATTGCTGAGGGTTTTGCGAACGTATTTGCGGATTTTGGAGTCTTCTTCCAACAGTTCTGGATAGTTTTTCGGGTCAGCAAACCAGCGAGAGCGGTGCTCTTGGGTAATGCCGAGACGAAAACCAATTGGATGTATTTTTTGGCCCATAATATTTGATGAGTTAATTGGTAATTGGTAATAGGGAAGGAAGAAGCAAGAAGCAAGACTTTAGTTGTGGTCGGGAGAGAAGGAAGAAGGAAGAGGTAAAAAACAACGGTCTGCCACTCCTTGATTTCCGTTCCTTGAAGTAAAGTAATTGGCAATTACCTATTTTTTCAACTTTAAGCTGTTTATTACCTATTACGTTTTCCCTGGTTTAGTCCTCTAGGAGCGGAGCTACTATTACGGTGATGTGACAAGTCGGCTTGCGGATTTGGTAGGCGCGACCTTGAGCGCGGGGTCTGAAGCGCTTGAGGACTGGGCCTTGGTCTGCGTAAGCTTGAGAAACTACTAGCTTGGTTTTGTCTAGTCCGGCGTTGTGTTCGGCGTTGGCTACTGCCGATCGCAAAACTTTAACTATCGGTTCGCAGGCGCGGTAGGGCATGAATTCTAGGAGAATCAGTGCTTCTTGATAGCTTTTGCCGCGAATTTGGTCGAGAACTCGGCGCACTTTAAATGGTGAAGTTCTGATGTAACGGGCGATCGCCTTAATTTCGGATGTGGTATCTATAACCATTTCGATTTGGGTAAGTAGGTAATTTGCAATTGGGAAAAAGGTAATTAGTAATTTGGGAAAAAGTCGATCCGATTACCTATTACCTGTCACCTAATTCCGCTATCTTTTTGCCTTTTTATCACTGTGAGTTCTAAAGGTGCGAGTAGGAGCAAATTCTCCTAATTTGTGACCTACCATTTGGTCGGTGAGGTAGACTGGGACGTGCTGTCTGCCGTTGTGAACTGCGATCGTGTGACCTACCATTTGGGGCAGTATTGTGGAAGAGCGCGACCAAGTTTTAATTACTTGTTTTTTGCTTTCGGCGTTGAGCTTTTCAATTTTTGTCAGCAGGTGGTCTGCTACAAAAGGGCCTTTTTTTAGCGATCGAGACATGGTTTTTTTAGTGAGTCAGTTGTCATTTGTCAGTTGTCTGCTGTCATCTGCCAGTTGTCAATCAATAAAAACTAATGACTCCGGACTGATGACTGATGACTAACTTTGTCTGCCGCCCTTGCCGCGCTTGGAAGATTTGCGGCGGCGCCGGACGATTAAATCGTCGCTGCGCTTGTTTTTCTTGCGGGTTTTGGCACCCAATGCTGGTTTGCCCCAAGGGGTAACTGGGCCAGAACGTCCGATGGGCGCTCTGCCTTCGCCGCCGCCGTGCGGGTGGTCTACCGGGTTCATGACGCTACCGCGAACGGTGGGTCTGCGGCCTTTCCAGCGGGTGCGGCCGGCTTTGCCGAGGCTGATGTTTCTGGCGTCTGTGTTGCCGACTTGACCGATGGTGGCGTAGCAGTCGGCGCGGACTTTGCGCTGTTCGCCGGAGGGCAGTTTGAGGGTGACGTAGCTACCTTCTTTTGCCATTAGCTGAGCGCTAGAGCCTGCGGAACGGACGATTTGTCCGCCTTTTCCGGGTACTAGCTCGACGTTGTGGATGCTGGTACCGAGGGGAATGTTCTTCAGGGGGAGAGCGTTGCCGATTTCGATCGGCGCGTCTGGGCCTGAGACAATTACTGTGCCGACGGCTAAGTTGAGCGGGTGCAGGATGTACCGTTTTTCGCCGTCTTTATAAAAAACGAGGGCGATGCGGGCGTTGCGGTTGGGGTCATATTCGATCGCCTTGACGGTAGCAGGAATGCTGTGTTTGTCGCGGCGGAAGTCGATGTCTCTATAAAGCCGTTTGTGACCGCCTCCCCGGTGGCGGCAGGTGATTACGCCTCGGTTGTTGCGGCCTTGTTTGGTGTGCTTGTTGCTGGTTAGAGACTTTTCTGGTTCTGACTTGGTAATTTCAGCAAAGTCCGAGACGGTTTTTTCTCGGGTGCTGGAGGTATAAGGTCGGTAAGAACGAATGCCCATAATTTGGTAATCGGTAGTTGGTAATTGGTAATTGGTAATTGGGAAAAAGGTAGTTGGCAAAAAGGTAATTAAAAGTTGTGAAGTCCGAATTCATCTTTCATACTTTTTAATTGCCGATTGCCGATTGGCGACTACCCATTGCCGATTACCTATTACTAAATTTTAAACTTCTGGGAATAGCAGTTTGCGGATCGAGTCTCCGTCGGTCAGAGTTACTGTTGCTCGCTTGTAACCAGGTTTAAAGCCGACGAATTTACCAACTCGGCGCTTTTTGCGCGGCGGGTTTTGGGTGTTTACGCCGATGACTTTAACCTTAAATAGCTCTTCGATTGCTGCTTTTATTTGAGGCTTCGTCGCTTTGGGCGCTACATCGAATGTGAATTGATTTAATTCCATCATTCTGGTAGCTTTCTCGGTGAGAATCGGACGCTGGATCAAATCTGCGTAGTCGCGGGGGTCGATTTTACTCACCGTAAATCTCCTGAATTTTTGCTATGGCTGTAGAGGTGACGATAATTTTGTCAGCGGCGAGAACGTCGTAAACATTTAGGGAAGTTGCCAAGATGACGTTTACTAATTCGATGTTGCGTCCTGACAAGTAGACGTTAAGTTGCGGTTCTGGCAAGATTAACAGAACTTTTGTATCGGGTTCGATGCCCCAGCGGGATATCGCGCTCAGCAGTTCTTTGCTTTTCGGTCTGGGAAATTGCTCTGCAAATTCTTCGACCACAATCATGTCATCGGTGCGACTTTGGAACGCTGTTCGCAAAGCGAGACGGCGTTCCTTTTTGTTCATCTTGATTTCAAAGTCTCTCGGTTTTGGTCCGAAGATGACACCGCCGCCCCGCCACAGCGGAGAACGGATTGAACCCGCTCTGGCTCGACCGGTGCCTTTTTGACGCCAAGGTTTGCGGCCGCCGCCTCTGACTTCCGATCGAGTTTTGGTGCAAGCATTTCCTTGACGGGCGTTTGCCATTTGCCGTCTCAGAGCTCTGTGAACCACGTGAGACGCATTTTCTTCTTTGGCTACACGAAGCTCTAAAGTTGTTTCCCCAACTTCTTCGCCTTGCCAATTTCGCACTACACAATTAACCATATTTTTTGTCCTCGGTCTGTTTTTTAGTTGTCTGTCGGTAGTTGTTTTTGGGCAGTTGTCTGTTGTCTGTTATTAGCTCTTAGTTTTCAGCTTTGACTTTTCAGCTTTTAGTTATTAGTTATTGCTGACTGCTGACCGCCAACTAATGAGTGCTGACTAATGACTAATGACTGCTGACTGCTGACTGCTGACTAACGTCCTACTTTTTTCTCAGGCACAACATTGACCAAGGCGCCAGGTTTGCCGGGAACAGCTCCCTTGATGAGCAACAGATTTTGCTCTGTATCCACCCGGACAATTGTGAGTTTGCGGACGGTGACTTGAACGTTGCCCATCCTTCCTGCCATTTTTTTGCCGGGATAGACACGTCCCGGAGTTGTTCCAGGTCCGATCGATCCGGGTTCGCGGTGATTTTTGGAACCGTGAGACATCGGGCCGCGTTTGAAGTTGTGGCGCTTTTGAAAGCCTGCAAAACCTTTACCGATGCTTGTACCGATTACATCTACTAGCTGTCCGGGCGTAAAACTATCTGCTTTTAGTTGTTGACCTAATTCAAAGGAACTGGTGTCTTCCAATCGGTATTCGTGCAAGTGGCGCAACGGATTCGCCCCCGACTTGGCAAGGTGTCCCAATTCTGGCTTGTTGAGAGCCTTTGGTTTAACTTCGCTGTATCCAACTTGAACGGCACCGTAGCCGTCAGTTTGTTTTGTTTTGATTTGAGTTACTGTACAAGGCCCTGCTTGTATGACGGTGACGGGGATTGCTCTTCCTTCAGCGTCAAACACTTGAGTCATGCCTAGTTTTGTACCAAGAATGCCTACAGACACGGATTTTTTTCCTTTTATTTACGCAAGAGGTTTCGGATTGCTTGGTTTAAGTCAATCCGCTTGCTCTTGTGCAGAAACATTTATTTCAGCGTTCCTGCAATTAACTGTTATCAACCAACAGCTTTCCTCGGTGTTTAAAATTTGAGTTTTAAATTTGGGAGCGAGCTTGTGGAAGCCTTGCAAGGGTTGAGATTCGAGGTTTTTTACCTGTTCGACCTCCGAGTTTTGTCTCGGTCTTGCTGTTTTGCGCCAGGACTTGAGCGGCAAGCTACTCAGTATCCTTTACGGCGACAACTCAAAATAGTACATGAAGTGTTTGCCGTTTGTCAAGGCCGTTCTGGATAACTTTATGAGTTGTGCAGTCGCCAGAAGCCGGGTTTTTTCAGGACAATACTTGCCCAAAACGTTCGATCGAGCTGAAAAACCCGGTTTCTTAATTCCGAATGCGTCTTGGACTAAACTTTTTGCCTGAGCTTGAGGATTTATAATGTTTCAAGCTCGCTCTGGTGCGATCGACCAAATTTTAAACCGCAGGCAAGACAAATTTATGGGACTGATTACAACTGGTTCAGATATGATTCGGGATTTGGAAAAGTCGGGGTCCCTGGCCCTGTACGTTCCTTTAGAGGGAGGATTTGAGGGCCGCTACCTGCGGCGGCTGAGGGCTGCAGGCTACGGTGCATATACGATTACGGCGCGGGGCTTGGGCGATTTGGCGATGTATTTGACGGGGGTTCACGGGGTGCGGCCTCCGCATTTGGGCAAGAAAACTACTGGCAATGAAGGTGCTGTCGGTTATACCTACTACCTGCCGCCGATGTTGAAAACTCAATTAGACAATTTGCCGCCAAAAGCAAAAGGACTGGTGCTGTGGATTATTGAAGGGCAAGTTTTGTCGAGTCAGGAAGTTGAGTATTTGACTGTTTTGCCGACGCTAGAACCGCGAGTTAAAATAGCAGTAGAGATGGGGGGCGATCGAGTTTTTAGCTGGAAGCCGCTTACAGAAGCTTTAGTTACAGCTTAAATTCTGCTATTTGCGATCGCAAATCAACTAAAAAACGCAGCGAGCAACTAAGATTAAACCGCTTCTGCTCGCTGCTTTTGATTTTGTTTGGAAAAACCTTAATTAACAGGAAAATCTGATGCTTCAGAACCGGGATTATACAATCATCATTGACAAAAGCGGCAGTATGTACACCAAAGACCAGCCTGGGGGTAAAAGTCGGTGGGCGCTGATCCAAGAATCGACGATCGCCCTGGCGAACAAATGCGAAGAACTAGACCCCGACGGCATCACAGCTTACGTGTTTTCCGGTCGCTTCAAACGGTACGACAATGTAACAGCAGCAAAAGTCGTGCAAATATTCCAAGAAAACGAACCTTCGGGCACTACAAATTTAGCTGGGGTGCTGCTAGATGCTCTGAACAGTTATTTTCAGCGCAAAGCATCCGGCAAGACCAAGCAAAATGGGGAGACAATATTAGTGGTGACGGATGGCGAACCGGACGATCGCAAAGAAGTGATGAAAACGATTATAGAGGCTTCGCGGAAGATCGATCGAGATGAAGAGTTGGCAATTTCTTTTATTCAAGTAGGGAATGCGCCCGACGCTACTAAGTTTCTCAAGATATTGGATGACGAACTGCAAAGCGCCGGAGCTAAATTTGATATCGTTGATACTGTGACGATGGATGATATTGAAGGAATGACTCTGACAGAAGTATTGCTGAATGCAATAATTGATTGAGGAGAGGGCGAATTGTGGGGGATTATATTTGTGCTTGGTTGTTGGGAAGCATTTTTTAAGAGGGGTTTAATTTATGGAATCGATCGATCGGCTGTTAGCTGAACTTAAGGCAGAATATCAAGAGTCTCAAAAGAATCGCGAGCTGAAAAGTCAGCCGCCGCTGGAAGCACAACCGCTTTCGCAACCAGCAGCAGCGCCGTCAAATCAAACATTAAAAACAACAGATATAAATTTGTATGCTGGTGCTTTGGACAAGGATTTAGCTCAAATTAAGGCTGAATGCGAAGCACAAAATAAACTTCAGGAAGTGGCTGTGCAGGAACCGCTTAAGTCTCCGCAAAAAGCAGAAAATAAAGCTCAGGAAGTGACTGCACTCGCACCGCAATCCCCAGAAAAGATTGTGCAGTCAGAGTTAGACGTACAAACCCGCAGGCAAAAAGTGAGGCAAGCTCAGGTTTGGCTGAAAAAGTTGGATAAAAATTCCGATGAGAGATATTGGTTCGATCAGTTTGCTTTTAAGTATAGTTCGAGGATAGATGCGGCGATCGACTATTTGCAAGCTGTGAATGAGTTTGATTGAATGTTGACTGTTGAATGTTGACTGTTGACTGTTAAATTCAGAATGCGGACTAAGGAATGAAAATTTAATAACTTAAGCGATTTCTCGTTTCTCGTTACCAGGAAGAGCCTGGTAATGCAGATCCGGAGGCTCTGCCTCCTTCTTTCTCGCAACTTACAGGATAGAGGACTGTAGGAGGTGCTTAAGCTATTAAGTTTTCGATCCTAAAAGTCCCCACTACAAACCAAATGGTCGATCGCCTTTTGGAACAGACGTAGGATTCAGCAGAAATGAAGCCGCCTTTTTTGCTGTATCTTCAGACAGCTTAATTTGTGTGAACTCAACAATACCTTCAGCGATAAAAGAATCTCTCAAATCCGCCTTTTCTCCGCTGTTAAAAACAGTTTCGTAAAATACTTCGCGAATCCCGGCAGAAATAATTAATTTCAAACAGTAAATGCAGGGTTCTAAAGTCACGTAAATGCTAGATCCAGCGGTAGATATCCCGTGTTTGGCAGCTTTGGCGATCGCATTTGCTTCAGCGTGAACCGCCCGCGACGGCAAAATTTTGCTGGCGTCGCAACTGCTCAAACCAGGATAGCAGAAGCCTTGAGCCGTGCAGTGTGCCGAACCCGACGGCGATCCGTTGTAACCCGTGGCTAAAACTTGCCTGTCTTTAGCGATTACCGCACCCACGGGAAAAGCCAGACAAGTCGATCGAGTAGCAGCCAATTTTGCCAACATCAAAAAGTATTCGTCCCAGGTTGGTCTTTGAGGAGGTTCGTAATTCTCTGCTGTGTTGATGTTCATTTAAAATGTAGAATTAGAATGATATTCAGACGAGGGATTTATTGGGAAATTCCAGTCGAGCCAAATCCATTATCTCCCCTAGAGCTGCAATTTAACATTTTAACTTCTTCAATTTCGACGCGAATTACTGGTGCGATTACCATTTGAGCAATTTTCATGCCTTTTGTGACTTGAAACGAAGTTTGACCGTGATTGATTAAGATGACTTTGATTTCACCTCGATAGCCTTCATCTATAGTTCCTGGTGAATTGAGTACGGTGATTTGGTGCTTGAGAGCTAAACCACTTCTGGGACGAATTTGTGCTTCTGTTTTTTCGGGTAATTCTATGGATATACCTGTATGAATTAACTGGCTTTTCCCCGGAGTTATTTCTAATTCATCTATCGAAAACAAGTCCAATCCAGCATCAGTCTCATGGGCATATTTGGGAATTATGGCTAACTCGTTAAGTTGCAGGATTTTTAGTTTCATTTTGTTTTGTGAGTGGAAGGAAGAAGGAAGAATGATCGTACAGAAAAGTTTTTAGCTATCCCAATTTCAGTTGTATCGGAATGATTTAACCGCAGAGAGCGCAGAGGACACAGAGGAGGAGAAGAGAGAGATGAATAATTTCGATGATGGCAATTATTACGGGGCTAGTCTGGCTTTTCCCAAGCGAGTAGTTGTGTACCACTTGGCAATGTCGGGGGCCCAATTTTCAAAGTGAGGCCACATCATTTCGCAGAGTTTTTGAATTTCTAGTTGAGCATTTTTCTTGTTTCTTAAGTCGGAAAAATGTAGAAAAGACCTGAGATTGAAGCTGACTACAAAATGCTGGCGGTAGTCAAAGGGTAATTTGCCTCTGGCGTGTTCCTCGGACATTCCGCCGTCGAAGTCTATTTTGTAACGTTTAGCGGCTTCTCTACACCACTCTAAATCTTGTTCTCTTTGTTCGGGAGAATAGTAATATTTTTTGCCTTCGCGGTCTGTATAATAATCTACTGGACGCAGGTAAAAAATATCTTCTATGTCTTTTTTGCCGGCTGCTGCATCCAGAAATTGATGGCCTGTATAGCGCAGGGATTGAACATCAAATGATACTCCGACACGATGAGTCCTCGCCTGCTGCATGACGCTGTGGGGAAAGTACCCGCAATTGAAGATAATTTGGGGATGCTCTAGGGGGCCGTAATGTCCCCGATCGCCTGCGAGGAGCCTTTTAACGATAATTTCTCCGCATTCTGCCTCACTGGGCCAGGAGTCGCGTTGGTCAAATACGAAATTCTCGGTATAGTCTTGATGGAGTGCCGCATAAATTACTTGCTGAGGATTTGGTGTTTGAGAAATAACTTCTACTCTGAATCTATCCATTATATGATATGTTTATTTTTGAAAATCCCTATAGTGGGAAATTGGAACATCATAGATTATTTCATAAGATGGCATTCTTGGCAAGTTTATGATGCTAATAATTCGCTGACAGCTACGCTAAAACCTGGAAGGACTCTTTGAGTGTTAACGATTTCATCCGAATCAAACAACAGCCAGTTCTTTCCTGCATTCAAAAATATCAATCTCGCTTCAGGAAACAGCAGCCAAACTTCTAAACATCCCGATTCCAAATATTCTTGAGCTTTGGCAAATAATTCTTCGCCGCTGTCTTCGGGGGAAGCAACTTCTGCTATCAGGGGAAAACTTTGGGATAATGCTGTAAAATTGCCTGCTTGTTGCAGCAGTTCGGGAGTGATGTAAGCGACATCGGGACGGCGGCCCTGTTTGCTAGTGCGGCAAAGGACTTCTGTAACAACTTCTCCTCCCTGTGCGCTGGAATTTTTGTGATTTTTCCAGCAAGTAGCTAGATTGACTTGAGCCAGACCGTGCTTGAATGTCATTCCTGTTTTCTCCACTAAGTTGCCGTCAACCCACTCCATTCTATCAGCAGGTTTGACTAAAAACTCTTCGAGAGATATGACTTTTTGTGGCTCTGATTCTGGCTGAATTTCGGCTGTGTTTTCTACGGTCTGATGTGATTTGGGCTCTAATTTTGTGTCGGCTGTTTTGGGTAAAATTGTAGTAGCTGTCACGAGCAAAACCTCTGTTTGATGATTCTAATTTGAGGGGCGATCGAAGAGCGATCGCGTTTGATGATTTGATTCTATTTTCAGGCTAGTTGATATCAGCTATCGAAACAAAAAAATGTTTTTTCATGTCTTTCTATTCAACTTTGCCCTACAATTTATATATCATAGCAATTCAGAAGGTTGACTTTTATGATTCTTTCAAACCGTTTTTCTGAAGCCGTCACCTAGGCCGCCGAATTGCACGCAACTCAAGTCCGCAAAGGTTCCGGCGTTCCCTACATTGCTCATTTGTTGGGTACTGCTAGTATAGCTTTAGAATATGGGGCTTCGGAAGATGAGCCGATCGCACCTTTGTTTCGCGACGCGATCGCAGATGGAGGCGGCCCCACCACCCGCGAAGCCATCCGCCGCCGGTTTGGCGATACAGTCACAGCGATCGATCGCATTCTTATAGCGTAATTGCTCGGTCAAATTGGTTTCGGCGGCTGATAAACTTTATAATGTGCGATCGATCCTCAAAGATTGTTGTCAATTAGGTGATACTGTTTGGGAACGCTTCAAAGGCAAAAAAGATGGTACTCTCTGGTATTATAATTCTTTAGCAAAAGCGTTTTTCGGCGTTGCTGATTCTAAATATGAATCAACTTTTCGCTTAATGTTACAAAGCTCAGTATACTTGGCTGATAGCAATTGGGAAATCTTGAATTCATATTTGTATTCAGCAACGCCCTGGATTTCACATTACCACAAGACCTCTATTCCCTCTTCTCTCTGCGCCAAGAGCGCCCTCTGCGGTAAAAAAAAAGGCGTTGCTGATTCAGAATCAACTTTTCGCTTAATGTTACAAAGCTCACCATACTTGGCTGATAGCAATTGGGAAATCTTGAATTCATATTTGTATTCAGCAACGCCCGTTTTTCCAAGCAGAATCAACGCCGCTCGTTGAAGAATTAGCCCGCACAGTTTTAGAAGTCAATAAGGTTGCTGAAGACAAAGAATAAAAATCAGCAACCAATAACTAATAACCAATAACTACTAACAAATGGCCAACGTTCGTTTAGAAAATATTACCAAACGCTACCAAAACGTCACCGCGATCGAAAACATCAGCTTCAAAATCCCGGATGGGGAATTTTGGGTATTAGTCGGGCCTTCCGGCTGCGGAAAATCCACAATTATGCGGACGATCGCAGGTTTAGAAACTGCAACTTCTGGCAATCTTTACATCGGAGATAGTTTGGTTGACAACATTCCGGCTAGACAGCGGGATGTCGCAATGGTGTTTCAAAACTACGCGCTTTACCCGCACATGACTGTCGCAGAGAATCTCGCATTTGGGCTGCGGATGCGAAATGTTGATGCTGCAAGAATTAAAGAAAGAGTCGAAACTGTAGCCCGATCGCTCTCGATCGACCATCTCCTCAACCGCAAGCCCAAACAGCTATCAGGCGGACAGCAGCAGCGCGTAGCACTGGGAAGGGCGATCGCCCGATCGCCCAAAGTTTTCCTCTTAGACGAACCGCTTTCCAACCTAGATTCCCAACTGCGAGACGACACTAGGGCGGAGCTCAAACAACTGCATCAACGGCTGGGAATTACCACAGTTTACGTTACCCACGACCAAGTAGAAGCGATGACTTTAGCTGATAAGATTGTAGTCTTAGATAAGGGAAAAATTCAACAAATAGGCTCCCCGCAAAGCATTTATGCTAAACCAGCTAACCGCATGGTTGCGGCATTTTTAGGCAATCCGGCTATGAACATTTTGCCCGCAATTTATGCTAACGAATCATTTCAATTGGGAAATCAATCTTTAGCCTGTCCGCCGTCACTTCAAAAAAGATTGCACCCGAAGGAAGGACAAGGATTTGATTTGGGCATCCGTCCAGAAAGTATAGAATTTTTTACGCCGTCAACAGCAGAAAATGATGATTTGAAAAGGGATGTTTGGGCTTTAGAAAAAGTCCCTCTCGACGTTGAGGTAAAAGTAGTGGAACCTCTGGGGCGAGAAACTTTAATCCGGGCGAGTTTGCCTTTGTTGAGCGCTGAAACTACTGTACAGTTGCAAGTACCTGCGAGTGTCCGCTGCCGATCGGGCGATCGGCTGACGGTACAGCTTGACTTCGATCGGCTATTTATTTTTGACCCCTCCACCGGCGAGGCGCTGTATCCTTAACTCGATTAAACCTCAAATCTTCAACGATCCAATCTCAAATTAATCGGATTTATGTACTTGCGACAAGCTAAAAACCGCATTTCTTCCTAGATTTATCGTTTCTGGCGGTCAATTTTTCCCAGAAACCGGGTTTCTGCGATCGGAGTTGGTAACTCTTGTTCAATCTCAAATCGACTTACCGAATCGTTCCTGCGAGGATATTTCAACCGCTGATTACAAAACTTTACACTTGACGTTTCTCAAGTTACAGAGTAATGGTAAAGTTAGTATGTTCGCAAGGCAAAAGTGTCCCCGACAGGCTAATATTTCCTGATTCCGGGCGATCGCGGGCGACAACTTCGCATCCCTAGAGAAGCGGTAAACCCGCCGCCTGTGCGAAATTCGCGAACTAAAAACTCGCAACAACGTTGTTTTAGTGGCATCTGTAGATGAATCCCGACAACCTGCCTCAAATGCTGCAAACTGGATTTCACCTGACTTTAGGTGCAACTTCCTTTTTAATGGAAACATTGCAAGATCCCTTAAAGCGAGAAGAAAATCTCGACAAGCTCAAGCAGTCAGATTTGAGCCTTCTCGCGGATGAGTTGCTGGAAAAAGGAGAAATGACCGATCGAGAAGCGCGGAATTTTGTCGATACAATTTTCTCTCAACCGGGCGTGAGGGAGAATGCACCTAATGACGAATCCGTCTCGCACCAGGAATCAGATACAGCCACTGACACTCCTGGCGATTCGGTTGTACAGCCTGACGTAAAAGAGATTCAAGAATTAACTGCACAGATGGCAGCGCTCAGGGCTCAATTGGAAAATTTGCGCGCCGAAAATTCCCAGGATTAAAGAATCAAGCATCTTTAACACAGCCGGATTTTATTTGCAAACTTACTTGCAAACTTATTTAACAGAACCGAAGTTTAGTCATTCTCCCAGTTTTCAGAACCGATCAGGTCGGCGATGCGATCGCGCAGCAAGAAGTCGCATTTTTCGAGTTCTCCCTCGACGCAAGACCATTCTCGGGGCGGGATGAACTGACAAAGCGTGTAGATAGGCTGTTGCCGGCTAAGTACGCCCTCGTGCACGAGATGGCGCGCTTCATCCTGGATCACGTCTAAAGAGTAGCGGAGTTGGTGAATAGTTGACTGAATCATAATGCCCCTTCAAGGTTTTACTAAAAAAATTTATGGCCCTGGTAATAATATAGTCCAAACTTCTGAATATGTAAGTTATTTTTTTCTGTATACACAGATACTCTTGAGCGATCGATTTAAAAAAGTTATAGGAATGACGATCGAGCGATCGGATCTGTTTTCGGATTTTGAGACGCGGCAGATGTTCGAGACGAACAAGCAAATCTGCTACAAAACTTTATTCCGGACTCAGACACCAGTGTCCGATTCCCGGTTTCTAAATGCTTTGCTGCAGTCAGCAAAATTTTTGGCGAGAAACCGGGTATATCGATTTAAGTTCTGAGACAGCAAAGGAAATATTCAGGAGTCGGACAACTCAAGGATTGCCGGTTTTGTCAGTGCCCAACAGCAATTCTAAAGCAAGAGATTGGGCTGCGGGCATCTGCCCGAAACAAAATACATAAGGAATGCTGTTGGGTAAATGCGGCAAAAATTGCTCTAAAACGTAGGGACTACCGTAAATTAGTACAGCTTGCAGTTCTCCCGTTCTTAATAATTTTTTAAACCAATCTTTAGCGGCTTGGGTTAAACCCGCACTGCCTCGGAAGCAATTACCGCGAATGAAAATTTGCAGCAGTGTCGGAGAGAAATGCTCTGCACTTGAATTATGGGCGATCGCCCCTGTGCGATCGTCAATTAGTTGCAATTCGTAACCAAACTTTTCGGGCCGGGCGATCGCCGGAGTGTGACTGCCCAAAAACTCGCAATTCAAAACATCATCTACAACAATCAAATTCCGCAAAATTTGATTTGCTGAGGGTTTTTTGGGGGCTAAAGGTAGATTCCCCCCAAATTTCAAAGAATCTCGCAAAATATCGACAGCAGTTGCCCTTGCTTGAGGATTTGCCAGCAAACCTAAGTCGATCGAGTCGATAAATTGTAAATTCTTGCTCCCTGTATCAACAACAGCAGTTTGATTCTTACTCCCCCCCTTAGCAAGGGGGGGCTGGGGGGGGTCAAAAATCGGCAAACCCACCTTATTTTTCGCTTTCCAAATTCGCTTGACAGATTCCTTGATTTGTGATAAAGAAATCCGCCCTTGAGTGACAGCTTCGCAGACAGCCAAAATCGCCGCTTCCGGGTCGAGCGGCATCAGCAAAACATCAGCACCGGCCTGTGCCGCCAAAACAGCAGCTTCGCTGGTGCCGTACTTATTGGCGATCGCGCCCATCACCAAAGCATCAGTCACGATCAAACCTTCAAATCCCAACTCTTCTCGCAGCTTCCCGATCAAAATTTTGCGAGAAAGAGTAGCAGGAAACTGGGAATCCCAAGCCGGAATCAGCAAATGAGCGCTCATGATTGCATCGACTCCGCTGGCGATCGCCCGGACAAAAGGAGGCAACTCAACCTCGGCCAATCGATCGGGCGAATGCGGCAAAACCGGCAATTCCAAGTGAGAATCAACCGCCGTATCGCCGTGGCCGGGAAAATGCTTAGCTGTTGTCAAAACCGGGTGTTCGCCTGCGCCGCGAATAAAAGCCGCAGCTAATTTGCCGACAATTTCCGGCGTTTCGCCAAAAGCGCGGACGTTAATCACGGGATTGTCGGGATTGTTGTTCACATCAACGACTGGTGCGAGAATCCAATTTAGACCGATCGCCCCAGCTTCGATCGCCGTGACAGCGCCCATTTGTTCAGCATAGCGATCGGCCGCCGCTGCATCGTGCCGCGCAATTTCGGCAATAGCCATCGGCGGCCCGAACCAAGTCGCCCCGGCGAAACGCTGGCCGACACCTTCCTCAATATCAGCCGCCAGCAGCAGCGGAAATTTTGCCCGAGACTGCAATTGGTGCGATCGAACTGCCAACTCTGCAGCACTTCCCCCCACCAAAATCACCCCGCCCACGCCCAAGTTTTCCAGATAATAGCGGAGTTTGTCGGCTGTTGGTTCCCATTCGGGATAACGAATTTGGTGGTCGAACAAGCAGCCGGAAGCGCGCACCACGAACATCTGGGCTACCAATTCGGGCAAGGAAAGATTGTCAATCATGAATTTGTCAGTTGTCAGTTGGCGGTTGTCAGTTGGCGGTTGGTAGGGGCGGTGCCCCCTGGCCCGCCCTCTTAGTTGTCAGTTGGCGGTTGTCAGTTGGCTTCGGACACTAATCCCCGTCTGTTTTTAAATCTTCATCATCATCATCATTGGTCAATTTTTCGCCATCTTCGGTCAATTCTTCGTCATCAAACATACCGGGTTTGCGATCGGCAGAAAGCTGATTCAGCAGTACCAGCATTTTATCCCCGCGTTCCAGGGAACGGTCTTCGAGAAATATCACTTCCGGTGTCCGGCGCAGTTGCACCCGCTGGCCTAACTGGTTGCGGACATAGCTAGTTGCCGATTTCAAACCTTCCATAGTCTCGGCCTTTGCCTCATCAGTACCGTAAATGCTGACAAAGATTTTTGTATGCTGAAGGTCTCCCGAAACAATTACATCGGTAACGCTAACCATACCTGCACCGACGCGATCGTCCTTAATTCCGTTCAGCAGCATCAGGCTGACTTCCCGCTTAATCATTGAAGCTACGCGCTCAATGCGACGACTTGTAGCCATAGCAACTATCCCCTACTTTTAGATCGGCCGTTTTCATCCCGATCTATAACTGTACCGCGATCGGTATCGGTGTTACGGGCGATCGGCCCCAAAATTAGGATTAGTTATGACAGGGATGGAGAAGCAGGACGATCGAGCGCAGTTAGTCAATTGTGCAAACCTAGTCCAGGACTCACTCTCAACCTCAAATACATCGAATATGAATATTCCTAAGTCAATTGTTCGCATTTTTCTCATCCTCCCGAAGGGTCAGATTGTGGCACAACTGCGAGATAATATTCCAGGTATTGCAAGTCAAGGGATGCTGTCTACTTTTGGAGGCGCCGTGGACATTGGAGAAAGTCCAAAGCAAGCGGCAGTCCGAGAACTGGAGGAAGAAACTTGCCTCCAAACCAATTACACAATGGAATTTATCACAACTTTTATTCACCCAAAGACGCAAAATAATCCCGAAATTATACAGGAAAATCACTTATTTTTGGCGAGAGTTAGCAATTTTGAGGACATAGAAATCAAAGAAGGTGTGGGTTTTGTGGTTTTGAGAAAAGATGTAGATTTTAGGAAAGTAAACGCAGGGGAAGGTACTCAAATGGCTTGGAAATTGTTGCAGGAGTATTTAATATAAAAAGTTACATACAATAGACCTCTCCTAAAAAGATACTCAAGAACAGGCAGGATGCCTGTTCCACAATAATTATGGGAGATGTCTAATACTAAAGTCACCGCTAAGCTCAGCAGATTGTCAAAGGAAAGAAAACTCATGGAAAAAGAATTTACTGTCGGTCAAAAAGTGCGAGTTGTGGCGATGCCGCCCTACGTGAAAACTGCCGAACCGATGCCGATGCTGCGGCCTGCGAATGTAATTGCGATCGGCGCAGAAGGCGTTGTGATCGATCGGCGTCCCGGCAATTATTGGGGCATTCGCTTTGAAAAAGGTGCTTTTCTGTTAGACAGTCAGTACATTGAAGCAGTTGGCAGTTGACAGTTGGCAGTTGGCAGTTGGCAGTTGGCAGTTGGTAGTTGTTAGTTGTTAGTTGGCATTGGGAATTGGGAATTGGGAATTGGGAATTGATATCACAATTAAAATCTGCCTTTTCCTTTTTGCCTTTTGCTTCTTTTCTAGACTTATTGCATAAATCTTTATTTAATGGATATGTCAACCGCAGATGCAAGGCAGATTAAGACTGATAGACGCAGATAATTTTAAAAAATGATCTCGAATGAATGTATAGCCTTTCTCAAAAAAGTGAGGTATGCCCTATGCCCTATGCCCTATGCCCTATGCCCTATGCCCTATGCCCTATGCCCTATGCCCGACAGTACCTCATCTTTCTGAGAAAGGCTATAATAGGTGTTCATTACATCCGTTAAATTCTCTAAAAAATTCGTTGCCAAACTTCCATTTTTAAGAAGCCAGCTTAGCCTCCAAAACCAAAGAATTAACAGGAAATTCCCCCAAAACTCCCTCTAAAATAGGAGATATGAAGTTACAAGGTTGAGGTTTTCCCAAATAATAACCTTGAGCGTAATCTACCCCAAGTTCCTTGATTTTATCCATAATTTTTTGATTTTCCACATACTCGGCAATAGTTTTAATTCCCATGACGTGAGCTATTTTGGTAATAGCTTCCACCATTGCGACATCAATAGGATTGTCGGCAATATTTTTAATAAAATTGCCATCGATTTTGAGGAAATCAACCGGCAAGCTTTTCAAATAAGCAAAGGAAGACATCCCGCTGCCGAAGTCGTCTAAGGCAAACTGGCAGCCGAGTTCCTTGAGTTTCCAAATTAAGCTTGCTGCTTTGCTGAGATTGGCGATCGCCACGGTTTCGGTGATTTCAAAACAAATTATTTCCGGCGGTATTTGATGGATTGAAAACTGCTCCTGAATAAACTCGATCAACTTTTCTTCGTTAATGCTGTCGCCTGAAAGGTTGATGGAATAAAGGCTGGGATATTTTGCAAATGAGGATTGCGAATTAGACAGGAGAGAACCTGCGGGCAAGGTAACTATTCGATCGCTGTCTGCGCCGGGGTTTTGGACTAATAAATTTGTCGTGAAAATTTTAGATAATTTGCTAAATAAAGTGCGAATTACCCAGCGATCGATCGCCTGCATCAAGTTGTAGCGTTCGGCTGCCGGAATAAACGCCATCGGCGATACCAACTGACCGGTTTCGAGTTGGAGGCGCAACAGGATTTCGCAGTGGGTGCCGGTGGTGGATGGGTTGAGCAAATGTACGATCGGCTGAGAGTACAAGCGCAACCGATTCTCTTCTAAAGCTCGATTAATTTGGACTACCCACTGGGTTTCGCCGTGCTGTTTGATTAAATCCCGATCGCCCGATCGATAAATTTGCACTCGGTTGCGGCCTTTATTTTTAGCAGCATAGCAGGCTAGATCGGCCGCGCTCAACACCGCAGATGTCGATGCTGTTTTGGGATTAATTGCCACCAAACCGATACTAACGCCGATCGAAAAAGTTTTGTCCTGCCACCCAAACCGGAATTTTTGAATGCTTTGAAGCAGCAATTTTGCAACATCTAAGCCCTGTTCTGGGGGGCAATTGTACAGGAGTACAGCAAACTCATCGCCGCCCAGACGAGCCAAAATATCGGTTTTGCGGATATTGCTTTTAAATAGCTGGCTGACTTGGCGCAGCAGTTCGTCGCCTGCAACGTGACCTGCGGTGTCGTTAACTATTTTGAAGCGATCGAGGTCGAGGTAAAGCATTACGTGTTCTTCGCCGTAACCTTGAGCGCTGTGCAGGGCGTGTTCTAGCTGGTACTCAAATTCGCGGCGGTTGACCAATTGCGTCAAGGGGTCGTGAGTCGCTTGCCAGGTGAGTTGTCGCGCTTGAGTTCGCACTTGGGTGACATCTCGGAACACAACCACGGCCCCGACAATTTGGCCGTTGCTGGCGTGGATGGGGGCGACGCAGTGGTCGATGGCAAATTCGCGGTTGTGGCGCGCCACCAGCAAGCTGTTGTGTCCTTGGTCAACTATTCGACCTTCGTACAAAGCGATTTCGGCGATATTTTCGATCGGCATCCGGGTAGTTTCGTCAACAATTCTCATCACCCTAGCCAGGGGCAAACCTTTAGCTTCCGAAGTAGACCAACCGGTGAGTTTTTCAGCAACAGGATTGAGGGTGGAAATGCAGCCGCCGCTGTCAGTAGCGATTACTGCGTCGCCGATCGAATGTAGAGTAACTTGAGCGAGTTCTTTTTCTTCAAAAAATGCTTGTTCCATGCGCTTGCGATCGCTAATATCCCGCTGCACGGACACCCAGTGAGTGACATTCCCCAACTCGTCAGCAACGGGTACGCTGTTGAGTTCCACCCAATAAGTTGAACCGTCTTTGCGGTAGTTGATCAATTCCAAGCGCAGCGGTTCAAGGCGAGAGAAAGCGCGGCGAATTTTAGCAACTTGAGCGCCGTCGCTATCGGGGCCCCGCAGACAACTGGGCGTTTGGCCGATAATTTCTTCGGGCCGATAACCGGTCATTTGGGTAAAAGCTTCGTTGACGTAGATAATGGCCGGATCGGAGATATCGCGGTTTCCCGCATCCATAATCACGATCGCGTCGTTAGCGTTAACTACCGCAGATTCTAGCAGTTGCAGCCGCACCTCTGCCTGCTGGCGAATAGCGATTTCTTTTTCCAGCCGGCTGTTACTCAAGCTCAGGGATGCGATCGCTTTTTGCAATTCGCTAGTCTGTTCTTGGACGCTGGCGTGTAAAATGTCGATCGCCCCGGACATTTCCATTGGGTCGAGTACGCGCAGCAAAGTAGTTTGAGTAACTATTCCCAGGAGTTCTCCGCGTTCCCCCCTTACTAGCAACCTGCGGACTAAACGCTGCTGCATTTCCTGATGGGCTACCCACAGCGAGTCTTCTGGTTGAAGGCTAAACAAAGGGGTACTCATCACAGTTTGGGCGATCGTTTGCGACAAATCTATATCTAAAGCGTGAAATTCCACAATATCCCGTTCTGTGACGATACCTACAGGAATAGGAAACGGCAAATTCACCGATAACTCTGTAATTACCACGCAGCTAACGCGGTGGTGCGCCATCAACTCCGCCAAACTAATAACCGACGCGGTGACAGGCGCTTGAATGACTTCTGCAGTCATTACTTCTTTGACGCTGTGCATTTTTAAGATATTTGCCGGTTGCACCATCGCTTGGCGAATGCTTTCGGGCGTAATTACTCCCAAGAGTTGACCTGCGCCATCCAATACTGGCAGGTGGTGAATTTTGTGTTGGCCCAGCAGAATTATGGCGCTAAAAATGTCTCGATTTTCATCTTGGGTGAGAGTTGCCGCAGGCTGTCGCATCACCTCTGCGACGGTGACATTTTTTAAGTTTTTGCCTGAAGCAATCAAATCGACGAGATCCCTCTCGGTGAAAATTCCTTGCAATTGACTATTTTTTTGAGCAGATTGCCGGTCTGATTTGTCTAAAAATGTTTCCACAACAAAGACGCAGATACCTCTGGCATCTCTGAGGACGTTTGAGCTGGGGGGATTTGCGATTTCTGTTAGCTGCTGGTAGATATCGGTTGGCGGAGTGCCTGCGTTTAGAGAGCAACTCGGGCGCTGTTGGCCCATCAGGGTAATTACTTCTGCTAATGGGGTATCGGGCGCAACTGTCAAGGGCGATCGGTCAATTACTCGATCTAAAGTCGGCAGATACTTGGAGGAGTCGTTTTTGAACATATTTAATTGATTTTTGCGATCGCGCAGACTTTGCGACATTCCAAAAAAGCGCTGCTTTCCAAGCACTACGTTGACTGTTACAGCGCTGCTGAGACCTAATAAAAAATTTCTCGTGAAAAATAACCCGATTTTTGGCTGGGGAACTCGCCGGTGACGGCTCACCCTCTACCTATAAAGTTATAAGTCAATCTTTATTTTAAGTTGATTTTTCTGTCTCGCGACACTTTTATTAAAAAAAATGTATTTCTTTTCGATTTTTCGCGATCGAGTTACCTGCTAAAATTATCTATCCCATTGCCGAACTTATCCATCTTTAGAAAGACACATTTGTGGGCAATTTTAGCTAACATAGAACATATTACTACAAAACAGCACTGTCTTGTAGTTCAGCAGTGTTAAGTTTTGCGACATACAAGTTTTGCGAGCTTTCGGAAACCATTTGTGCGCTGTCAAGGGGAATCGATGTCACAACATATCTGTGAATGCGATCGCAAGTTGCGAAAACCACCGTGGTAAAATTGTAGATATAAACAGCAGAACTTAAATACATAATAAACCGAGGAAAAAAAATATGAAACGCCATCTTTTAGCCGCTACTCTTTTAATTAGTCCCCTACTGTTCGGCGGCCCGGCTCGCGCCGAAAATCCGGCTCAAGTCAAACAGTTACTGTCAACCGGCCAATGCTTTAGGTGCGACTTGTCGGGAGCAGATTTGACAGGAGCTCATTTAATTGGCGCAGATTTGAGAGAAGCAAATTTGCAAGGCGCCAACCTCTACCGCGCTAACCTCGAAGGTGCTGACTTGACGGGGGCCAACTTGACGGGGGCTGACTTGACGGCAGTTTTCCTGACTAACGCCAGTTTAAACAATGCAGACCTCGATCGGGCAAATCTGACCGCAGCCATCATTAACACGGCTGACGTATCCGGTGCATCAATGGAAGATATGACCATCACTGATGCCAAAATCTACAATACACAAATCGGTGTCGGCGGCAGCTACGACCAATAACTCGTTCCAAGAATGCAAACAACCCATTTTCAGTTAAAAACCCGGTTTCTGCCCAGAAACCGGGTTTTTAGTCTTTTTGTAGGCTGTTCGCTGCAAACCCAGCCCTGTTAAGGTGTTCCTTATCACTGAGCAGGTAAATGTTAGATGCCATCAAAGAACGATTTGTCAAGCAGAGTCATCTCTGTTTCACGGTACGCGACTTAATGGAACGAGTATTCAACAAAGAACAACTTGATTCTGTAGCAGGTCTAAATGAACTGAAATAATCGTTTAACTATCGAGAAGTGTGTACAGATGCCAGTTCAAATCTGTTAATATCGGAATTCTTCATATATCTCTTTTCTGCATCTGCGCGAATCGGCGTGAATCAATTGTCATCTGCGGTTATACATTCTCTTTTTTTTTCACCGCAGATACAGACCGCCGATAAACACAGATTAACGCAGATGAATTAGATCGATTCCGGTTGCGGCGTCTGCGGTTGACTGTTGACTAAATTTTACAATTGGGATGCTACCGAATTTGAAATGACTCACAATAATTATTGTATGTGCAGATTTAATACTGTATAATAAGTGGGTTTGTCTCGATCGTTAACTACCTGAATGATGTCTCGTTTATAGCTTTTCTCAGTTAGGTGAGGTACGCTCCCGTAATGGGTAATCGGTAATGGGCGAAGCAAGCAAAGCGGAGGACAGAAATCATAGCTGGTAGCTAACCCGAACTCAAATTGCCAATTCTGCAATTACCTATTACTACCTATTACCGCTCGGTTGTGCGTACCTCATTTTACTGAAAACTGCTATACTGTTTTTTTTTCTATGTCGCCAAGCGTACACGGCTTGTAATTTTTTTCAATGTAAATTAAGTTTTTATCGACATAAATTGCCAAAGGTAATATTATTGCTTTGAGAGTTAAAATAAGTTCGATCGCGCTCCGGGCTGCGCTAAGTCAACTGCTGCTACCTGCTGCCACAATTTTCAATAACTTCTAAAATAGTTCGAGAAGGTATCAAAAGACAAAGTAAGGTTTTTCATGGCAGATCAATTAATTCGCGCCAAAGCCGCAGACGGCGGAATTCGCGCTGTAGGGGTGATTACCACAAGTCTCACCGAAGAAGCAAGAGGGCGGCACAAGCTCTCCTACGTGGCTACAGCCGCCCTTGGACGCACGATGTCGGCGGGGCTGTTACTCGTCTCCAGCATGAAACGGCCCGAATCGAGAGTCAACATTCGCATTAAAGGAGATGGGCCTCTGGGTGGACTGCTGGTTGATGCGGGACTTGATGGGACGGTTCGAGGTTATGTGAGCAATCCCGCAGTGGAATTGCCACCTAATGCTAAAGGCAAACTTGATGTCGGCGGCGCTATAGGTGACGGTTATTTGTACGTGGTGCGGGATGTTGGATACGGCTTCCCTTACTCGAGTACGGTAGAATTGGTTTCCGGCGAAATTGGCGACGATTTGACTCACTATTTGGCAACCTCGGAACAGACTCCTTCGGCTATGGTGTTGGGGGTGTTTGTGGGGGCGGGCGGGGTGCAAGCGTCTGGGGGCGTGCTGTTGCAGGTGCTGCCGAAGGCCGCAAGGGATGAAAAATTGGTGAAAACTCTAGAATCTAGAGTGGCTGCACTGTCGGGTTTTACGCCGCTGCTACGATCGGGTAAAACGCTGCACCAGATTCTGGAAGAGTTACTCGGTGATATGGGGCTGGAAATTTTTCCGGAAACTCAGATGGTGCGCTTTCACTGCGGCTGTTCGTTCGATCGAGTTTTGGGAGCTCTGAAAATGTTGGGCGAAGCTGAACTCCAAGACATGATCGAAAAAGATGGCGGGGCTGAGGCTACTTGTCATTTCTGCAACGAGGTTTACAAGGCTAGCAGCGACGAATTGGCTGAACTGATCGGGGATTTGCGATCGAACTCGGGTTCTTGAGACGATAATGTGTAATTGGTTCCTTTGAATGCGAGTTGCGGAGCGAGGCCTTGACCAATTGCCAATTACACATTATCAATTACCTACGGGACTTACGCGACCGCGATCGAGATTGAGAGTTTGTTTAACCCGGAGCGATGGCGCTCCACGAGAGGTTTTCGTACATCAAACTCGGTTTTGCCGTCAGGGACTCACCCATCGCCAAACTGGAATTTGTGTGGTGGACTCAAAAATTGTAGGACGCGCTGACCTGAAAAACCAGGAATGGCTCGAAAAGTTGGATGGAGCGGCTTGAAATCTCGTCAAATATCGGGTTTTTCATCCCGCCCAAAACAGAATGCCGTGTCGCGTACTCCTATCGTTGCAAGCTCCAAATTTTAGAAGGCGGTTCTTGCTCCCAGATTCATCCGCAAAGCAAATCTCTGATTGTTCAATCTCAAATCTCAAATTGGACAGACGGCGCGCGCGTAAGTCTTGGGTGATTGGAGTCAGCAGAAAGAAGGCAAGTTGACACGGTTGAGATGTAAAAATTATCAGGAAAATAGTAGCCCTCGCTGTTTTGAAGTATTTAAGACTTCCTGGTTGTTGTTTGTGGTAAGCAATGTATGAGTCAAGATCGCAAAACACCAGGCCGTTGGTCTGCATCAGAATCCTTCGATCCCAAAAAGGATACTTCCTCGCTGGTGCCAATTCCCGCTAGGAAAAACCGGGCCCAGCGACTGAAAGAGATCCGTGAGTTGGTTACTTCGGGAAAACAGCCGGAAGGGTATTTGGAACAGCGGCCCACAGAGTCTGGGGAAAACTGGCAGTCTCCCGGAGAACACAGTCCGCTGTGGCGGAGGTGGTCGCAAAAGTGGCAGTTTTGGCTGGCGGTGAGTTTGATGCTGTCGGTAGGTATGGGGTTTGTGGCAATTTCGTCTTTGCTCAACCTGACAGCGCAGTCGAATTGCTCGAAGATTTTTTGGCCGACGGCTTCTGCTAACGATCGCTTTTTTTGCGCTCAAGAAGCAGCTAGCAAGCGGACGGTAGATGATTTGCTGCGGGCGATCGAATTAGTTAATGCTTTGCCGTCCGATCACCCGCTGCGACCGAGAATTAACGGTCAAATCGATCGCTGGTCGCAGGATATTCTCAGGTTGGGAAATGCTAGGTTCCAAGAAGGGAAACTCGATGAGGCGATCGCGATCGCTCGCAAGGTTCCTCGAAATGTTCCGGCTTACGCGACGGTGGAAAAGCAGGTTGAACAGTGGCAGTCGATCTGGAACGATGCAGAGAAAATTTACCGCACTGCGGTAGATTTCTTGCGTCAGGAAGAGTGGACTAAGGCTTTCAGCAAAGCTACTCTGCTGTTGGATACGGGAAATACTTTCTGGGAATCGACTAAGTATGAGGAACTGACTCAGGCAATTGAGACGACCAAGGCAGAGGGCAACAAGTTGACAAAAGCCCGAAACACAGCCTCGGAGGGAGGGCTGGAGAATCTGGTGACGGCAATTAAGCTGGCTCAGGGAATCGATCGAAGCAGTTATTTGTATCAAGCTGCTAATAAGCTGATCGCGGAATTTAGCAATAAAATTATGGCGATCGCCCAAAAACGCTTGCAGGCAGGGGATTGGCAGGAGGCGGTCGCGATCGCGTCCAAGATTCCAGACTCGGCAAATTTAAACGAACAAGTTCAGGATTTTAATCAGTTGGCGAGCGGTACGGCTCAGGCTTTGACTGGCTCTGTTGAGGGTTTGTCTAAGGCGATCGAAATTGTTAAAAAGTTGAAGGAGGGCCGCCCTTTATACAAACAAGCTCAAGATTTGGTCGGCCGCTGGCAGCAAGAAATGGCTGATGTCAAAACTTTGGATGCCGCAAGCAGGCTGGCGGCGCCGGGAGGGGTAAATGATTTGAGGGCTGCGATCGCCCAATTGCAAACAGTCCCCCAATCAAATCCCCGCTCTAGGGAAGCTCGCAGTCAAATTGCTGGCTTGAGCCGTCAAATCGAGCTGTTGGAAGACAGTCCGTACCTGCAAAGAGCTAACGATTTGGCCGTCGCGGGCGATCCGAATTCTCTGGAAGCCGCCGTGGCTCAAGCTTCTCGGATTTCTAGAGGTAGGGCGCTTTACGGGGAAGCTCAAGCCAAAATACAAGCTTGGATCGAGAGAAGACAGCGCCTTCAAGACCAGCCGTTTTTGGATAGAGCTCAGCAGCTAGCGGCTGGGGGCAATTTGGGTGAGGCAATTGAGATGGCCCGCCGGATTCGATCGGGACGGGTGCTTTATGGGGAAGCTCGATCGAACATTCGGACTTGGGAGGCTCAATTTTTGGGCGAACAAGGTTTGCAGAGCGCCCGTACCGCAGCCATACCGGGGACTGCTGACGCTCTGGAAAGGGCTATTTCCCTTGCCCTTCAGGTTCCAGAGTCGAGTTCGCTCCGCTGGCAGGCGAGTGAGGCGATTGATGAATGGAGCCAGCGGATTTTGGCCCTTGCTGTGGAACAGTCGTCGTCGGATCTGGCTGGGGCGATCGCCACTTTGAAGAAAATTCCCTCGGGAGCTAGGGCTTTCGAGCAAGCTCGATCGCAAATCAAAGTTTGGGAGGAGTCGCTGAATCCTCCGGCTGCTGACTCTCCGTCTCCGGTTCCCGATCCGCCGGAAACCGAGCCTCCGATCCCGTCTCCGAGTCCCTAAATTTGAGGGTGAGAAACTGTTACCTAATATCTTTACCAAAAACTTGGGTCTAAAGCCCCGTCCTTCTAGGACGGCTTTGATTATTCTACTATATTTATCCACTATAATGTCAGATAAATATGTTATACTTAGAACATGATAGTAAGAGAAGCAAAGCTAAAGAACGGAACGAAAGAGCAATACTTAGCACTTGATGAGGCTATCCGTACAGCACAGTTTATTAGAAATAAAGCCGTGCGTTTTTGGATGGATAATCAAGGGGTTAGTAAAGCTGTTTTGTACTATGCAAGGACTTAGCGTCTGAGTTTCCTTTTGCAAAGAAGTTAAACTCTGCTGCTAGACAAGCTAGTGCTGAACGGGCTTGGGCTGCTATCTCTAGCTTTTATTCCCGGTGTAAAAAAGGTGCGGGAAAGAAAGGCTATCCAAAGTTTAAGAAATATTGTCGCTCGGTAGAGTATAAAGTTTCAGGATGGAAGTTGTCAGAAGATTGTAAGTTAATTACTTTCACTGATGGTTTTGAGGCTGGAACTTTCTCTATATTTTGCAATAATGAAACTCAGGAAGACTTGGCCTTGATTAAAAATTAATCGGGTGCGGGTAGTGAGAAGAGCGGACGGTTATTATGCTCAGTTTTGCTTTGATGTTGACCGTAAAGAGAAAGGGGAATATACAGGCAATGTTGTCGGGTTAGATTTGGGGTTGAAATTCTTCACCAAAGACCAAAACGATAACGCCGTGATATATCCACAATTCCTGCGAAAGTCAGAAAAGCGACTGAAGAAAGCCCAACGCCGCCTGAGTAAGAAATTTGTCAAGGGTGCTAAACCCCAATCAAAGAACTATCACAAGCAAAGGAAGAGACTGGGTAAAATCCATCTAAAAATTCAGAGGCAGCGTAAAGACTGGGCGATTAAGCAAGCGGGAGTACGTAGTCCACTCTAACGATGTGGTTGTCTATGAAGATTTGAAGATTGCCAATATGGTAAAAAATCATTGCTTGGCTAAGTCTATTTCTGATGCTAGTTGGTATCAATTCACTCAATGGCTGGACTACTACGGCAAGATTTGGGATAAAGCAGTTGTGGCTGTATCGCCTAACTATACTTCGCAAGATTGTTCTAATTGTGGTCACAGAGCAAAGAAAGCACTCAGTACCAGAACACACTCATGTCCTAATTGCAAAATTGAACTGTGCCGTGATACCAATGCGGCTCTCAATATTTTGCAGAAAGGCATGAATCTACTGGGTACCCAGTGGCAGAAAAACGGTACTTCTGGGCAAGAAGAATCCGCCTCGGAAGAGGGAAAGCATGGGGAGAATACCGCCTCTACTATTGATGAGCAATCTGATATAGCAAGTGGACTTCTGTGAACCATGAATTAGAATCCCCGTGCCTTTAGGTCGGGGAGTATGTCAATTATCTGTAAAAGCAAGCGTTAATTTGTAGCGTTAATTTGTACAGATTTTTTTGCTGTTTTAGTCTTTATTAAAAATGAATATCATGAATAATTGTGGTATTTTTAAGAAATAACTATTTTGAGAAACCAGATGGGCACTTTATTTAGCCAGAAAGAGCGAAATTACTGCACAGTAGAAGATTCACATCTGGATGCTTTTATTGCAGTGACAGTCAAATTATCCAAGAAGCATGGCATTAGTGTCGCAGAAGTTATAGCTGCAAAGGAAGTGCTTGAAAGTGAACGAAAGAACGACCTTTATGTAATGAATGGCGATGCTTTTGATGAACAGATGGCTGGCTTGGGTGAGCTACTGCAACAACTCATTTCCGCGATCGAAAACTTGCGCTCTGATACATAAAACTATTGTGATAAATTTAAGGTAGAAAGAAAGAATTAAAGTTTATGGCAGTCGATCTGGTTTGAGATATGCGATCGTTAATTGCCAAATTTCCAAAAACAGAATACCCCGATCCCGGACTCATTAAAGAAGCCGGGGATATAACAGCGAGCGCCTTTTAGGTTTAAAAGGTGCTTTTTCCTGATGCTTGCAACCCCATTAAAATGACTAATTCCATGAAATGCTAAACATCGGCCGGATTCAGGTGCATCATTGCCCAAGTCGTGTAAGTGCCGATCGGACTCCAGAGTATGTAAGGCAGCAATAACAGGGTGGCGGGTTGCGAAACTTGCAACACGCTTAAAGCGAGTATTACGCTTAAAATAGCGCCCGTTCCGCCGATGATTGTGCCGACTTTTAGGCTCTTAAGTTTGCACATCACAGAGGTATAAGATATGGTTACTATTTCTAAAAGCAGGTACAAACCCATTCTCAGCCAAGTCTCCTGAGTTCCCGGTTCTTTTTCCCAAACAATCACTGCTGACCAAGCTGCACAAATAAAAATTACTGTCCAAATGATGGGAATTGCTTTTTCAAATACTAGCCATTTCGGACGCTGCAAGCGGTTGAACCACTGGATGTCGCTGGGCGAGAGCAAGTTAGCCAACAGTGCTACCGCAAAGGCGACACCTCCAATTACCATCCAGGATTTAATCATCATCTTTATCAATTGGGTGACGTTGACGGGTTCTATAGCGATCGGTCAGGAATTGTGTAAATATGTAGCGGTAGTGTACCCGTGCCTACCTAGGATCGATCGGGATATTCGGGGATATTCGCGATCTCGATAGCTACCCTTCGGGAATGCAAGCGCGAACGCACGAGCGCGAGACCAAGAACCCTACATATTGGTACAACTGATGCCAGGATTGCTATATTTAAGCAGATATTTTAGGTAAATCAGGCGATAAATACATCTCTCTCCAGTCTGAAATTTATAACGCGAACGTAAATTATACTTATTTAAAACAGCACATTTATTGCCTTCACAGTCCTGTCCTAAATCCAGAACCGGCATGGTGTAGGGTGCGCGGGCGCACCTTACCGCTATAAGTAGCCCTTCGCCTTGCAACTAAATCGGTTAGCCGAGCCGGTGATGCTGTTCTAACTCTAAACTAGAGTCATCATCTTTTCTGGGAACTAGAAGCGTATTTTCGCTGCTCGGTTGCAATACGGCTTTAATCACTTGCAGAAAACGGTTGGGTTTTTTAGCTTGACCGTTGAGAGCGCGGCGCTCTTTTACTTTTTGAGAAAGGTGTCGCATCACTGATAAATCTAGTTCATCGATGAAATGGTCTGCTATACGTTCTCCCATTAAATCAACTGCTTCAGAATACTGTTCTTTCAGCATTTCTATGGCATCATAAGCTTCGTCAGCAACTTGAGTTGCTACTGTTTGATTGCGATCGCCCGATGTGTGGGAATTGCTGCGGCGGCGGTCTAAAAGACTTTGATATTCACCAATGCTCATTCCCAAATTATAAATGTGGTGGTGAGCGTGATCCATCAAATCTACTTCACCGGGATAGAAGAAACCGCGAGTGCTGTTGATACCGTGCAGTTTTGCCCAGCGCCGCAGAATTGTCTCGTCTTGCAGTTGGTATCTCTCCAACATTTGAGCCATGTTGAGCTCTACTTCTGGTGTAACTTTGAAATCGCTCATCGGTAAATCCTCGCTGGTGAGTAGATGAATAAACGTCAATTACCCGTCATCAATCGGGATACCGATATGATGAGGGCTTGTATCTACGCTCCACCGCAATTCTGAAAACCTTTGCAGGAGATCAGCTTTAGTTTCATCGCGCGACACATCGGGGGATACTGACAAGCTCCCCGTACTCGTCCAGTCTTGCCGAACGAGCAACGTTCTTAATGCAATATTTCTGCTTCCCACCAAATCAGCGTGTAATTCATGCCCACAACATTCACAACGAAACATTAGCCCCTTGTTCGATCGATTAGCCTTCGAGGTATGCCCACACTTAGGACAACTCTGAGAAGTATAATGTGCTGGAACTTTAGTTGCTAGGCTGCCAATCAAATTAGCTTTGTAGTCGATATAGCCATGCAATTCGGCAAATGACCATTTAGCTTTGTTTCGATTAGCCCTACGCTGTTTCTTGCTTGCCGAATTGCCAGACTTGGATTTTGTTCTATCACGGATTCCAGTCAAGTTTTCTAGTCCAATCAAGCTGTTAGGCTTGGCAACTTCTTTACTGATTTGGTGGTTCACATCAGCGATAAACCGTCTCTCCCGTCCTGACAAAGCGATTAGTCGTCGCTTCGCCGAACGGGTGTCTTTACGCTGTAGACTTCTTCGAGCCTTCTGATATTGATTGGCTTTGTGTCGAGATGAAGCGCCAGAGTAGAATGCAGACCTATTGTTTAAATCTGTTTCTACTGCCAAATATCTCATCCCAACATCAACACCAGAAATTCGGGTAATACTTGTTGGGTCGATGTCCGGTAGTTCTATTTCAAGACTTACCATTAAATAGTAAATCTTGGAAGAACGCTGGTAGACTATCTTTGCTGCACCAATATTGGGACAGACTTCGATCAAATCTAAATGCTTATTCCAACCCTCGTAAGGCACAACAATTCGACCGTTTAACGTTCCGATACTGACCTGTTGATCGGACTTAAACGTGTAATCTCGCTGATAATTCAAGGTCACAGTCCGAGATGCGTATTTAGGAGCTTTATCAAGCCCCTTGAAGCGCTTCTTGGTGTATCCCTTTTTAATAGCTTCGTTGTTCTGTTTAAGCTTGGTTGACAAGGATTTAAAGGTTGCCGCCACCTGTCTAGGTACGTTGCACGCCATCTGTGCACCTAGTTTGAACTCGGAGCGCAGGTGGGTATAGACGAGTTTTTGTAATTTAGTGCCATTATTAGACTTACTATTGCCGAAAGCAATCATGGCAGTATAGTTCAAAGCATCACGGTAAGCCAGCGCAGTATCACGCACCGCCAACTTCTGTTCGGCGGTAAGATTCAACCTTAGCTTTGCGGTGATAACTTGGCTCATGGGTTCACTAAACTCTAAGATAAATATAACTCGTGAAGTTTGAGAAAGCAACCACTTCGTAACAAATCTTGTTCGTTCACTCATGCACCGCATCGAGAGTCGAACGCTGCGCTGATCGATTCAATATGCGGTGCAATCACAAGCCTCACGCGCTTGTCGGACCCGCCACCAACCGAGGCGGTATGGTGGGAGAATCCTGCTGTTATAGTTGAAATCTAAAATGTGTTATTTGGGTGCAGTCTGAAATTGACGATCGCTCTTTTGACTGCATTTAGGGAAGTCTTGCGGGCATTTGCTAACCGTCGATCGAGCGATCGCGCGAGACGATTTCACGGTAGGGTACTTTTGGGCTCAGTCTCGATCGCATTTGGGAGCAACTGCACGGGGTTAATTATATAGCTGATTTAGTGTTTCACCAACCGTTAAAAATAGTAAATTTTATGTTTTTTTGCCTCAACAGTTAGTAAGAGCGAGCTATAATAGTCTCAACAACCGTGCAATTAGTAATTTTAGTAGTTGCAAACGAGATTCTTAGTATGCCTGTATACGATTATTTTTGTCCCAAAAACAACCAGCAGTTAGAAGTTTCGCACAGCATGAACCAGGAAGTTTCGACTTGGGGCCAACTGTGCGAGTTGGCTAAGTGCGAACCCGGAGACACTCCCGCAGATGCTCCGGTGCGCCGTTTGCTGAGCGCTCCGAGGTTGATGAAGCCGACATCCGACACCGATTATAAAAATTCGGGTTTCAGCAAGTACGTGAAGCGGGATGAAGGAGTTTATGAAAATGTCACGGCTAAGGATGGTGAAAGCCGTATCGTCAATCGAGAAGGCAAGCCGCTTAAAGACTGAGAATCCAGATCGATCGAGTTTGCAGTGAGGACTTGAGTCCTCTGAGATAGGTTTGTAGCGAAGACTTGGGTCTTTTGTTGACTTTTAGGTTGATCGAGCTAAATTCCTGACTGCAAACTTGTTAGACTGCGGGCAATTAAACGCAGATCGTATTATTTACCACCAAACCAATCATTCATTTTTTGTTTGGCTTGTGCTTTAGTTTCAGCATTGATGTATACTGAAACAGTCGCGACCGCAGCCAGCAATACTCCCAAATCGTCTGTAAATCCGATGTCGGCTAATATATCGGGGATGCTATCGACAGGAGATATAAAATAGATTTATTGCCAAAAAAATCTATGTTACAATTAAAGGTTTTGAATTTTAGGCTCACGAAGCTCAGTCGTAATTGTAAAGTGCCGATCTAATCGGCAATCTACTCTACTTAAGCCAAACCCTTGATTGTAGCATAAAATTATTTTGCAATAGGTCTATTGTAAATTCAGGGCGGGACACCCCACTCATTGGGGAATTGTTTTTTGACATAGAATTTAAATGTCGCAACAGCTTAACTGGAAATTAGAACCAACAAACAACAAATAAAAAATAAAAAATAAAAAATAAAAAAAATCATGCGTTTACCTTTACCCCAATTTGCTACAAAAGAGCGCCATCCCGATCGCATTGCTGAGGTAATCGAGACGGCAACTTCGGAGTTTATGGCTCAATGTTTGGAACCGGATGACTTGAGTTTTCCGGTGATGCCGCCTTTTGGGAGTTGGGTTAAGGCCGAGGATGAAGAGTCGAAAAATCAAATCTACGGCGTGGTTTATTACGCGACGACTAGCCCGATCGACTCGGTGCACAGAGCTCGCGCCTTGGGTTTGTCGCTGGAAGAGTTGCGGGAAGAACAACCGCAGATTTTTGCGATGCTCAAAACCGAGTTTCGAGTGGCGATTGTCGGGTTTGAGGCTGCGCCGGAAAGGTTCAACGGTCACGGCCCGTCGAGGGGTACAATTTATCAGTATTTGCCGCCGCGCCCGCCGCAAATTCACCAGGCGGTTTATCGCTGCGAACCGGATGAGGTGGTTGATTTTACCGTGCAGTTGGATTTTTTGAGGACGCTGCTGGGGGTGACTAATGCGCCGGTGGATGCGCTGGCGGCGGCGACGATTCGGGAGATTTATCAGTTGCGGATGCGCGATCGATCTTGGTTGGTGGAAGCGGGCAGGAGTTTGAGTGTTTTGTTGAAGGATGATTACGATCGGTTGCGGGTGATTTTGAGTCAGATTCATCCGTAGAATATGGGATAAGTAAATAGAAAAGTATAATTTTTTATGTGGGTAGAGATCGCAGCGCTAAATCAGATTCCCGAACGGGATATTTTGAAAGTAAAAGTTGAGGATATTTCGCTAATTTTGAATCGCCAAGGTGCAAATATCACTTGTTACCGCAATGCTTGCACGCATTTAGAATATCCGATCGATATGGGGAAGGTTGATAACGGCATCATTACCTGTCCGTTTCACAAATTTAGGTTTAAGTTGGATACTGGTAAGTGTTTGAATTCACCGGATTCGCTGGAATCTTATCCGGTAAAAATTGAGGGCGATCGGGTTTTTGTGGAAATTGATTAGTTATTCGTTATTCATTAAGTCCGACAGGGGTTTAAACCCCTGTCTCATAGCTAAAGTCGTCTCAAGACGACTGTAAATTAATATGTGATATCGTTTCCGCTTGCATCGGAATGATTTAACCGCAGAGTACACAGAGTACACAGAGTCCGAGAATATATATCTGAATCATTCCGATGCTACCGGATTTGATATGATATCAAGTCCGGCTTAAACACCCCCTCACTCTGTTAGTCTGCGGAGGCAGACTTTGTTTTTGTAGTTTGACCTCGAATTCGTATGACGGGCGCTTCGCCACATACGAATTTGAGGTCAACAGGTTTCAACCGCCGAACCATCTTTCAAACTACCGTTTTTGCGCGCCGCTGGCGGAGGAAAATCGCCAAAAGCCCGATCGCCCCAACCATCAAAAGCAGCCATTCTTCCGGTTCAGGAACCCCCGAAACATTCAAAGGATTGCTCGGTTTCGTCAACTCCTCCTTACCCGATTCTACCTCGCGTTCAAATCGATCGTTTTTACCTTCCGCCGCCTTTAGCTGCGCTCTTTGCTCGTCATTAACCAACACAATCATCGAAGAATAGGGCGTGACGACTTTAAAAGTTTTAGCAAGCGAGTGCATCGCATCCAATTGAGTCAATTGATTAGCAGTTTTCTGCTTGCTAAGTGCGGTTATCAACTGCCGCGCCGCTATCGGTTTAAAACCTTCATTTTCATCATTAGTTATTTTCGGAACCCCTGCAGTCACCTTCGGAGTTTTGGCATAACTCCAAGCATAACCATCAACAACATTAACTACAGATTTCCCCGACGCCGCCATCGTCGCCACTCGCTGCATTGCTTCTTTGATATCGGTAGAAACTCCGCCGCCGCTATCTTGAATCACCTTTAAAGTAGCGTCGTCATAGCCAGGGGGCAAACCTCCTAAATGCACTGTCCATAAAGGTGCGGTTAGAGAAACGCTGGTTTTGCGATCGTCCGATAACTCGTAACTGTGGCGATCGCTCACCAAGAATACAGTATCATAAGTGCGATCGGCGCGCAACTGTGCAAACTGTTGCAGAATATCCTTAAGTTGAATTGTACCGTAAAACGTCAACTTTCCCACATCTAAACTGCGTAGATTTTCCACCAACCTCGGTGGCACACCCGCCGCACTCGACACATATAAATCCACATTGTTTGTGGCTAAACTATTCTTTTTTAACCAGTCAAAAGTCTCCTTAAGTTCTCTACTTTCCGCCGCCATGCTCCGAGAAGTATCCAGCACCAAGGCTAATTTTTTCACTTGTGGCAAAAAGTAATTTATATCAATCAATGGCTGAGCCAAAATACTATTTTCTCCCGGCAACAACTTCGCTAGATGCGGTATTATTTTGGGCTGAGCAACTGCGGGTACAAACGCTGGAAGCCAAGTTTCTTTTGCCTCTTTACCACTGTAATTTACTTGTTTGCCCGCAATAGTGCGACGAGTATTTCCATCCCAATAAATATTGCGTTTTTCCGCTAAACTTGGCATCGCCCAACCCTGTGCTTGTCGCATCACTTTGTAAGTCAGCCACAAGTGCATTTCCGTCGGCCCGTTAGTTTGTGCAAACTCTCGTTTAGGCGGAACAGGAAAAGCTCGCAAGCGGTATTGTTTCGGGCCAATTTGTTCGAGCAAAGCCGGATCTACCCTTTCTACTACCTGCTGGTTGTAAACTTGCTGTGCAGCACCTCTGGGCGACACAGTAAAAGCAAAACGCTTGTTCAAATCCCCAGTATCGCCCAGCCAAACTCCTGTAACTGCGGCGCTTTCCGGCAGAGAAAAGTAATAAAATACTTCTTGCAAGTTGGGCGTTTGATTTTTGTAAACTTCGTAGATTTGAACGTCAGCCCAATCGCCGTTTTCTTTGAGGGTAACTTCTTGGGAATCCAACCATACTTTTTCCTCATTGACATTCAACAAACCAGCCTTAGCTTCTTCCCGGTTAGATGTTGACTGCACCGCGTGTTTTACTGCTTCTGTGTCACCTTTTTGAATTTCAGTATCGAAGAATCCAGCGTAAAGTTTTTCGGCTTTTTTGACATCGGAACTCGAGCCTTGATACAAAAACGGCGACATTAAAATATTATAGCTGTTCTGTACGTTGCGAGCTGCTTTGTCAGGCAAATTTAAAGTATTCTTGTACAGCGCGTAAATGTGGTTATTTTCTCCCACAGTGCTCAGGTAGCGGTAAGGAGACAAATAGGCGTTAACTAAGCCCGATCGAATCATATCAGACTTGGCTAATAAAGTTTGACGCGCCGTCTCATTAGCTGCGGGAGTTTCCAGAATTTTCATTGCTTGAATTTGCGGCTGCTGCTGCAAAGCGGAGAAAATAGCCAGCCAAGCTGCCATCACTCCCAAGCTGCCCGCGATTGCTTGATTTTTTCCGTATTGCGAAGCAAAACTATTTAATATTTTGCGGGCAGATTGGATGTAGAGAAAGCCGTAAAGCGAAGGCATTACTACGAACAAGCTGGAGGTAAAACCAAACAAGATTAAGGATAATGGCAGCCACCAAATTATTTCAAATGAACTGTACTTTAAAGATTCTATCAGCGGTGTCACCCAAGCAAAACTAAAAAATCCAACTACGATAACGCTTGCGACAGGTACAGCGTAAAACATCAGCAATGCGGCCGCCCAAATGCCAACTAGCAACATTAAGCTGTGAACTCCTAACTGCATCCAGGCAATTTGTTTGTTGCCAATTAATCCACTCGCAGGTTGCGGTTTGCTTTCAGCATCTTGAGATATTGAAATATCTTGAATATTTTCTTTTCTCCCCAAATATCCGTAGAGAATTTCTACTAAAAATCCTGCGATGCACAATCCTATTGTCCAAATAATTTGAGAGCTCGGTGGATTCAGTTCTCGCAGCAGAAATAACCTGATTGAGCAGAGCAAAAATAAGGGCGCTTCTACGCCGTAAAACAGACGCATTAGCTGCAATGGTTGCTTGCGAAAACGCTTGAATCCGAGGATTGTAAATACTGTCGGTACTGCTATCAGTGCTGTTAAGGTTAAGGCAAATTCCAGGGGGATAATTCCGTCTATTGTGGCTTGGATTAACGGGATTGCCAGGTAGGGCAAAATTCCTAGATAAACAATTGACAAAAATGTCAGGTTCCACAGCCAAAATATTAACTGAAAAATTATGTTCAATGCCAGCTTAAATTTTTTCATTTTTTGCTGTTGTTAAGCTATAATTAACGGTGTTGTGTACGTTTTTAGCAAAAGATTGGACTTCGGAACTTTCGGGGTTTACGGAATTGTCAAAAAGAATTGACACAAGCACCCAAGTATGATTTTTGTGGTTGATGTCGCTGCGGATTCGGGCCAAGAAGTTATCGGTTGTTTGCTGGGAAGATTGCAGCCAGTAGGTGGCAGAGAGTTGGTTGTCTTTGACAGACAGCCAGCGGGCTGGGATGGCAGGAGTTAGCTGTTTTCTTTCTATGCGGTTGACGGGGATGCCGCTGGCGATAAAGCACAACTCTGGTGCGTGGTAAGTCTGCCAGGATTTACTGGCTACGGTTAGCATGGAACCGCGCAAGTTACCGGAGATAAATCTCTTTTTTTCTGTTTTTGTGTCTGGGTAATTGCCGAAAAATTTTTGTTCGCTGGGATTCAGGGGGATTGGTTCGGATATGATTTGTTCGGGAAATTTTAGGGGGGCGATCGCTACTTGTTCGCTTTCTACATGATACAATTGAGAAATTGCTGCCAACACAGCGACGGCCGCAATTAGTCCGGCTTTTGCTAAGGGCTGATTTTTGAGGATTTCTGCATCCCGTTGGGACTCAAGATTAATTTGTTTGGCTGCGGAAATTTTTGGTATTTTTTGCAGCATCAACCAACTCAAAAAACAAGCGCTAACTAAACCGATTATTCCCAGGGGTACGTGCAGGATTTCGGCATAAATTGGCTGTTGAAAAACTTGGGCAACTAATACTAATACTACTACCCGCAAAGCGTTAGCCGAAACTAACATTATGAAGTTGAGGGCGCATACTGCCAGCCATTTTAAACCCAGTTGGCGGCTTTCTAACCAGGTAGCAGCCAGCAAAAATAGTGTCCCTACTAAGAGGGTTTTAATGCCGCTGCAAGGTACGTCTACTTGAGCGATGCCGTTTTCTAAGACGATGATATCGTAGGAAGAAATAGCCCCGATTTGGAAAACCGATAGCAATTTTTCTACTACCTGAGCTGTCAGCACTCGCGCCGGCAAACCCAATCCGCTATTGAGCTGAGTGTTGAATGGTAAAATACAAGCTAGCAGCCCCGCTATGGGCAGGTTTTTTCGCCAAAAGTTCGGCTCTACCATTAAGCCGTACAGCCCGTAGGTTCCGAGGATAAATAGCAGGATGGTAATTTGTTTGATGTCTATTATGCACCCTGCGGCGATCGAGCAAACGCTCGCACCCAACATTAATACCAGCGGATAGCGCCTCACAACGAATTTGGGGGACAATGCGGGCGGGCGAGTTCCCGAACTGAGCGATCGCACTACTAATGCTACAATCAGAAAACTAATTACTATCTTGTACAGTGTCGGTATCTCAACAAACGAGGATAACAGCCATTTAACTGCCGAGATATTGGCAAAAAACCAAGTGAGCGACAGTAAAGAAGGAGCTAGCCAAACCAAATTAACCGCAGGATAAGGAGTAACAGAATCTGGAATTCCAGAATCGGGAATATTGGTGCGCTGCATGATACCGCTTGACATTCACGTTGGTGACATCTTAGCTCAGCAACATTGGTAATGCCTAGACCTGAAATTTAAGTTTTGTCAAGCTTTTATTTTTTCTACAGACAAGCTAGCGTTATAATAATTTCAGCGGAGGTAAAAATGAGCGAAAAAAGTCCGGGATACAAAATTGTTAGCGATAACCGACAAGCGCGGCATCTCTATGAAATTATAGAGACATATCAGGTGGGCATCGAGTTGAAAGGAACCGAAGTTAAATCTATTCGGGAAGGAAAAGCGAATTTGCGGGACGGATACGGCTTAGTTCGGAACGGCGAACTGTGGCTGATAAACGTTCATATTTCGCCTTGGAGAAGTGCTAGCAACTATTTTAATCACGAACCCAGACGAACTCGCAAATTGCTGATGCACAAGCAGGAAATTCGTAAACTAATTGGCAAAGTGGAAGAAAAAGGTTTGACTTTAGTGCCGTTAAAAATGTATTTGAAAGGCGGCTGGGTTAAACTCGATATCGGTTTGGGTAAAGGTAAAAAATTGTATGACAAGCGCGAAGATTTGAAGAAACGCGAAGACAAGCGGGATATGGAACGCGCGATGAAGCAATTTTAGTGATGGGACGAATCTTATCAAAGCCTGTAAAAAACAGGCTTTTCGAGTCCGATCACCATGAGTTATCATTTATGTCTGTTAGTAATTAGTAGACTTGAGTTGCATAAATATTCCTCTGTTAACTGCAGATTTTAGGCAGATAAACACTGACGGATGCAGATAATTCAATATTATCTGTGTTTTAGTGCAACTCAAGTCTAGTAATTAGCGATTAATCATTAGATTTGAATTGCTCTTCATTCTCTTTCTGTTAGTGAAATACATCTGCGGTTTTCAAGCGTGGTGAGGATAGCCCTATGCCCTATGCCCTATGCCCTATGCCCTATGCCCTATGCCCTATACAGGATAGTATCTCATATGAGAGCTTGAAAGGCTATATAGCAATCCTTGCATGAGTCGTAAATATTTTTACCCCACCCCAACCCTCCCCGCGAGTTCGGGGAGGGAGTAAGAAATTCACAAATGATTTAGGATTGCTATATACAATAAGTCTATTGTCGATCGCCCCACAACTAAGTATTATTACTCACAACATCCGCAGCAGTCCAGGCTCTTTTTCCTTTCAGGCTGAGGGCTTGCGGCTTTTTTCTGGCTTTTTTCTGAAATGATCCGGATAGGTGTTGGAGCCCCGCGAAGAATCAACCTATGCTCGAATACATCTAGGTAGTGGCAGCATTACGCAAGCATTCGGCTGTGGAGTTGCAAACCAGAAATGAGAAATAGGCTCAGGCCTAAGTCAATTCGTAAGATGATGATGTCATGAGGGTGGCAATGAAATACGGCAAACAAATTATCACTTAACTAACAGTGAAAATTTGCCAAAAACGACACCATTAGCTAATATTTTTAAGGTCATGAAAGAGCCGGAAAAAAAGTATCACCAGTCGAAGTGGGCAGCCTTCCTGCTCATTCTAACAGTAGGTTTTGGTGGCTGGCAATTTGGGTTGCCGGAACTCGCATCAATATTTAACAATAGAGGCTTGGAAAACTACAAATCCAATCGATTGGCTGATACTCAACAAGCCTACGAGTTGGCGCTCGCGGTAGATCCCAAAAGCCGCACAGCTCTTTACAATTTGGGATGGCTTTGCGAAGAGGTGCAAGATTTAGAATGTGCTCGAGGAAAATATTTGCAAGCTGCCAAGCTCGGTCTGCCTGCTGCTTACAGCAATCTGGCGAGGTTATATATTATTGATAAGAAAAACTACGCTGCTGCAGTTCACTTGCTGTGGCAAGGTTTGAAATTAGCTGAGGACGATCGAGTTAAATATTCCTTACTCAAAAACTTGGGATGGGCGCGGCTGAAACAGGCTCGATATTCAGAAGCATTGCAACATTTGGATGCAGCCATTAAGCTTGATAGCGAAAGGCCAGCAACTTATTGCCTGAAAGCGCAAGTCCTAGAAGGGATGAAAAAAACGAAGGAAGCGCTACCGCAGTGGAAAATTTGTCTAAAGTATGCGGATTCCCAAGAGTTCGATGAGGATATATGGATAGGAATGGCACGTCAACGATTAAAAGAGGAAAAAACAAATAAATGAAACGCACAGTTTTGCTTTCTTCAACCATACTGGCAATCATTACGGTACTGGAGCTAAGTCAAGCCTCAAAAGCACAGCCTACTCCTGCGACTGTCAAATTTACACTTAATGAGTCAGTCGAAACGCCGTTCAACTCGAATCAGTCAACGTGGCGCCGTTGCAGAGATAGAGATGGTGGAAATTATCCGTGCCCGAGATTCGTCATGCCTTCGCAGAGCGAAGAATAAAAGTTATTTTCCATAAATTTTGTAGGGTGTGACACCAGCACTTTACATTTGCAGGTATGTAGTATGTAGTAATTTTATGTAGGGTGCGCTGCACCTTACTATCGATCGCGGCTGTGTTCGTGCAGCGATCGAGTAATATCCTTTCCGGTTGCATCGGAATAGTAAATTCACTGTTGACTGTTAACTGTTAACTGTTAACTGTTAACTGTTAACATCATGTATGAGTGCAACCGGATTTGATATAATATCATGTCCGGTGTGCGATTCGTTTAACCTAAATGGGTAGGTTTTCCTATCCAGGGACGGTTAGCCTAACTCTCAACGGAGTTAGTGATAACTGATTACACTTATGGGTGAGGCATTAAGTCAAGTCCCAGTCCGC
>NZ_JBARVX010000085.1:0-2312 GCF_049646505.1 Microcoleus sp.
CCACCCTCAATTCTTTCATCTTCAAATTTGAAAATCCCAGTCAAACTTTGTCGCGATTAATGCGCTACGAATACTACGGTTATCCCGAAGATTTCATTTTTCGCTACCGCCGCAGCATCGAAACAGCAACAATTGCCGACGTGCAGCGCGTAGCCAAGACTTACTTGAAACCGGAGAATTTGGTAACATTAGTAGTGGGAAATACTGCGGCCATTCAACCGCCACTATCGAGTTTGGGAACTGCGGTAAAAGTGCAATCTGTTGATATCACAATTCCGTCCGCGACTTAATCGATGATTCCTGTGACGCACCAGACTATTGTGTGGTGCGTCACTATGAGATTGTGAATCTAATTTGTAAATTTTCGAGTGCGAACCTTACGGCTAATGAATAATATAATGCAATACGGTTTACTTAAGACGATCCCCCCTAACCCCCCTTAAAAAGGGGGGGATCAGAATGCCCTCAAAGTCAACCCCTACTCCCCTTCTTAAGGGGGATTTAGGGGGATCTCCGGGGCATAAATATGTTAAGTGAACCGTATTGTAATATAATGAATATCAACACGCAAGAGCAATTCGAGTTAATTCTAGGTTCTAGTATAAAAAATCAAGAATTTATCAGATTAACTTTAGGAAAGTATAGAGGAGGAGAAGACGGTTTAACTAAAATTATTGTGAGAATTGTAGAATTAAAAAAAAGCATAAAACTTTCTTTTACCTACAGTTACAAAACCAAAGAAATAGTCAAAAATTACCCAATCGAAGAGGGATTACATTTAATCAAAACCCTGATTGGCAGTGAATTTATGAGTATTAGATTATTCTCGATCGAGCAAGATGTTCAACTTGAATATGGCAAAAATAAAAACCCTAAAATTAATTTTATTAAGCCCACTTTTACAAATCCTGTTGATGCGACTCCGCAGCAACACGACCGCAGGAAGAAACGGTATATTGAATCAGAAAATAATGTATATCTCAGAGCGTTAGGCATTACCAACAGTCAAGGTAATGTCGTAAGAACGATGGAAGATAAGTTCAGACAGATAAATAAGTTTGTGGAAATCATACATGGCTTAGTTGAATCATCAGAATTGGCAGAAAAAAGTCATATTTCTGTAGTTGACATGGGTTCAGGCAAGGGATACTTAACCTTCGCAATATATGATTTTCTGAACAATATTTTAGACAAGGAAGCATCGGTTATTGGTATAGAAAGCAGAATACATTTAGTGGATTTTTGTAACTCTGTTGCCCAATCAGTTAATTTTGAAAGGTTACATTTTAACCAAGGAAACATCAGTAACTATAGCGCCGAAAAATCAGACATAACCATCGCACTTCATGCCTGCGATACTGCAACAGATGATGCAATTTATAAAGGGATACAGTCTGATTCTTCTTTAATCATCCTAGCACCATGCTGCCACAAGCAAGTTAGGAAACAAATTCATCCGAATATGGTTTTGAAGGATCTCCTGAAGTCTGGTATTTTGCTGGAGAGGCAATCGGAAATAGTTACTGATGGATTGAGAGCGCTTTTACTTGAATTGTCGGGCTATAAGACTAAGGTTTTTGAGTTTATAGCTGCTGAACATACGAGTAAGAATATAATGATTGTGGGAATCAAAAGCAATCATAGTATCAATAAGGAGCAGATTATTGGACAAATCAAAGAAATTAAAAAACTTTATGGAATAAACTTTCACTATTTAGAGACTTTACTATTTCCCCACTTCTTTCTTTCCCCCGATCTAGCCGATCTAATTAATGCTGAGTTAGTAAGCGATCGGGCTATATAGTACTCCTAAATCATTTGTGAATTTCTTACTCCCTCCCCTTGGTAAGGGGAGGGTTGGGGTGGGGTAAAAATTTTACGACTCATTTAGGATTGCTATAATACCAATTTGAACCCGATCGCATTCAAGCAGTAATCCTGGGTTTGAAGTGCCGTATGGTCAATTTGGATTGAGTAGCGATTTGCCCGATCGCCCGATTCATGTCAGCCGATCGGGATCGACACCCAACTCCCGCAACTTAGCCGCCAATAAATCCGCCCGCAGACGTTCCTGTTGGGCCCGCAACCGTTCATATTCCGCCTGTTCCGAACTCCACAGCAGCAAATTTCCAGCTTCATCCCACCAGCGCAGCCAATTCATAGTTTGGCCCAGCCGTTCCCCCGACCAAATCCCCAGCCACAAATCCAACTCTGGAATCCGCACCCGCCCGTCAGCATCAGCAGCCTGCGTTTCATAGGCTCCATTGAGCAAATACCGCACTTCCAGCTTGGGCTCGTAGGGGTCGTAAGTC
>NZ_JBARVX010000086.1:0-13656 GCF_049646505.1 Microcoleus sp.
TGCAAGGATTGCTAGAACGTGTTAAGTGCGAGATCCCTTTTGAACCAACAATCAAAGAAACCGGGTTTCTGCTTCGAGATTGTCGTCTCCAACTAGATATTGATAGAAACCGGGTTTCTCCGACAAAGTGCGATATCTCTTTTTGTGCGATCGACCCCTACTCAACCTAACTAATTCCCACACTTCTTGATGTTGACATCGCACCGATTTCGTGCATGAGCGACAATCTGCTGTGTCCGGCGGGCGATCGACCAAATTAATTACCCCACTAAATTAATTTTTGTTACATTCCATTACAATATATAAGTAAGGAATGAAAATTTAATAACTTAAGCGATTGCTCGTTGCTCGTTACCAGGCTCTGCCTGGTAATGCAGGTGCGGAGGCTCTGCCTCCTTTGAGGAAGGCAACTTACAGGAGAGAAGACTGTAGGAGGTGTTTAAGTTATTAAGTTTTCGATCTTAAAGAACTTTCAGGCGAGCTAAACAATCAATGCGCTTAATATTAATGACCGGAAAAGGCGGTGTCGGCAAAACCTCCGTAGCCGCTGCTACGGGCTTGCGATGCGCCGAATTGGGATACAAAACCCTAGTGCTGAGCACAGATCCCGCCCACTCCCTAGCCGACAGCTTCGACATGGAACTCGGACACGATGCTCGACTGGTCAAACCCAATTTGTGGGGAGCAGAATTGGACGCTCTCAGGGAATTAGAAGGCAATTGGGGAGCAGTCAAACGCTACATTAGTGAGGTTTTGAGAGCGCAGGGACTTGAGGGCGTGCAAGCTGAAGAATTAGCCATTTTGCCGGGAATGGACGAAATATTTGGTTTAGTGCGGATGAAACGCCATTACGACGATGGAATTTATGATGTTTTAATTATCGATTCCGCACCCACAGGTACAGCTTTGCGATTGTTAAGTTTGCCGGAAGTTGGCGGCTGGTACATGAGAAAATTTTACAAACCATTGCAAGGCATATCAGCCGCCCTCAGACCTTTAGTTGAACCGATTTTTCGACCAATTGCCGGTTTTTCTTTACCGAACAAAGAGGTGATGGACGCACCTTACGAATTTTACGAACAAATCGAAGCTTTGGAAAAGATTTTAACTGACAATACTGTGACTTCGGTCAGGTTAGTTACCAATCCCGAAAAAATGGTAATTAAAGAATCTCTGCGCGCTCACGCCTATTTGAGTTTGTACAATGTTGCCACAGATTTAATTGTCGCCAATCGAATTATTCCCGAAGAAGTAACCGATCCATTTTTCAAGCGGTGGAAAGAAAGCCAGCAGCAGTACAAGCAGGAAATTCACGATAATTTTAGACCGCTGCCAGTAAAAGAAATTCCGCTTTATTCTGAAGAAATGTGCGGTTTGCCGGCTTTGGAACGCTTGAAAGAAACGCTTTATGCCGATGAAGACCCCAGCAAAGTTTATTACAAAGAAAATACGATTAAGATTGTTCAGGACAACAATCAATATGTTCTAGAACTGTATTTGCCGGGAATTGCTAAGGATCAGATTCAGTTGAGCAAAACGGGAGATGAGTTGAACGTTCGGATTGGGAATCACCGCCGAAATATGGTATTGCCGCAAGCTTTAGCCGCGCTGCAACCTTCCGGGGCGAAGATGGAAGATGATTATTTGAAGATTAAGTTTGCTTAACAAGACTTACCCAAAAAAATCCGGTTTCTCCCTTGAGATATTGAGGCATAAACCGGGTTTTTGACCCCACGTACAGGTATCGCCTTGTTGTGGTGCTGGCCAGACACAATAGACCTCTTGCAAAAGTCCTTTTAATCAAATTTTGGGACGATGCTCAGAGCAACGTCCCACAATAAAAAAAGATTTTTGTGGGATGGGCTTCTAGCCCGTCCTAACTATTTTTGCAAGAAGTCTAATTAACATGATTTAGCATCAACGACTTCCTTTAATGCCTCATCAATCACTGCATCGCTGACACCTCGACGCTTCAAACTTGCTACTAAGGCTGTGACTGTCTCGCTCTCAAATCGTTCTAAATCAACGCGCAAACCTTGACCGATATAAGCACGAATTAATGGCTGATAACCCGAAAAACCCAACAATGGTGCAACTTTTTTTAAATCTTCCACAACATCTTCGGGCATACGGATTGTTACGCTAGTCATTGGACGGTTGCGATCTAATCGCTGCTTTAATGCTTCAACCTTCATACTCTGCCCTCTCCTGACGAGTTGCTTTACGTGCTGAAATAATCCGAATGACATTTTCTTCACGCTCAATGTGAACTACATACAGTAGATTCCACCGACTATCTAGCCCAATCACAGCATCACGCGCTTCCTCATTGCCGCTGGCATCAACGACAACTAGAAATGGGTCAAAGAAGGATTCAGCAGCTTGTTGAAAAGTAACCCCATCATGATTTGTGGGATTAATCCGCGCTTTTGAGTCGTCCCATACGAAGGTAATGCCATTGAGCACGAAGTATACATTCATGCTCCCTAGTATAAATAAAATGTATTTACAATGTCAATACGTTGGCTGCAAAAAACGATCGTTTTCAAACTACTGCCACAGCCAGTTCTGATGGTTGGAGCCTTTCAATTGTATTTTTCCATGAACTCATTGATTCTAAGCGGCTGACCAATCTTCTATTCGTAACTCTAAGACTTGTCCAAAATCTGACTTGTTACGGGTGAGTAAGGTTGCGTTGTTGATTAGAGTAATGGCAGCAATTTTCAAATCCATATTTCCGAGACGGGGATACATTTTTCGCAGGCGTTGATGTTCCAAAGCAGCCGCACGATTAAAAGGAATAATCACGATAGATTGATAGTCGAGTGCAAGTTGCTGTAGTCCTTGATAAGCCAAAATTTGTTCGTCTAATGTTCTTGCTTTGGACAGGAAATTGAGCCGTCCTCTAACTTGTTCTTCGTAGGTAATTACAGTCACTGCAACTTCCAGTTCTTCTATAACTGCCAGTCTTGATAAGATTTGCTTTCCCTCTTGCCCATTGCGCTGGATGAAACTGAGATGGTCGGTGTCAAGAATATACATCGTAAGAAGGTATTGAGCTATTCAGCAGAGTTACGCCATTCTTCTCCGAGGCGAACTGCTTCGTCAAAGGTAGGATCGTTTTCAAAACTACCCGCAACTTTTAGCCACCAAGGAGATTTTTTATTAACAAATACAGATAGCATCTGTTTCATTTGTGCTAGTTCAGTTTCTAAAGTTGCAACTCGCGATTCGAGATGTTGAGATTGGTCTTCAATCTGTTGGGAGATCATATAATTTTTTACCAAGATAGAGTTATACGGCTATTGTAGCAATATCTTTGCGATCGCAAGCCTATCTACTCAATAGACCTTTTGCAAAAATAACTAAGACGGGCTTTCCGGCCCATCCCACAAGAATCATTTTTTATTGTGGGTGTCTCGCCTGCCCTATAAATTGATGAAAAGGACTTTTGCAAGAGGTCTATAGTGCCTGACTTAAACTGTATAAAAACATTGTAGCAAGATGTCTAACGCTTTGCGTCGGTTCTAGCCCAGTCGGTTTTTGAGGTATTTTTCATCGCGTTTGGAATAATAGTAACCCATAACTATTGGCGGACTCCAACGAAATGTCTGGGAGATTGCGAAGCAGATCGTCCCATGTATTCTGTCCTTGCAATGCTTCTATAACGACTGGAAGCGGCTCTGAGAATATGGCTGGAAAATCTGCTTCTTCAGGAAACTGAATCTTAAACGCTAACTGTTCTTGAGGTGGAGTGAATTGAGCGTTGACTCCTTCTTTGTTACCTCTGGCATCAACCCGATACCAACCAACTTCAGGTAAATGAATGGCATTGAAACCGTGCAATGAGTAAGGCGCACCTTTATCATCAATACTCAACCGCTGGTAACAAAGACCTGCCGGAATATCATTGGCTCTTAGTAACGCTGCTAACAAGTGACTTTTCGCATAGCAATAACCTGTTTTGTGCTGAAGAACATCTGAAGCTCGACAGGTAAGAGGACTCATTTGATAGTCATAACTGTGACGAATTTCATCTCTAACCCACTCAAAACACGCTTTGGCGATCGCCCTTGGTGTCTGATGTCCCGATGCGATTTGTTTAGCACATTCCCTAATTTCGGGATGCTGCCAATCAATAACTTCACTCACTTTCAAGTATTCTTGCATATCAACCGCTAGGAATGCTACAGCCTGAATTGTAAACGCTTATCAACAAAGTTTTCGCAGGTAATTTTAGATCGATCGCCCTTCGCTTACCCTGACTAAAATTATACTCCGTTTCCATGACTATTCCTCCTGGTACTGCTGTCACTCTTGCCTAGTTACTTTGCGGAGTTCTACCTTGCCTCCTTCAAAGACTTGAACCATGAGTTGATAGCCTTCCATCAATGACATTCCAACAAGAGGTTCTGAATCGGCTTCATCAATTGGGATTGTCAGATAATCTCCATCCCAAACTACAATTGCTTCGTATATATCAAAAACGCATTCACTACCATCGCCGAGAATGGCGCGTCCTCGCCTTTTCCATCTCAAGTTCAACTGAGTAATCAAATCTGGAGGTAATGAAAGCCAACCATTAAAACCCGTGTCTACGATCGCCTCATGTATGTGAATTTTCCCATCAGAGTCACATATTGAAAGCGAGATCATCGCTTCAGAATCAGCATTAACGATTCCTGGGATCATACATATCTCTTGGTTCGTCCACCGAATCGGCGAACGTGACGATACCCAACGCGAACAATCCAGATTTGAGCATTTGGGTGACGAGATTCAAGGCGCTTGCAAGCAGCTATTTCACTCGCATCAACTTCAAAATCTCCAGTTTCAAGGTCGATCGCTACAATTTTGCCTTGATTACCCGATTCGATTTGTGAGCGTATTTGAGTTTGGTAAATGCGATCGCCACGTTGAGCAAATTCTTCTTTGCTATAGAGGGGTTGATGGACTACCATGATTACGACTTTTCCTCGATCTTTGCCTTAACTATAATTATAGATGTCGCTATGCTGGCTTTGCTACGAATGCAGGATAGGTTTTGTGTGCATCTGCATAAATCCTAAGTGCTACAGACATTTGCTGTTCGGCACTTTCTCCTTGTGCCTGAAACCAAGCAAATGTTTCAGGATCGACTTCAACTGCCATAGTAATAGCCGACTTAGGCATTCGTAATTGAGCTCTAGTAAAGAACTCCTCCGACAGCGGTGGAATATCGGAAGTATCGATATCTTAGTCGCTCATTGCGTCGGTTCTAGCCCAGTCGGTTTTTGAGGTATTGTTCATAGCGTCTGCGTTCATAAGATAGTGACTTTCGCCCTGGAGATACCGTGTCGTATTAGCTATCTGTAAGCACTTCACTTTTCAATGCGCTGAAGTTCTTCTCGTACAACTCTTCGCAAAGTTTGTTCCAAAGGCTCAGAACTCTGCTGGATATGTTGACGCAGCGCTTCATTAATCAAAGTTTGGTAATTCCCTCCATCTGCTAAATGAACTTGTTCGCGAAACCACGCTAAAACCTCATCATCTAACCAGATTGCGATCCGAGTTTTATCAGGTAATGTTGGATCGATCGCCCCTCGCTTACCCTGACTAAAATCATACTCCGTTTCCATGACTATTCCCCTCCCTCTTCTTTTCCATCCTCTGTGCCCTCTGTGTCCTCTGCGGTTCCTTCACTCTTTCCCGCATTAACCTCAATTTTTTTCTGCTGGCGTTCCGACGCATTTGTTTTCAGCATTTTTAATTTTTCTGGGTCAGCATCCGATCGCCAAAACAAGCGATGCCCCTTAATCCTGACACAATTTTCCTCCAAACACCTCACCCACTCCCACTGCTTGAATCCACCCGACTTATCAAAAATCCCCAACTTTTCCTCTTGGCGGCTGAGTTTCGCAAACTTTTCGTAATGGGGATAATCAGGACTAACAAAAGCTTCTTTTTTAACTAAAATTGGCGGATTAGACAAATCAGAATAGTCTTGATAGCTAACAGAAAGGTCGCGCAAATGTATGTGCATAGCCGTGTGGAGGGCTGGATGCGGGTTAATGTCAAAATCGGGATAAAATAAATAGGAAATTTGAGGTTTGCGAGCGTAAAACTTGATAATTGTCGCGCCGTCAAGCCTGCCAATTGTGCGGTTGGCGCAGCCTTCGTAGAGCCGCAGCAAAGGGTCGAGTTCTTCTAAAACTGAGACGTGAACAGAAAGGGAACCGTGCTGTTTGTAGCCGATCGCACTATCTTCGCAGCAGTCCGCAACAATATCAGCTTTGCCCAAACTGTACAGCATTAAATCTGCCAAAGTGCAAGCTTTTTGATAACTGTCAAACAAACCCTTAATGTCATTGCGGATTTGAGCCGGAAGCCGGCGCATCGAAGGACGCACCGCGTCGCTATCCTGTAGGGAATCGCCCAAACGGTTGAGAGCGAGATATACTAGCAAATCCTGGCGGCGCTTGTCGGCGATTTTCTCCCAATCATCCGCATCCGTTGCTTGCAAAATCACCCTCCAAGCGCGGTTAAAACTGTGGAATTCCTGCTTGATTGGCGATTCTTCAGCTAATTCGCCTTTTACCGGCAGACGGCCCCGATCGCTCACAAAAGCCATCAAAGGAGCCAGCATTTCCGCATAATCCTCAAAACGCTTGACTTGCGATCGCACTCTGGGAGTCGATAAGTGCGATCGAAACCGAGAAGCCCGAAAACCCTCACCCGCCGCCGCCTCCCGAAACACAAAATAAATCCCCAAAGCCACAGGAATCGCATCAACATTCAAAACTTGGTCGATATAAATTTTCAACTCTTCTTGTTCGTAATACTTCTGAAAAGTATTGCGAGAAGTAATCACCCCATCCCCATAAGCAATTTGACCTCGATCGCCATCATCAATCAAAACCTGAGCCGCCACCACCAATAAATTCTTAGTTAAATCCCAAGCATTCAACAAAGCTTCTCGCCTTTCCCCCAAAGATTCAATCACATTAATTACATAACCAACATTCACAATATCAGCATGAATTCGCGGAGTTTCCGGCTGATAGTACGGATCCCAACCCGCAGCCACATAACCCTCTCCCGCAATATATTTAACATCCCCGCCGTAGCCGCAACCGTAATCAAAAAAAGTCATCCCATCCACAAACAAATCCGATTCCAAAACCAAACGCACCGGCTTAGAAACAGAGTTTCGTACCATCGCAGCTTTGTGGCGTTCAATTTTAGGAATTGAAAGATCGCTATTCTGCTGTTTCAAACGTTCGACAACAGCATGATCTTGAATTTCTACACCGCAATATCCCAAATATTTCAGCCAACCCTCGCGAGTACCGATAACGCTAGTATTGTCAAGCAGTCCCCATCCTTCCTCGCAGCGAGTCAGTCGAGCAAACTTTTCGTAATTGGGATAATCCGCAGTTACAAAAGTTTCCTTGCGGTGCAAAACCGGGGGATTTTCGCTGTTGCTGTAATCGAAACATTTAACTTCGCCTGTTTCGAGATTAATTTGGATGCTGGTTTGCAAAGCAGGGTGAGCGTCTGTGTCGAAATCGGGGTAAAAAAGATAAGATATTTTAGGTTGCTGGAGCGAAAATTTAACTAAGGTTGCTTCATCGATGTTTTCGAGATTTTGTCTGGCACAATTTTCGTAAATTGCGAGGACAGGATTGAGTGCTGACAAGGCAGAAACGTGAATGTAAAAAGCTGTCGGTAATTTTTTGCCAATTTTGCTTTCCCGACAGCAGCGAGCTACTTTTTCTACAATACAATTCACCGCAACTCCCCCGCGATCTGGCAGAGATTGGTAATGCAAGTCCAGAGGTTCTGCTTCTTGTTCGTGCAATGAAATTTCTCTAGCAAAAGCTATCAAAGGTGTTAGCAGTTCTCGATCGTTTTCTAATGGTTCGGCATCTAAAATAGGGTTTTTACTGATATCGTAGGTCATAGCTAAATTATTTTTTTTTAACCGCAGAGAACGCAGAGGACACAGAGTGAAGAAAGAAAGAATTTATTTCTTAGTCCGCGCAGGCGGACTTCGTTTGTGTAGGCGCGATTTCAATCGCCGACTACTACGATCGACTGCGATCGACTACGATCGACTGCGATCGACTGCGATCGACTAAAATTGACTAAAATCGACTAACATATTAACTAAACATTCGAGTTTCTACAAATTCTTGAACCCGGCCTAAATGACTGGATAAACTCACTAATATTGTTTGAACTATCTCAATAGTTGACAATTGGACTGCTAGGGGTTGGGATTGAAAGCTTCGCGCATGATTCTCTAATTGTGCGGCTAAATCCGACATCTGAGCAACTCCCACATTTGCAGCAGTTCCTTTGAGACGGTGTGCTTGATATTCTACAGTTGGCCAATCTTTAGCTTCTACGGCTATTTTGGCAGCAGCCACATCAGCTTGCGCGTTTCCTACAAATGCTTGCAAAAGCCGATCGGGCAATTTAACATTAACCCGTCCGAGTTGCTCCAATCTGTTTTTGTCGAACAGTCCGTCACAGTCTCCGTGTTCCCAGGTTTGAAGCGCGATCGCCCTTGGTGCCGGCACAGCCACCACCTCTACTTTTTGGGATGTTTGTGTATAATATGTTACCGCTATCTCCGGCTCTGCCAAATTCATACTTGGAACTCCATACTTGTTTTTAAAATGAGCGTTTTGGGCTTCATACTTTTTCATCGCCCCCGCCAAAGCATCTAAATCTACTGGTTTGCTGAGATAATCGTCCATCCCCGCCGCCAGACACTTTTCTCGTTCCCCCGGCATAGCGTGAGCTGTTAAAGCAATTACAAAAGTATGCCGATCGCCCTTTTCTTGTTCCCTCAACTTTCGCGCAGTTGCGTAACCGTCAAGTATCGGCATTTGACAGTCCATCAATACTATATCGTAGCTGTTTTTGGCCAGCAAATCCAGCGCTTCTTGACCGTTGGCGGCGCAGTCTGCACGATAGCCTAAAGCTGCCAACTGTTCGACTATAACTTGTTGATTGATCGGGTGGTCTTCCGCCAGCAAAATTCTCAGCGGTGACGGCGAATTGGGAGTAACATATTTAGTATTAACTGCTGGGAAATTGCAAGTATCAGCAGTCTCCAAGCTGTCAAACTCTCCCCTTTCCTGAATCGGGGCCAGCAAAGCCTCAAGCAGGCGGGAAGGCAGCACGGGTTCGATCAAATAGCTGCTAAAACCCACACTGCAAAGCGCTTCAGCTTTCGGCTGTTCCCGCAACGCAGTCATGGCGATTAACGAGCCAACTGTTGAGAGCGATCGCACTTTCACACCAAATTCCTCGGCATCCAAATCCGGCATTTGCAAATCCACAAGCAGCGCGTCGCAGGATTTTTCCCCTGATGCCGAATCCTGAGAAATTCCGCTCCGAGCATTTTGCAACCAAGTCAAAGCATCAGCAGCAGTTTCTGCTTCATCGCAGCGAACACCCCAACTTTTAGCGATCGATCGCACCGCCGCCCTCCTCAAAGCGTTTGCAGAGCAGACTAACAGCTTCTTGCCGGCAAGTTCGGGAAATTGAGGCTCAACTTGCAACTGTTTTTCCAAAGGTACAGCAAACCAAAAAGTCGAACCTTTGCCGAGAAAACTGCGAACCCCGATCGAGCCGCCCATCATCTCCACTAACTGCTTGCAAATCGCCAAACCCAAACCAGTGCCGCCGTGCAGCCTAGTCAGAGAAGCGTCTACCTGAGAAAAAGATTGAAATAGCTTTGTCTGCCCTTCCGGCGAAATTCCAATGCCTGTATCGCGCACCGAAAATAGCAAACTTGCCGCTTGTCTGCCGTCTGCAACTCCATCGCCCCGCTTGACACTCACGTGAATAAAAACTTGACCGCCATCGGTAAATTTTATGGCATTTACAGTCAAATTTATCAAAATTTGCTTCAGCCGCCCCGAATCGCCCACCAACTTTCTCGGCACCGAACTATCAACTAAAATATTTAATTCAAGATTTTTTTTATCTGCCAAAGGTGCTACCATTTCTATCACCGATTCAATGCAGCTATCCAAATCAAAATCAGCTTTTTCCAGCCGCATTTCTCCAGCTTCTATCTTAGAGGAATCGAGGATATCGTTAATCACGCTCAGCAAATGTTCGGCGCTGCGGTAAATAGTTTGAGCCCACTCCCGCGGTTTCGGTTCCAGAGGAGCCAGCAGCAGCAATTGAGCCATCCCCAAAACCCCGTTCATCGGAGTGCGAATTTCGTGACTCATGTTCGCCAAAAATTGCGATTTCACCCGGCTCGCTTCTAGGGCAGTTTCCCGCGCTTCCACCAATTCATTAATCTTGTCCGCCACCATCACCATTCCCGCCACTCTGCCGTCGGGATTGTACCAAGGATGAGCAGCCCAGCGCAAATACAAAACAGAGCCGTCTGCTCGTTCCCAAGCATCTTCGCTGACAGAAACTATGTCGCCTTTGAGCACTTCTTCATACATTACTTTCCAGCGATTTGGCGTATCTGGAAACACTTCGTAATGACTGAGATTTGTCAGGGTTTGCCACTCCAAATTAAATTGAGTCAGCCATTTGTGAGAGTTAGCTAAATAGCGCATTTGGGTATCGAACATCGCCATTGCTACCGGCACGCGGGTAATAATTTGTTTTAGTTGCTGCCGTTCTCTTTCTAAAGCGTCTTCGGCTTGTTTGCGATCGGTAATGTCGCTAATTATGCCGGCCATCCGCACCGCTTTTCCTTGCGGATTCCGCTGAGCTTTTCCCTGAGAAGTGCAGTAGCGGTAATTGCCGGATGAATGCAGCAGCCGGAATTCTACATTGTAGTCAATTTCTTGCTCTAAGTGAGCAGCGATCGCCCGAACGATGCCGTCCTTGTCCTCTGGGTGCAGGCGGCTGTAGAGAGCATCCATAGTGCTGCCAAATCGAGTTCGCGACAAACCGATAATTTCCAAAAGGCGATCGTTCCAATAAACCTCATTTTTACTTAAATCCCAATCCCAAATTCCGTCATTCACTCCTTCTAAAACTAACCTGTAACGTTCCTCGCTTTCCTTGAATTTTTGACTGGTATGAAAGGCCTGAGATTCGGCGCGGTAAACGCGAATGGCGTTGAACAAACTGCGCGACAAACTTTCTGCTGACATCTTGCCTTTGGCAATATAATCAGAAGCTCCAGCCTTCATTAACTCCACCGCAATTTGTTCGTCGCCTTGACCTGTGAGCACAATTAAGGGAACTTTTAACCCAGTTTTTCGTATGTTTTGCACCAAACTCAGTCCGTCTCCGTCGGGCAAGCCGTAGTCGAGGAACACGCAGTCAAATTTGCAGTCAAATATCTGATTTGATACCAGGAAATTTTCTGTTTCTTCAACCTCGCTTAAAGGTTGAAAATTATCTGGTGCGGAGAGTTTCTCGATCGCTTGGGTAGACTTTTTGCCGATCGAGAGTTTGGCCAGGGCATCGGCACAATCTTCTGCTTCGGTAATTTCTGCCCAAACCCCAGCGGACTTGAGCCAACGTTTGACCGTCATCCGATCGACTTCATCGTCATCGACTATCAGAATTTTAATAAGTTTGTCCATAATAACCGAATTTGGAATTAATCCGAAACAGCTAGGGCCTACAAAAAGCGATCGAACAAATGTACCTCTAAAAAAAAATCGAAGCCTCTTTTAATTTTTTGTGTTAATCTTTTCATAACTTAGGGAATTTCGCTCAGCATCCAGTATTTGTTGAGGGTAGCCATAACTTCCACAAAATTAGAAAAAGTGACCGGTTTCAGAATATAGCCAGCTACATTCAAATTATAAGCTTCTACTTTATCTCTATCTTCATTAGATGTTGTGAGGACTATCACCGGAATCGACCTCAATTTTTCATCTTGCCGCAATTCTCGCAAAAACTCGATGCCGTTCATTCTCGGCATATTCAAGTCTAGCAAAATCAACCGGCGCGCTTGAGGCATTGCCAGCTCTATTTTTTCTTGGCGCAATATTGCCAGAGCTTCTAATCCGTTTGCAGCGATGTATAGGGGATTGAGGATGTTACTTTTTTTGAAAGCTCGCCGGACGTTCATTACATCTACCTCGTCATCTTCTACCAAGAGAATATGAATTTTTTTGTCTTCCATAAATCAGCCTTTTTATAGATGTTTTTTGACTGCCGTTGACCGCCGGGAGGTTCAGTCAGCCGATCGGGGCATTGAAGGTTTTCGATTTGAGATTTACTTGCAGCTTGGACTTTATTCTAAAATTGGGGGAGCTCCGCGACAGGAGCAGGCGGCGCGTTACGGGTTTTTGGGCCCTGGGAATAGCGAACAAGTGCAGGTCTCATCTATATTGTGCTTTGGTCAGGGGGGCGAGCGGGGCTGCCGAGAACGAAAAACTCGCCAATAATTCCCTCAGACAGCTACTGTAAAATGTGAAACTTATCTACATTATGAATCGCCATGTCAGCCGGACGCAAACTCTACGAAGGCAAAGCCAAAATCCTCTACTCCACCGAAGACAGCGAAATTTTGCTGACCCACTTCAAAGACGACGCGACAGCCTTTAACGCCCAGAAACGCGGCAGCATTGCGGGCAAAGGCGAAATCAACAATGCCGTATCAGCCCACCTGTTTCGGATGCTAGAAGCCAAAGGCATACCAACCCACTTTATAGACACGCCAGCGCCCAACGAAATGCGAGTCTGCCGCGTCCGAATCTTGCCCTTAGAAGTTGTAGTCAGAAACATCGCCGCCGGCAGTCTGTGCAAGCAAACCGGAATTGCGATCGGTACAATTGTGAATCCGGCGCTAGTTGAATTTTATTACAAAAACGATGATTTGGGAGACCCGCTGCTGACCCGCGACCGACTGCTGTTAATGCAGCTAGCCACCCCGGAACAAGTAGACCAACTAGAAATCGCCGCCCGCGAAATTAACGAAATACTTAAAGATTTTTTCACTCAGTGCGGCATCACCCTGGTAGACTTCAAACTAGAATTCGGCATCGACCAACATCAAAACCTGATTCTTGCCGACGAAATCAGTCCTGACACTTGCCGCCTGTGGGACAACGCAGAAACTGACCCCGACGCGCGCGTTATGGACAAAGACCGATTCCGCCGCGACTTGGGATCGGTAGAAACCGCTTACCAGCAAGTTCTGCAGCGGGTTCTAGCTCAGAAGGTCTAGAGCACTTAACAATGCGCTACAATTGCACAGTTTGTCACCGTTGTGCCTTTAATGAATGTCAGCGGGATCGTCTCAGTTTTGATCTTGTATTAGTGCTGTCCCCGCTAGCTGTATATATAAGCAAGCAATCGGGGACAGCACTCCTACAACAGGTTTTTACTCTCATTGAGATGTTCCCGATGTAATTAGTCATTGACCAATGATTAATGATTAATGACTAATGACCAATGACCAATGACCAATGACTAATGATATCAAGTCCGATCGATTACCATCACAAAAACGGTTCGCGCGTGCGGAATGCGAGTCTGCGACAAAGCAAGCGTATGCCAGGACGCACGCGCGAACCTTACTGATTGCGGTTAATCTACCAGACATGATATGACCAATGAATAATGACTAATGACCAATGACCAATGACCCATAACTAATAACTACTGACCAATGACTGATGACCAATGACGAATGACTAATATCGTGTGTGTGTGATTGCCCAAAAG
>NZ_JBARVX010000087.1:0-7221 GCF_049646505.1 Microcoleus sp.
TTTGTGGAGTCCGAGTTACTTTGCCTCGTCAGTTGGCGGTGCCCCTATTGAAATATTGAAGCAATACATCAAAGAGCAAGAAAAGCCGTCCTAGAAGGACGGGGTTTTAAACCCAGTTTTCTGATAATTAACAGGAGGGTTATACCAATTTTTTATGAGGCTGCATAGAATGCGATCCCCCCGGCGCCCCCCTTACCTTATCCGAAACGAAAAGTTTGAAACACAAAGCGGGCAATGAAAATGGCTGCCAAAATCCAGGTGACAACAGAGACTTCGCTCGATCGACCTTTAACCAATTTAGCAAAGGGATAGAGAATTAATCCCGCTGATAACCCAGCCGCGATCGAAAAGCCCAACGGAATGAAAAATATCGTCACAAAAGCAGGAATAGCTTCGGTCAAATCGTCCCAGTTAATGCTGGTAATGCTACTCATCATCAAGACTCCCACAATCAGCAGCGCTGGGGCTGTCGCAAAGGCAGGAATAGCTTCAAAAATTGGCACGAATAGTAGCGCCACCAAAAACATGATAGCTGCAATAACTGCCGTAAAGCCTGTCCGCCCGCCCTCAGCTACTCCGGCTGCTGACTCAGCAAAAGTTGTCACCGTCGAGGTGCCCAAAATGGCTCCTAGGGTTGTACCGATCGCATCTGCCATCAGCGCCTGATTGGCACGCGGCAGTTCGCCATTCTCGTCAATATAACCTGCTTGTGTCCCCACACCAGACAATGTACCGATCGTATCGAACATATCCACAAATAAAAATACCAGCATCGCCGCTAAGAAATCGATGAAGTTGCTGGCATTGACTCCCGACAATCCCACAAAAGCCTGACCAAATAAATGAGACGGAAAGGTGGGAATAGCAGCAATCCCATTCGGTGCCGGTGTCACTCCTAACATCCATCCCAAGATAGCGGTTCCGGCTATACCCCAAAGCAAAGCACCTTTAACCCGACGAATAATGAACATCACCGAGATGAAAATGCCAAACGTTGCTAACAGTGTTGCTGGTTCTCGGAAACTGCCGAAGGAAGTTTTGGTTACTTCGTTGGCGACAATCAAACCAGCCCCCCCAACTTTCACCGCACCGCTGAGTCCGATATAAGCGAGAAACATACCAATCCCAACCGTGGTGGCTGCCTTAATCGAGTTCGGCACAGCGGTAACTAAGTGGCGGCGAATGTCGGTCAATGTCAAACCCACGAAGATTAAACCTTCAACCAGTACGCAAGCCAGTGCAGTACGCCAATCAATTTTCAGCCCTAAAACTACTGAGTAGGCAAAAAAGGCATTTGTACCCATACCAGGGGCTAGGGCAAAGGGATAGTTGGCGATAAGTCCCATGCACATTGTGCCGATCGCGGCTGAAATCCCGGTCACGACAACCAGTTCCGCAAACAAATCTTTGGGCTGGTTGAGGAAGACAGCATCCGATAGAATCAGTGGATGGACAACCAGTATGTATGCCATCGTCATAAATGTTGTCAGTCCCGCTACAGTTTCAACCCGAAAGTTAGTCTGGTAAAAATCGAACTTGAAGTATTGGGCGATCGCTGCGGCCCAGCCGGTATAGGTTGGTGCGTGCGGTTGCTGCTGAAGCTCTTTTTCTATGTTGCTCATTCAGTTGTCTCCCAATAAATGTTGTTCGGGCGCGTCCACCAGGTTTTCCACAAACAAGGTGCGATTTTCAAAACGGTCGATCGCTCCTGTGTTTGTGTATTAAATCTGTCAGTAATTTATGCTAAAAATTACTCACTTTTTGTTATTGCAGATACAAAGTGTTCGATTTTGGAGAATATATAATAACTGGCTAGATACAAATAAACATTCTCCGGTCACAAAGTGTTTCCTGCTATCACAAGCATAGAAATTGCTTGATTTTTAAGTGGTAGGAAAACAGCTTGAGGAAGTGACCCAAGTTTTTGACTGCTCGTACAGCCTATTCCAGATTTATGAATTACACCCCAAAAACCTGGTTTTTTTACAGTTTTTTCCGGATAATTGATTGTATTCAACAAACCAGGTTTCACGCGACTGCACCTACAGGGAATACGCTGTATATTTTAAATTAAAAATTGCAAATTACTGAATGTATAATGACGGCAATCGCGCGATCGCAGTTGCAGCTTTTTTTGGGAATTCCGAGCGGTAGAAAGTATAAACCTAGACCTACAACCCCAAGGTGCAAGTTCTCCCTTTCCTCATAGGAACTGTCAAAAGTATTCCTGCACAAGAATTTTTTGGTTTGTTGACTCAACCCCAAGTCCAAAATACATCTCCAACAATTCTCGCTTCGCAGGCATAGAGCCTGCTCTTTACAGGCTTTTTAGGATTCGTATCGAGTGTGCCGCCGCTCGAAAAATCGATTGAATTTAAAAGTCAAAGAGCGGCGGCGCACCCTAGGAATAATGTTGAATAAAATTTGAAGAATGGTATAATTTGTGACAGAGAACAAAAACGGATACCAACCCCGACGACCGCCGTAGAAAGATGAAAATTTTAAAGCTTAGTTCCAGCTATCTTCACCTGTGGAGTAAATCGAAAACGGAAAATCGACAGGGGACGATCGCAGATACTTTCTCAGGTTGCGCCCGGAAAGCCGAAAAAACTTTAAAATAAAAGAATAGTGCAGTAAAATTCACCTTCTCAGCGAACACCTGGGAATGCCAATTACCAACACCACCTCAACCTTGATTCAAGCCGAAACACTAGAACTATTAGAATGGCCGCGCCTGTGTCAGCACTTGGCTACCTTCGCGGCCACCAAACTCGGCGTCGCCGCCGCCCTCGACCTCCAAATCCCAGCAACTCAAGCTCAAACAGCAGAATTGCTCGCCCAAACTGAAGAAGCTTATCAGTTAGAGAGCCGCCCCGGCGCTGCTTTGAGTTTTGAAGGAATCCAAGACATCGGCTCTACCCTGCAGCGAGCCGAACTGCAAGGTTTGCTCGGCGGCGAAGAATTGCTGGCAATTGCTACCACCCTGGCGGGGGCGAGGCAATTGCGCCGGATAGTTGACTCTGCAACGGATGTGCCGATACTCAAAGAATTGGCTTCCCAATTGCGGACTTATCCCGAAATCGAGCAAGAAATTCATCGGTGTATAGACGATCGCGCTAGAGTAGCAGACAGAGCCACTCCTAAATTAGCAGGAATTCGAGTTCAAATGCGACAGTTGCGCGATCGCATTTATCAAATACTCCAAGGCATTTTGCAGCGGCAATCCAACGCCGTCCAAGAACAGGTAATTACTCAAAGAAGCTCGCGCTTTGTGATTCCCGTCAAAGCTCCCCAAAAAGATGCCATCCCAGGCATCGTTCACGACTCCTCAGCCAGCGGCGCAACACTGTATGTAGAACCCCACAACACAGTCAATCTCAACAACCAAATGCGGCAGTTGCTCCGGCAAGAACAAGCCGAAGAAGAAGCAGTCCGCCGCGCCCTCACCGAGCAAGTCGCAGCAGTCAAACCCGATTTAGACAGATTGTTGGTGGTAGTGACAACTTTAGATTTAGCTGCCGCCAAAGCCCGTTACAGTTTTTGGTTGCAAGCAAATCCTCCTAAATTTATCGAATTCGGAGAACCAGAATTAGCACCAAAAAATCCCGACAAATTAGATGAGGAAAATTCAGAGGAAGAAACAGCAGAAAATAGTCGATCGTTAATTCCCAATTTGCGATCGCCAATTACCCTCCGTCAATTGCGCCATCCTTTATTAGTTTGGCAGCAGCAATACGAGCAAGGCTTTGCAGTCGTGCCCGTCGATTTAACTATCAGCCCCCAAATCCGCGTCGTCGCCATCACCGGCCCCAACACCGGCGGCAAAACTGTCACCCTCAAAACCTTGGGATTAGCAGCTTTAATGGCAAAAGCCGGAATGTTTGTCGCCGCCCGCGAACCCGTAGAATTGCCGTGGTTCGACAACATTCTTGCCGATATTGGTGACGAACAATCCTTGCAGCAAAGTTTGTCTACTTTCTCCGGCCACATCCGCCGCATCAGCCGCATTTTAGAAGTTTTGCATAATAAATCGGAAGGGGAAAGTGCAGGAGAAGGAGAAGGAGAAGAAAATTCCCAATTCCCAATCCCCGATGCCCAATTCCCAATGCCCGATGCCCAATTCCCCATGCCCGATGCCCAATTCCCAATTCCCAAATCTTTAGTTTTGTTAGACGAAGTAGGAGCGGGGACAGACCCCTCAGAAGGCAGCGCATTGGCGATCGCCCTATTGCAATATCTCGCCCGACATTCCCTATTAACAGTTGCAACTACCCACTTTGGCGAACTCAAAGCCCTCAAATATCAAGACTCCCGCTTTGAAAATGCCTCGGTAGAATTTGACGACAATTCGATGCAGCCAACCTATCGCTTGCTGTGGGGAATTCCCGGACGTTCCAACGCCCTAACTATTGCTAAAAGACTCGGTTTGCTAACATCAATAGTCGATCGAGCTCAAACCTATGTCGGCGGAGCTTCTGCCGATGTCAATCAAGTGATTGCAGGACTCGAAGCCCAGCGCCGGAGACAGGAAACCAAAGCCCGAGAAGCCACTCAACTGCTGCACCAAACCGAAAAACTGCACAGAGAAGTTTCTCAAAAAGCAGCCGCTTTGCAAGAGCGGGAGCGAGACTTAAAAATTGCTCAGGAAGTGGCAGTAAATGAGGCAATAGGTACAGCTAAATCGGAAATTGCTCAAATCATTCGGCGCTTGCAGTCGGGCGATAAAACGGCTCAAAATGCTCAAGTGGCGACAGATACCTTAAATCAAATTTCCCAAAAACATCTGCCCTCTCGGCAACAACCGGCGAAACCAAAACCGGGTTTTATGCCAAAAACGGGCGATCGCATCCGCATTCCCAGCCTCGGCCAAACCGCCGAAGTCCTCAGCGGCCCCGATGCTAACGAAGAATTGAGCGTGCGGTTTGGGATCATGAAAATGACCGTCAAACTGGCAGAAATCGAATCCCTCGACGGTCAAAAACCCGAAACCAAAGCTCAACTAGCCAAGGTAGCAGCCCAAGCGCAGGCTACCGCCAAGGCCAAGCAAGCAGCAGCGGAACCTGCAAAATCCAATCCCGAAATCGCCATTCGGACTGCTAATAATTCGATCGACCTCCGGGGTGCGAGAGTCTCCGACGCGGAAATCGAAATCGACAGAGCTCTTTCCAAAGCAGTGGAATACGGCGTGCTGTGGATAATTCACGGCAAAGGTACGGGACAGTTGCGGCGCGGGGTGCACGAATTCCTTGCTACTCACCCGCAGGTTTCCCGCTTCGAGCTCGCCAGTCAAAAAGAAGGAGGTGCCGGTGTGACGATCGCTTATTTACATTGATTTCGGTCACTTTGTGGCCTAGGATGGTTGGGGGTAAAAATGTTTGGGTTTTGCTGCGGTTGGGCGATCGAACTTGCAACCGCAACTTTCGACTAGCAAATCCGTCCAGCAATTAAGATTGCCGGAATCAAAACAGCGAGTTATGGAGAAAAACTAACAGATTATGCCGTTGTCCGGCGGCCGCAAACCCGTCAACACCGCATCCTGTTAGGATATTCAGCCTCAACCAGTCTTATTTCCCGTGCCCAAGCCATGCGCTCCACCGTAAAGCCCTCCGCTCCCACAAATAAAACGGGCCCATCTCCCAACTGGGAAGAATTGACCCAAAAAGCACCAGAACCTACCCAGTTGGACAATATTAAAGCCCAACTGGATTTAGTGCTGTTAGCCCTAGAAGCACTGGCAGAAATTGGCTCGGAGGCGATGCTCAAAGTAGCAGCCGAACTGAATTTGGAGCCAATGGTAGCCGATCGCGTGGCATTGTGGCGGCTGCGCCAATCTAACCCGCTGCGGAAAGGCCAGGGAGGGCGCAAAAAACTCGATGTGGAAGAAGCTCGATCGCTCGTTTTGATCGGCTGTCATTTAGCAAAACAGCACCAAGCTTTAATCCGACGCGCCGTGGCTTTGCTCGAACAAATGGCAGAGCAAAACCGGGAACCTCACACAGTCGCTTTGCTAGGAGATTATATAGACAGGTTCAGCAACACCTATGCCGATCGCATGGAAGATGCAGAAAACCTATCGGCAAAAGAACTAACCAACCTAGCCCTCAAACTCCTGATAGATTTGCTATTTTACAGCAGTCCCGGCGGTCACAGACGGCTCTGGCTAGCTCTTCTAGACCGCGCGCGCTAAAAATAAAACAACAGCCAACAGTCAACAGCCAACAGTCAACAGCCAACAGCCAACAGCCCACACTCAACAGCCCACACTCAACAGCCAACAGTCAACAGCCAACAGCCAACAGCCCACACTCAACAGCCAACAGTCAACAGACTTCTATGATTCGCAAACGGTACACGCCCCCTACTTGCACGCTGGAAATAACAGCCAAAAGTTCGCCTCTATCTCGCTGGGCCGGCAAACCCGTATTTAAATCTTTAAATTTCGAGTTGCGGCTCGACGACCCCAGACTACCAGATACCGAACACGTTACTCTCAGGGGCGATCGCATTCAACTCGAAACCCTCCACGAAGCAGTCAGCAACTACGTCCAAAACTTGCTCGGCGAATCCCGCGATTGGGAAAGCAACCTCAACTCCCAAACAAGCCTGACCGCAAGCGACCCAGACTCGCCAGAGGTCGCGCGCAATGTCGTTACATTCGATCGGTCAACCAACAAATCCGAACCCGGAACCATCGCCCCAAACACTTCCTACCTGCCAGTTCCGCCCCGCCTAGAACCCCGCGGCTTGCTCGCCCACAACTTATTTTTAGGCACTTTAACCCCCGCAGAATCCGGGCCTGCAGTACACCTAAGCACCCTGCAACTGTTTGACTTAGCCACAGCATTAGATGACTGCGCCGCCGAAGCCATCGCCCTTCCCAACCTCAACCGCCAGCGCGGACGATCGCCCTCAGCAGCCGGACTCAAAGTCGCAGCAATGCTGGTCGCTAGCGCTGGCCTGACCGCAGGAATCATCAAAATGCTCGTGAACCCCCCCACATCCCCACAAACCGCCTCAGCCCCCGCCAATCCAGAACTGAGCACCGCCTCGCGACAGCCCCAGCTAGCTGCCGGCGTTCCCCCCAGCCCCATTCCCGCCCCCGCAACATCCCCAACAACATCCCCAACAACATCCCCAACACCAGGTTTACCGCCCCTACCGCCCCCGCCCATCAACACCGCCGCCTCCCCCAGCCCCACCTTGCCCCCCATCGCCCTCGCC
>NZ_JBARVX010000088.1:0-2604 GCF_049646505.1 Microcoleus sp.
ACAGTGCTGCAAGTCTAAAAAGCTCTTAAAACCTTGGCGAAGCTAACATTACCCGAAAGGGACTCGGAGACAACCATATCTCCACAGAGGGGCAACCATACCCCTCTCCCCCGCAAGGGGATTTAAATTAATGTAAAGCCGTCCTAGAAGGACGGGGTTTCAAACCCATTTTTCTGATGAATAGGAACGAAGGCTAGGCTATGACAAAATTTTCATAGCAATTTTCTCGGCGTAAATTTATCGTTACCGCAGGTGCATCTGCAGTCAGTACAATACTCCTCAAAGCTTGTACTCCCCCAGAACCAGGTAGTACCGCAGGTGCCGGCGGTGGGGCTACTACAGGCGGGGCATCCCCAGCGCCCACATCAGCAGTTGCTGTGGCCAACGAGAAAAAAGTAGAGGGCATCGAAACTACGAAAGTTATCTTGGGATACATCCCGATCGTCGAAGCAGCAGGTTTGATTATTGCCAAAGAAAAAGGCTTTTTTGCCAAGTACGGCATGACCGATGTAGAAGTTGCCAAACAAGCCAACTGGGGCTCTGCCAGAGACAACTTAGAAATCGGATCTGCAGGCGGCGGCATTGACGGAGGCCAGTGGCAAATGCCCATGCCTTATCAAATTAGTGAAGGTCTGATCACCAAAGGTAGCTTGAAATACTCACCGTCATAAATGAGCGGTGATTCTTGACGCTTCATCGGGTTCTGCTAACCGTTGCTAGTCTGACAATCCCTCTGCGTCCGTTTTGAGTCGTGGCGATTTCCCATCCCGACTTTTTCGATATTTTTGGATGCGTTTTGATCTCTATCTGCGAGCGTACCACAACTAACACAAAGCACTGAACGAATAGATAAATCAATCTTGCCCCATTTAAAACCACAATCCGCACAAACTTGGCTAGTAGGCTGCCACCTACTAATTACTTGAAATTCTCTCCCAAACTTTTCAGACTTAGCCTCACAGAGAGTCCTAAACTCCCTCCATCCTTGCTGACTAATTGCCCGTGAAAGTTTCCGGTTTTTCACCATGCCTGACACGTTCAAATCTTCCAAAATAATCACTTGGTTTTCCTTGACCACTTTGGTTGACAATTTGTGCAGGAAATCTTTACGGGTGTCGGCAATGCGGTTGTGCAACTTGGCAATTTTGATTCGGGTTATGTTTCTCCTTTTAGAATCTTGTGGCTGGCGAGCTAATTTGCGCTGGAGTATACGAACTTTCCGGTCTAACTTTTTATAGTTAGGGCTTTGGGCTTTTTCACCATTACTCATTACCGCAAAAGTCTTGATCCCCAGATCGATTCCGATACTTTGGTTTTTAGCATCAGATTGAACAGGTTGAACTTCTACCACAAAACTTACGAAATAACGATTTGCACAATCTTTGATTACTGTTGCCGAGCTAGGCTCAGAGGGTAGATCCCTTGACCATATTGGCTTGACAATACCAATCTTGGCTAAGTAGACACCGCCATTTTTTAGAGAAAAACCTCCAATCCTAAATCGGGCCGACTGGCTATTTGTTCTTTTCTTGAACTTAGGATAACCAACCTTACGACCTTTTCGCTTTCCTTTGCAGGAATCGAAGAAGTTCTTGAAAGCTGTCTCTAAGTCTGCTACAGATTGCTGTAGAGGAATATTAGAAACTTCGCTCAGCCAAGCTCTTTCTTCGGTCTTTTTCGCTTGGGTTATTACGATTTTTGGCAAATCAGATGAACTTGGCTTTTTTTCAGACTGCAGAGAGAGGGCTAGACTATCGTTCCAGACGACCCTCACGCAGCCAAACAGCCGAGACCAGCTCTGCTTTTGTTCTGTCGTCGGATAAAATCTGTACTTGAATCTCGCCTTCATGGTTATACTGAATATTGGTCTGTAGGTTTGATTATATATTGGTCTGCAAGTAATGACAACTATTTACCGTCGCGAACGTCATTCTGTTACAAAACTTAAAATACATTTGGTCTGCATAACAAAATATCGTCGGTCTGTATTCACTGGCGAAGGTCTTGATTTGATTGAAAAGTCGTTTCTCTCTTGTAGCTCAAAAAATGAACTTTCGAGTGCTAGAGTTCAACGGGGAAGCCGATCATGTTCATGCGCCGATCGAGTATCCGCCTAAATTGTCGATATCTCAAATAGTTAACGCGCTCAAAGGCGTTTCCAGTCGTAGATACGGACAGGCTGGACACAAAAAACCCCACAAAGAAGCATTGTGGAGTCCTAGTTATTTTGCCGTTTCTGTTGGGGGTGCGTAAGAAAGAAGTTTTGAAGGAGTATATCAGAAATCAAGAAAAGCCGGCCACGCTCAGAAGGGGCTTGTATCCCATTTTTTTGGTCAACCAGACGAACACCCAAACCCAGATCCAGCAACCAAACGACCGCCGCGGGCCTTTTTTGGTGATGGACAATGTTAATAAAGTATATCCAAACGGTTACAGGGCATTAGAAAATATTAACTTGACTGTAGCTGAGGGAGAGTTTATCAGAAAACTGGGTTTAAAACCCCGTCCTTCTAGGACGGCTTTTCTTGCTCTTTGATGTATTGCTTCAATATTTCAATAGGGGCACCGCCAACTGACGAGGCAAAGTAACTCGGACTCCACAAA
>NZ_JBARVX010000089.1:0-2958 GCF_049646505.1 Microcoleus sp.
AATCTCGCCAGTCCCGATTCCCGCCGTCGAGGAAGCTGTTTCACTCTGTTGTAGGGGCACTACCCCTACAAAACGATGATTTCGCCGAGACTGAAACCGCCGGGCCCGGCAGCGGGGGGATCTGGAATCGGCGGCGAGATTTTTGACAACTCCCCAGCAGTCGGGCGATGTCAGCTTTGTTTACTCTGGTGCGATCGTTATTTCATCCAAAGACGCGATCGCCACATCAGCCTTTTCCAAATGACTAACCCCCGCATTTCCCCAACAAATCCCGATACAGCCAGCCGCGCCCGCATTCTTACCCATCTGAATATCGCCCGTGGAATCTCCCACCATCAAAGTTGCTGCGGGATTCACTCCGAGTTGTTCGCAAGCTTGCAAAAACAATCTCGGATCGGGTTTATTAAGTTCCGCAGAATCCACACCCATTTCTAACTGAATCCACGCGCTTAATTCGTGAGTTTTCACAAATTTCTGCACCCCCGCAGTCGTAGCAGCCGAAAGAATTCCCAGCTTCAAACCCGCTTCCGAAAGATTTTTCAGCACTTCCAAACTGCCGACAAACATCGGAGAAGTAGCAGCATTTTTAAACATTTCGTCCGCTTCATCAAAAGCGCGGCCCGCTATACTTAAAGATTCCAACCATCCCCTGCCAGTTTCTGCGATGTATCCCGCCGCCACAATCTCATTTTCCCTGCGACTGCCCACGGCCAGCAAACCCGTCGGGTCAATGCTGCCGCCTTCGATGCCGAAAGCCATTTGTAAAGGCTCTCCCACGCCGGGAATTTGAGCGTCTGCCAAGCGCGACCGCTTAATTCCCAACAATCTCAAAAACTCCTGAGAATCTTCTAGAGTGCCGTCTTTGTCAAAGATTACGGCTTCGATATTGGAGAAGGTAATGCCGCGACATTTAATAGTTACCAAAAATCATAACTCCCTAATTTTTATATTTTTTTGTATTGTCTCATGTTGCGCTCTTTTTGGCAATTGTTTTTAGCGCAACATAACTCTCTTGTCCCACCCCCTACTCCCCTTATTAAGGGGGAGTAGGGCGTGTTTTCTTGCCTGATCCATCAAACCCGGAGATCCCCCTCGCATCCCCCTTAAAAAGGGGGACTTTGAGCTTCTTTCTCCCCCCTTTTTAAGGGGGGTTGGGGGGGATCTCCGGGTTTGAAAACACGCCCTAGGGGATATCTGGCCCTAAGAATGACGATCGCACGCACCCAACAACTCCTGACAAACTCCCTCAAAACACTGCAACACATCAACATTCGTAAACCTGACAACTTGCAGTCCATACCCCTCGAAAATCCCTGTTCTTTCCGCATCATATTGTTTCCCCTGTTCGGTAAAATGACTCTCGCCATCAACCTCAATTACCAATCTTAAAGCAGCACAATAAAAATCTACAATAAAATTGTCGATCGGTCGCTGTCTCAAAACTCGAAAAGGGAAATTTATCAGAAAATCTTCCCAAAGTTTCTTTTCGGCTGGAGTTGGATTTTTCCGAAGTTCCTTGGCGATAGGGATGAGTTTTGGGTTGTAAGGTAGGTGGAAATTGGAGTCGTTTAATTTGGTCATAATCCTCCTAATCTCGGATTGATCCCCCCTAGCCCCCCGAAAGCAAGGGGGGGACAAGAGAGTTCTCAAAGTCCCCCTTGCTTTCGGGGGATTTAGGGGGATCTCCGGTGGATAAAGAGTGTTAACGCAAGCGTATTTGGTCATAATCCTCCTAATCTCGATCCGGAGATCCCCCCTAACCCCCCTTAAGAAGGGGGGGACATGAAGCACTCAAAGTCCCCCTTGCTTTCGGGGGATTTAGGGGGATCTCCGGGGGACAAGAGTTTAACTGCCTAATCTAATCTCAAACATCATAAATCAAGACTCCACAATATTTAAAATCTTCCTGCTAAATTGGCAACAATTAATGCTAGTTGAATCGGCTTCACAGGCTTAGCAATATGTGTTTGAAAACCCGCCTCGATCGCCCTTTGGCGTTCGGGATCGCTCGCATAGGCAGTCAGCGCCACGGCTGGGATTTGTCCTCCGGCTGCCTCAGCAAGAGCTCGCACTTCTCGAATCAAGAAATACCCATCTTCCTCCGGCATGGCGATATCGGAGATCAGCACGTCGTATTTGCCGGGATTTTCTGTCAAAGCAGCGATCGCACTTCTGGCAGATGCAACTGTCAAAACCTCGGCCCCGTAGCTTTCGAGCACAAATTCCAATAACTCGCGGGTATCGATGCGATCGTCTACAGCTAAAATGTGCAAGCCTTCGAGAGAAGGGACGGTATCGCTAGATGCGTCGCCTGAATTTGCAGCCGATACAGTTGGTGGGAAATCGATCGCCCCTGTCAACACTTCAGCCGAGTCTCGCAAAGGCAATCTCACAGTTATTGTAGTTCCCTGTCCCTCCCCCGGACTCTCGGCAATCACGATTCCCCCGTGCAAGCCGACAAGATGGTAGACGATCGACAAACCCAATCCCAGCCCTTGATTCTGCTTAGTGGTGCTAGAATCTCCTTGGCGGAAGCGATCGAAAATATGCGGCAAAAACTCCGGCGCAATCCCTTTCCCCGTGTCGGTAACTCGAAGTTGAGCGCGAAGCTCGATCGGCTCCAAGACAACTTCCACTCGTCCTCCGGCGGGAGTAAACTTAATCGCATTAGACAGGATATTCCACACAACTTGCTGCAAGCGATCGGCATCGCCCAAGACAATTGCAGAAGTCAACTGCGAAACAATTTCAATGTTTTTGGCATCCGCTGATAGTTGCACCCCGTCGATCGCAGCTTGCACCACCAACAGCAGATCCGTCGGACTGCTATGGAGAACGAGCTTGTTGCCGGTAATCCGCGAAATATCTAGGATATCTTCGATTAACTGAGATTGCGCCAGGGCACTCCGCTCGATCACCTCTAGGGCGCGAGCGGCGGTTGCTTCACTGAGCTTCCCG
>NZ_JBARVX010000090.1:0-5246 GCF_049646505.1 Microcoleus sp.
AGTCCGCAAAATGCAGCGGACTTTAGTCCGCACTACCAACCTTTTTTATTATGGCAATCGACCAGACACGATATGATACCAAATCCGAGTCAGCCATCCTGGCGATGATGGGTAGGGTGCGTCGCGAGTTTCATCTCGATTCATAGCGAGAATTGTTCGCGGCGACGCACCCTACTTTCAGGCTCGCGATCGAGGGGATAAGTAACCTGGATTTGGTATGAGTGGCGATCGTAACTGTGACATCTGTATGGGGATTATAGCAAAATTATTTCTCAAAAGATAGGGTTTGAAAGTAATTTTCTTAGTGGGCGAGATTAAAAGAGGGGTTGGTCGTCTTTAGGAGTTGGGGCATTGGGGAGAGAGGGCGAGACTTCTGGCGCTGGTGAGGGTTCGCGGTTATCGGGTGAGAGTTTAAAAAGGTCGTCAGCAGGAGTTGGTGCGAGTTCGGGACTCGGCGGTTCGGGGCTGGGGGATTGGCGGATGGAAGTTTCAATGTTTTGAATTTGCCGATCGTACTCTGCAGAAAGAGTTTTCACTTTGTCAGCAACGAAGGAATCGGAACTAATTGCTTTGAGTTTGTCTGCTGCTTGAATCCACAAATCTTTCTGTGTTGACAATTCGGTTGCTTTTGGCGCATCGGCTGCGATCGCCATAGCTTCTTCTAACTGTTTCTGGGCTTGTTGTTCCCTTGTCAAACGCGCTTCCATCGCCGTCAACTCGCTTTGATAGGAAGGTAGCAGCTTTTGGGCATCGGGGTAGACTTTGGCAGTTTGCGGAATGCTGGATAGTTGGTCGATCGCGCTTTTCATGCGATCGCGAGCCGTCTCCAACTCTTGGGCTGTTTGAGCATTTTGCCCTAAAACACGAGCGTCACCAGCCTGTTTGACCGCGCTGTTGTAACTTTCATTAAAGGGTTTATCCGCTGCACAGTTATTGAGAGCACCGCACAAAAAACCGATGCGGGGCGACTCAAGGGCGGCAACTCCACCGACTAGCAGCAGAATTGGCAAAGCAATTAGGGCGATCGTTTTCCATTGACTTGAATTGCGATCGGGCGGTTTAGGATTGTATGGATTGTCTGGATATTGATTGCTTGCAGGCGAGTATTGATTGCCTGTAGAAATTTCAGTTGTAGATTGTCCGGGATCTGAACTAATTTCAGTATCACTATTAAATTGACCCATAAAATTTTTTCCTTGTGTTTTGCTATTATTATCGAGAGCATTTAAGACATCTCTCGCTGACTGATAGCGATCGCTCGGTTTCTCCTGCAACATCTTGTCAAGTATCGCAGCCAGTTTGTCGCTGACATTCACCTGCGGCGATCGCCACTCCCACTCCCCATCATAATTAATCAAAGTATTTGGTTCTCGACCAGTTAACAAGACGATCGCCGTCACAGCCAAAGCATAAAGATCGCTATTCGGGTAACACTCGCCGCCCCGCAACTGTTCCGACGGACAATAAGCTACTTTTCCCACCTGCGTAGGTTGGTTAGAAATCGCAACACCCCCGCCATTTGCAAGCTGTGTCTCCGCATATTTAACCACCCCAAAATCAATCAGCACCGGTTTTGGTTTACCATTTGGCAGCATGATATTATCCGGCGAAATATCTCGGTGAATAATCCCTTTTCCGTGAATATACTGGAGGACTTCCAGAATTTCCCGCAGCCATTCAACGATATCTTTTTCAGAGAAAGTTTTACTTTTCCGTAAAACTTCGTAAGTTGTACCGTTGACAAATTCCTGCACAATAAACAAGCGCCCATTTTCCTCAAACCAATCCAGAAACTCCGGAATTTGGCGGTGATTGAGCGTGGATAAAATCTTGGCTTCTCGCTCAAATAATTCCCTAGCTTTTTGCAAAGCCGCGGGCGTGGTATTGCTCGGAGCAAACTCCTTGAGAACGCAGTATTTTTTTTCTTGTTTATCTAACGCTAAATAGGTGCGACCAAATCCACCTTGACCTAGAATCCGGTCAATTTCGTAGCGATTTTTAATCGAAGTTCCAGCCGATAATTCTGGTATTATCACTATTTTCTAATCCTGCTTCTATACTTCCTTAACTGGTTCCCAGGCTCTGCCTGGGAACGAGTAACTCGCTTTCACCCCAGTCTAGATCCCCCTCGCATCCCCCTTAAGAAGGGGGACTGTGAGAAGATTCCTGTCCCCCCCTTTTTAAGGGGGGCTAGGGGGGATCTAAGTTTAATAGTCAAACAGCAGTTTCTGACTGGGTTTGACGTTAAGTTGACACGAAGAAGGACACGGTGCGGTGTCATCGATCGTCTCGTGCAACCGGAATTGATATGAAACCCCTGCCACACTGTCGGAATACTACAAAAACCCTCAACCAACTTTAGTTAGCCCCGTACCGCACTTAGCACAGAATTTCGAGCTAGTGGGATTTTTATGGCCGCAGCTAGTACAAAACACAAAGTCTGGTGCAGGTACTGTCGGCGGTTGAATTGGCGGTGCCGCAATACCAACAGGAGCATTAATCACAGTAGGAGCGGTATAAATGCTGCCCAATTCTGGAGGTGCTGCCGTTCCACTTGGTTGAGGCGGCGGCGGAGTTTGTCCGGGTTCCGGCGCTGACAATTTGTAAGTTTCGATCGCCTCTTGAATAATCTTGAGTTCTCGTTTATAAACAGGGCTTTCATTTCCTCCTTCTTTGTCTAACTCAATTTGCCGCTCGTCGAGATATGCTTTCAATTGGCTGAATAGCTGTTGTTTTTGCGGCAAAGTTTCCGCCGCATTCAGGATTTCCGTCACCTGTTTTTGAATCTCTTCTTTGTCAGGACGACAGGCCACAACTTCCAAAAGTTGCACCGTTTCTTCCCAACTCGAAGCCAGGTCTACATTCTCTTTACCCAGCACATTTTGTACCGTGTAGCGAATCACATTTTCCTTGGTATTGCGATTTTCTTCCCGCCGGATAACTCCTAATGCTCGTGCTTGCACCACCAATTGTAAAATTTTCTCATCCTCTGGAAACACATCCCAAAAAGGCGCTTCTTTTTGAATGTGAACTGGGATCGGAGGATCTTTGCTTTCTCCCCGCGCTTTTGCTCGTTTTGCTTCGATTGATTGCCCTTTCCAATCTTGATAAGACTGTCGCAATTCCCGCATTCCTTCAATACAGCGCAGCGAAAAACCGCCGACTTCTTGCACAAAAACAATCCGGTGGCGTTCGTCTTCTCCTAGCGGAGTAATCGCATCATTGCTACCCACCCGTTCTCGGATCAAAGGAATTAATTTGATGGCGGCTGCTTCAGTGGTGTTACGCCCACCAACGAGGGCAGCTTTGGTGTTGAGTGCTTCCGTAAACCCTGCATCTCTGCCACTCATAATGGGTCGGGAAAGCAAAATTAAGGGTTTAGATTTGTCGTAGGCGATCGCCAATTGACTGCGGATGTCACCTTCGTCATTTTTAAACATTTTGAACAGTCCGTCGCAGGCTCCCAAATCTCGCTTCAAGCGACTGCTGTTAGGTGCATTCTTGATAACCAACCGCGTTTTTCGATCGATAATTTCCTTGAAATCTGGATCTTGCACGTCCTGCAATTGCGGCAAGTCAAACAGCCGCATTACCTCATCCGCTCCCCGGTTTTGTTTCCACAGCGGACTAGCTTCTGCGAGCACTTGACTCGACAAATTGCTGCAAGTTCCGTCCATCCCTAATTCATACTTGCTTTTCGCACCTTCAGAAGCACCTGCTAATTGCTCGATCGCATCTCGATACAAATCATTTAACTGTTCGCGGTCAAATAATTTAATACCGTTAATTACCAGCACATCAGCACTGCTTGCTTGTTGGTCTGCTGCTGTTTGAAAGTCGTCGCGATTTTGGCGCAACTTTTGATTTAAGCGAGCCAAACGGCTTTCCAACTCTGTTAAATGCTCTTGCAGCCTGACAATTACTTCCAATCCCAACGATCGGGATTTGCGCTGAACAATTGCAATCAAACTCCCCTCTAACCCGCCCAGAGCCGTAGCACAATACTTTTCCATAGCATCTTGTTTGCTCAAACCAAACTGCTCTTGAAAGTGTCTAATCTCTTCCAAACCCTTTTGGTATTGTTGCAAGAAACGAGCCTCATTTGGCTCCCAAATTTTTTCGGCTTCCCGGCGAAACTTCTCAACAGCATTCTCGAAAATCTGCCGCACTGTGGCGATAAAAGCATCGGCAAATTTAGGCCCTTTGTTGCGGTCTTCCAGAATTGTGTAAAACTCCGCTTCTAGGCTTTTTCGTCCTTCTTTGATAATCCGGTTGCGGTTATCGTACATTTTTTGCAAGTAATCGCCGTGCAGCCGCTCGTCGGGACTCATTTCCCGCAGGTGATCGCTGCGATATTCCTCGACTTTTTTCTGCAAGTAATTGACAAATTCCAGAATTTTGCCTTTTTCCGATCCGAAAATACCCAATAATCCTTGTTGGGTGCATTGCATTTTTTTGTCTGCATTAATTTCGTTGCGGATGCTGTTTACCCAGTTGGAAAGTTCTGCTAAATAAGACTTATCGCCCGCAGCGCTCAAATCAGTCAGCATTTCCATTTCTGTCAACCGAATCCGTTTGAGGTCGCTTTGTACCACCTCCAAGAGATTGGGAACTAATTGCACAGATTCGTTCAGCCACCAAGTCAGAAAATCAGCGGCTAGCCGATTGGATAAAGATGTGCGAATTTGGGCGATCGGAATTTCAATTGTGGACAGCCCAAAACTCATGAATTGTTTGGAATAGCCGCGGCCGCCGGGGTCTTGTGCAGCCCAGGAACCTTTAATGTTATCTCGGATCGATCGCTTGTGGGGAGCAAAATCTGAGGTCAAGTCCAGAAAGATATTCTGACCGATCATTTCCCGAATTTGGTCTAGGGGAAATTCAGTTTCACCGTTTTTAGTTCCGACTAAATAAGTAAAGTCAAAGGCTGGTCTTTTGTCGCGGATTTCATCTATCAAACCGGCGCTGTATTGAACTGCATATTCTGTGCGGTAGTCGGAGAAATAGCTCAATTCCATTAAGGCTGCGTAACCGTTAGCCACAACCCGATCGCCTACATTGATGCCAGCAAAAGCGTTAGGCATCGGCACAATCGCTGTAGTTGTCACGCTCGATGATCCTTGCAGCCACTTGCGGACAGCATAGCCAATATCGATCAGCATCCCGCTACCGGTGCCGCCAGAAATGGAGCCGGTGATAAACACGTTGATGGAGTTCGTGTTTACCTTGACGTTGTATTGGTTCAA
>NZ_JBARVX010000091.1:0-39930 GCF_049646505.1 Microcoleus sp.
TGGTGACAAGAAAAGTCCGATCGCACTCGCCGACTTTCGCTACCAAACGTCCCATTGCAGTTGTCGAAATCTTGGCTTCTCCGCCAACTGCAAATTCTTCTAAAGGCAATTCGCCCAAATCTGCCAGCGGCAATGTAAACTCAGTAACAACTGTTTTCGCTGCTGGCCCGCCGCCGGCGCGCTCGCAATTTGTCCGCACCAACTCCCAAGCAGCAACAGTCAAAGCGCGCTCTTTTAAGGCACTGATAATGTGCGGAGCATCCAGCGTATCTTTTGGATAAAGGTTGTGAGATTTCGACCCGCGCGCGTGCACTCCCGCACCTTTCAACTGTTTGATAATAAACGCAGTTAATTTGCCGCCGAGAGCAGATTTGGCTGCTTTGTCAACTCCTTCTAAAACAGCTTTGGTAAATGCCATGCGCTGTTCGAGTGAAAAAGCAGTGCTGTCAACATAAGCTTCCGGTTGATTTTTATCGTCAAATTCCTTAGCATCAACTAAGATGACTTCTTCAAAACCGTTTCCTTGCCAATAAGCAATCATTTCAGCATTAGTTTTTGTCGAAACCATGCTGTGATGTTCTTGAGAATATCCGTTCCAAACTAACACTGGTAAAAAGTTAGTAGCCTTGGGATAAGCAGTGTGGAAATGCCCCATGCTGCTCATGGGATAGGGTTCGCCCATGCCGCCGTCGCCCATTGTGAAAGCAAACAGTTTTCCGGGATGCAAAAGCGCTCCCGCCATTGCAAAATGCTGCCCTTGTCCGAGGGGGCCGGCTGGTGCTAAAAGGCCGGGAATGAAACCGGAAAGATGTCCTAACAAACCGTCTTTTTCGCGGAATTTATCGCGCACTTGCTGCACGTTGACAATTCCCATGTCTTCTAAAGATCGATCGAGAAACATGGCACTGTAAAATCCCGGCGCGTGGTGCCCCACTTCGGTGACAATGTTCTTGTGTCCGAGCATCACCAACGCGGCATAAGCCTCGGCTTGGCTGGCAAAACCGCCCGGATGTCCCGATGCCTTGCTGGCGGTGACTTGCAGCGTCAGGTAGCGCAGGGCATCTGCTCCCAGCATTGTTTGAAAGACGGCGGCGGGATCGGCGGGATCGGCGATCGACTTGCTTCCCTCGGCGATCGCGGGTGCTTTCCCGTAAGTCTCAAAACCCGGCACTGTTTCGGAGAAATACTGGATTCCTTCGCAAAAACTGGGGATGGCTGACGTTGCCTTCGACGTAGTTGCAGTCATGCTTGATACCTGAAAAATTTGGATTAGATTAATTTAACAGTAATTTTATAACTTATTTGTTGCAAAAGATCATCACTTCTGCTACCTGGAATGATAAATAATTAAAATATCTCAAATTTGAAGCTGAAAGCGCCCCGCATTTCAACAATACAATCGGGGCGATTCCCTTGGAGAAAAAAATATCAGCAATCGCAATTAGAGTTCGGTAACATCAAATTCGCCCTTTATCGTCCTAGTAAAGTTGAGTGGAGTGGACACTAAAGCATAAGCACAATATTAAGTTTAAGTTTTTCGACTCACAGTCAACAGTCAACAGTCAACAGTCAACAGTCATTCCGGTGCAACCGGAATTGATATAACATCTAACCCCAGCCGTTCCCCAACATTAATATAAACGGGAGTGCTGCTTTCAAAAAGAGAAGGTCTAGCCTTCCGATTTGCCAGCCACACAAAGAAACTGCTGAGTGCGGGAGCCGGATCTTGATCGCGGCGCAGGGTGTAGATCAAGCCTTCGCACGGCCCGTTAACGCGGCTGCTGGTGCAAATCACTTTTTGATTGTTGACAGTGCCGACAGTGACATAATTTAGCTGTTTGTTGCGGCTGTAATTTTCTAGGCGCTGAGTGACTTGTTTGCAGCGAGTCAGAGGATCGTAGCCAGAATCCGAAAAGAAATTAGAATTCCACCGAATCCAAGGCTCCCTAAACCCTTGCGGATTTTGATACACAGTCATCGGTTCGCCGGTGGAGGTATCGCAGACAAAGCCTCCTGGCCCCAGATTCGATCGACTTTGGCTGTAGCCGCGCTGGATCGAAATATTGCTGAGAATATCAAACCCGTTAGGTAAGGTTTGCGATCGCAACCTCATAAAAGAATCGATCGGGATTGCTGCATTCAACCCAGTTTTAATTTCCTCAATTTGACCGTTCCACTGGCTGAGTACCGTACCAACAGTATCACCCTGACCGTGAATTCCCACAACAGTGCCATCAGCATCAAATACAGGCCCGCCGCTCATGCCGCGCCTGGTGACAGCTTGATATCGCAGTCCGTATCCCGATGATGCGCGATCGAGACGAGAAGAAACAATACCGGCTGTAAATTCGAGTTTTCTTTCATACCAAGAAGCGATGGGCAGCGGATAGCCAGCAACGTAAATAGTAGAACCGACTACAGCACGTTTTGATTCGCCAATTGGCGCTACTGGATAATTTTCTCGGCTGTAAAACTGGATCAAAGCTAAGTCTATATCGCGGTCATTTTTCGGCAAGCGCTGTATTCTGATTGCTCTATAATTTTTTTCTAAATGAGTGCGAATGCTGTATTCTTGGGCGAGGCTGGCAACAACATGATTCGCCGTCAGAACCGTATAAATATTGCCTTGTTTTGCAATAATTACTCCCGAACCGCTAGTAGCAAAACCCAGCGTATTATTAACTTCGACGGTGCTCAACGTTGCTACCCGGGCAATTTCTTCCGCTGTTTTGGCAAAAGCAGCATATTGTTGGCCGACAATTGCTGTCGCCGTTATTGCACCGGTCAAGATGATTGTCAGCGCCCCGAACCGCGAACTCCACAAATTCATCGCTAACTCCCCAGATATGACGAGACGAACTGCAAATATATACCGATCGGAATTCCCCAACTGGATTTAACCATTTTTTCCAATAATTCTCGCGTCGGCGCGCTTCCATCTTCAAAATTATAGACCTCAAAACCGAGATGTCGATCGTTGCCCCGATCGTTAATTCCAATCAAGAAACCTTTGCCATTAAAAATCCGGCGGCGGTTCACGGCAATTTTAACGTTATTTGTATACCGCAAGCTATAGCCTTGACAAAAAGATTTTGGCAGCAGCAACTCTACAAAACCCCGCGCTACTGCCCGCACCTCAGCACCAGCAGGGAATCCGGTGGCGGCGACTGTCCCACCGCCCTGCGTAGGAACTGCTGTCGATCTGTTAACCGCAGATTTCAAGCGTACAAACACCGATCGACGCAGATAATTCAATATTGAAAATTGCCCAACAATTAATACCAATTTCATAAAGTAGCGCTAGATATTACCCCCCCCCAACCCCCCCTTGGTAAGGGGGGGGGCTAAAACTTCATCCATGCCACATCTTTAGAAAAATGGTATAAGCAAGGCTGGAGGATGGCGAAAAAATCGGCTATTGCGCCCCATCATCCGTGCTTTCCCCTAGTTTTTGCCTCACGTCAATGTAAGGAATCTTACGGGCTTCATCAAAAGACGGCATCCCGACATATCCTTGACGCCAAGCTAACAAATTATATAAACAGCCCATCGGGTCTTGGCCTGGTCTGAGAGTATAAATCAAATTTTGACACAAACCGTTGACTTGATTCGCCGTGCAGATGACATTTTGGCCGTTCATCCGGCCTGCTGTAATGTACTTGAGCGCCCGGTTGCGGCGGTAGATTTCAAGGCGCCCGCTGACTAATTGGCACCGAGTTTGTGGATTGTAGCCAGAACCGGAAAAATAATCTGAATTCCACTCAATCCAAGGCTCTACCGCACCTTTAGAGTTTTGGTACACCGTTACCGGTGCGCCCCTGACGGTACTGCACGAAAATCCCTTTTCCCTGGTTGAACTCCAGCCATAACTAGGCTCAAAAGGCACTGTCAGGGTGCTGAGGGCGATCGCGCTTGCCGCCAAAACCTTCGTCAATAATTGCTGTTTCATGATGATGTTCTCACTATTTTTGATGGGATTCGGTAGAAAAATCACCAAATATTGCGATCGCACCCTGAATGCGCCAGAGGCTGGCTGCTAAATTATGTTGTTCGCGACTGGCACGTTTGCTGGTGCCAAATCCGGCTTAAATACCCGCTTTATTTCTTAGTCCGCCTCGGCAGAGGAAAGCTTGTACAGTCGAGGTTTCAATCACCGACTAATCGCGGATTTTTAATGCGGATTTTGTTTTGCAACTGCACCGAAAGCCCAGTTATGCCACTCCGAAGCCCTCGTAAAATGCGCGCAACCGTCGAAAATATGTCCTCATTACTACTAATCAAGGTCAAGGTTTCGCCAACCGGAAAAAGGCTGTTTAAATCGGACGCGATCGAGCGATTTGCAAGGCTACATCACACCGCCGATCGGTTATCCGAGCTGACTGGCAGTCTAGCGTTACGAGCTTAATCTGATGAGATCCCGACCCTGTACCAGCGTTGCACGCATAAAGTGCCTTGCCCGTTTACGTGAAATCACACTAAAATTAAGGTATTAATCAGAACTCTTAACTTGTTTTCGCCTCAGTATTGCGGATGCCGGGAAATACTCCTAAGTGAGTGTAATCAGGGAGTAATACCAATTTAATGTGAAGTTGCATATATCTCGATCCCCCTAAATCCCCCTTAATAAGGGGGACTTTGATCGGAATCTTGTCCCACCCTTATTAAGGGGGGTTAGGGGGGATCGAGATATATGCAGCCTCATAAAAAATTGGTATAAGTGCTTTCTACCACCAAAGTTCACCCGACCTACACAGACGTTTAGTTGAGTATTAAAAACTATGAACAGTATCTGCAAAAATTTAGGGTATTTAACCGCTGGATTAATTTTGATGGGCGGTAGCAGTTGTTCCAGCTACGATGCAGCGAACTTAACCGCAAACGGGAGCCGATCGCAAACGGGAGCCGATCGATTCGGAGACATACAGCTAACGGGAAATCAACTTCAGGATCGATCGGCTCAAGGAGCTGGGCCTTCTAACTTTATTTCTCCTGTTTTAGCCAGCGGAGTAGCATCAGAAAATACTGTCACCGTTAAAGTTTATAAGGTAAACAATCTCTGTCAAACTCTGAAGCCGGAAACAGTAACAGGCCCAAAAAATCAGTTAATGTCATCCGTCGTTAATGAAGTATTAAAGCAGCAGATTTTCGATAGTCTCGGTTTGGTTGGCTATCGGCTGACGATCGATCGCGACCTCGGAATAGCGACCCTCGATCTGCGGGCCTTCGGGAATTCCCGGCAGAAATTGCAAAATCTGTCTAGCTGTCAAATGCTAGGTTTGTTTGGAGGCGTGCGCCAAACTTTGATCGGTTATGCTCCTTGGCAAATCAAAACAGTGCGTTTTACAGAACTCGGACAGGACATTGTGAGCACCGTTCGAGAATAACCTCTTAAAATTATTGCAGAGGGTATAACCCGGTTTCTGCAGCAGTCCTATTTATGTTCTCCAAGTCCTTTAACAAGCACTACCACAATTTCTATGACCTTACCTGACGGCCCCAAAAACCCCCGCTTCGTGCAGCTAATTCAATGGATAGCCGATCCGCTGACATACTTGGATGTCAGCGCCAAAAAGTACGGGGAGATTTTCACGACGCGGTGGGGGAACCTCAAACCCTTCGTGATGATCCACAACCCGCAAGCGATCCAGGAAATGCTCAACAGCAAAGCGCTTGAGGCTCCGGGCGATATCAACGGTATTCTCAAACCCTTGCTGGGAGAACAATCGATGATTGTGATCTCTGGAGAAAAGCACAAACGCCAGCGCCAATTATTGATGCCGCCCTTTCACGGGGAACGGATGCGTAATTACGCTCAGCAAATTTGCGATATTACTCAAGATGTTGCTAGCAAGTTGACGGTCGATCGACCTTTTGTCGCCCGCACCGCCATGCAAGAAATCACCATGCGGGTAATTTTGCAAGTAGTCTTCGGACTGGATGAAGGGCCGCGGTTGCAGCAACTGTCCCCGCTGCTGGCTTCAATTATCGATACAACAGGCTCTCCGCTGCGATCGAGTATGCTATTTCTGCCTTGGATGCAGCAAGATTGGGGCGCTTGGAGTCCTTGGGGACGGATGAAACAGCAGCAGCGGAAAATTCAGCAACTGATGGACGAGGAAATTGCCGAACGCAGACAGCAACCAGACAGCAACCGCACCGATATTCTCAGCTTAATGATGGCCGCCCGCGACGAAAACGGCGAACCGATGACGGATGAAGAATTGCGCGACGAGTTGATGACGCTGCTGTTTGCAGGCCACGAAACCACAGCAACGGCCCTAGCTTGGGCATTTTACTGGACTCACAGTTTGCCCTCAGTGCGCCAGAAACTGCTGCAAGAATTGGACAGTTTAGGGGAAAATCCCGACCCGATGGAGATTTCCCGCTTGCCGTACCTGAGTGCGGTTTGTCAAGAGACACTCAGAATTTATCCCGTGGGAATGCTGACGTTTCCGCGAGTGGTGCGCCAGCCCGTGGAACTGATGGGACATCAACTCGAACCGGGTACGGTGGTTTTCGGCTCAATTTATTTAACCCACAGGCGCGAGGATTTGTATCCAGAACCGCTGCAATTTAAGCCGGAACGGTTTTTGGAGAGGCAATTCTCGCCTTACGAGTATTTGCCCTTTGGAGGCGGCAGCCGCCGCTGTATCGGCTTGGCGCTGGCGCAGTTGGAGATGAAACTGGTGCTGGCAACCATTTTGCGCGATTTCGACTTGGTATTGGCCGAGAAAAAGCCGGTACAGGCCAAACGCCGAGGGGTGACTTTAGGGCCGGCCGGTGGCGTGCGGATGGCTCTGCTGGGGCGGCGGATGCCGCAGCAGAAGCGTGAACCTGTTGGGAGCGGGGTTTGAAGTTGTAGCAACCGCTACATAAAAACCGCTAGAATCCTTAACCTGTAACCATCGCCAGCTCTCAAATTTCAAATTTTCAGTCTAAAATGGTATGAGCCTTGCAAACATACGTTAAAAGCAAAAGTGGGTGATTGCAATAGCCCTCTTGATATCTCGAAAGCTTGGCTGCCATACTTTAAAAACATATGCATACCCTGTTATTCAGCAAGGTCGGAAGCGTGTTGGCATTGCCAGCAATCTTCCGGCCTCTTTATTTTTTTGGGTTAATTGAGGTATTGGGCTTTCTGATGCAGCAGCGCCAAAGCATCGATTTTTTCGTGTTTGAGATCGTCTGGGACGGATGGGCTGACGGAAACCGGGTTTTTGCGAAAAGACTTCGCCGCCGCCGGCAAATCAGGTAAAAACCCGGTTTCTTTGATTGGAGTGCCTCCAGAACACCTCAATTTAGAGGTTTTGTCTCTAAATTGAAATAGAATCAGACAGCAAGTTTAAGAAATTACTAAGGAATAATTAATAACTTGTTAAATAATCTCCTCGGGCCCGAATCTCAATCTTCTGTTTTCAGAAATTCTGATACCGAGACTGACTTCGGGAGGCTCTCGATATCTTGAATTTCGCTTTCGTGAGCAAAGAATTCGACTTCTTTGTCGTCAATCTCGATCCGATAGCTAGCGGTAGCAGTTACAATCCGCCGCTTTTTTTTATCTTCTATTAAAACCCAACACACCACAGGCCTTACCCACCTCTCAACGTGCTGGCTTTGCTTTGTACTCCCAAAGGCGTACCAGCCTTTAGCTTCAATAATTTGCAGCACTTTAAAATCGTTACTTGCCATAAATATCTCGATCGCGTTAACTTGACAATTATTCTTAGATAAAACAGCACGCTTGCTAAACAGGGCCAAGCTTTGGGACTGGCAAGCCGGACTTGACAACCAGTGTTTTAGTCGCAAACCAGCGGTTTAGCAGGGCATTGTCTGGGTTGTTGACCGCTAAATTTAGGGCGATGTCTTTGTACTCTCCTGCACTTGCGGTCAAGTATTTATACTGTGTCATCGAAAAATAGTTTTGCAGCAGCCCAAACAGCAGCCCGCTAGACGTTAGTTAAGTGCATTTAAGTGGATGCCAACTGCTTCTAGCGCCTGGTTGGTAAGAGCGATCGGCATACATACAATACTGTTCAAACTTTTTGCTGCAATCAACAGTCATGTTGGCCCGATCGGGTAAAACGCAACTAGAGATTGCCGCTTTTAATTCTAAGGCGTGGCGTGCTTAATTCCCAATTAATTGTATGGTTTAGTTGATAAATGCCAAACTGTCGATCGCACAAAACAGCCGTGTCTAATTCTTCGATTACCGTCACCGTTAAACTGTTCGCCGCCTTCGGTGAAGCCTACGGAGTTTCGGAAATTACCGTAGAACTTCCTCCTGAAACCCCAGTGTCTCAAGTTCTCGAAAGATCGATCGCCCAATATCCTCAATTAGAAGAGTGGCGCGATCGTACCCGCTTCGGCCTCAACCTAGAATTTGTCTCTCCCGACACCATCCTCCAAGACGGCGACGAAGTTGTACTCATCCCCCCCGTCAGCGGTGGATAATCCGATTTTGGATTTTGGATTTTGGATTTTGGATTGAAGAATTGGGAAAGCCCGCGCGGTTACTGCGGTGAATTCAGAAACCGGGTTTCTGGCTATATTTCTCGTGACTCAACCCAAAATCCCGTAGAAACCCGGTTTCTCGCCCCCGCCGTGAATTCAGAAACCGGGTTTCTAGCGATATTTCTGGTGACTAAACCCAAAATCTCGTAGAAACCCGGTTTCTCGCCCGCGCCTCAAACCTGTAGTTTGTAGTTTTGAGTCACCAAGCAAAAAAAACTTTATAAAGTTTTGAAATTAGTTTTGCAGCTAAATCATTCTTGAGTTCGGTTAAACAAGAGATTTTTCCTCTGAACCAACACTATTCTGCAGAGCCTAGAAACTACTCTGAGAAAGAGATTGAGGACTATCCAACCACCTCCGATTTCAGACAAAATACTGCTGCAAAATCAATCCCGACCAAAAAAGTCGGGTATGGTTGACGGGGTAGATCCACCGTGTTAATCTGTCCTAAGAATTAGAAAACATCGCAAAACTAGAGAGTTGAGCTGTCAGGAACTCAGGGCTAAAGCCACTGAGCTTGGTAAGAGAAATCGAACAAGCTATTCTGACGGGCCTAAGTCTTAACTGACTACGTTATTCAGGTCACGACACCGGGCGAATGCGAAGCTAGTTCCCTGCTCTGTCGCTAGCGGTTAAACAGTCTTAAAGTCACGCTCGACAGTGCTGCTAGCCTAACAAGCCTTTATAACATTGACCGACAAGCTAACATTACCCCAGAAATGGGGGTTTGAGGCAACCATACCTCATCGGAGGGGCAACCATACCCCTCCACCCCGCGAGGGGATTCAATGCGATTAAAATCGCCGAGCCGTTTTCCTCTCAGGACTGAAGTCGCTGAGTTTCCCACTTACCGAGTTTTTCTTATGACCCAAGCAACCAGAACCCAATCCACAGCAGCAACCTTCACAGCCCTCAAATGTAAAGAATGCGGTGAAGAGTACGAACTCCAAGCCAAGCACGTCTGCGATTGCTGTTTTGGCCCGCTTGAGGTCAAGTACGACTACGAAGCAATCCGCCGCCGCGTCACTCGCCAAACTATCCAAGCAGGCCCCAACTCGATCTGGCGCTACCGCGAATTTTTACCAGTCGCTACAGATAACGTCATCGATGTCGGCACCGGCATGACTCCTTTAGTAAAATCCCACCGCTTGGCCCGCCGCCTCGGTCTAAAAAATCTTTATATTAAAAACGATGCCGTCAATATGCCCACTCTCAGCTTTAAGGACAGAGTGGTGTCAGTCGCCCTCAGCAGAGCGAGAGAATTGGGTTTCACAACGGTATCCTGTGCCAGCACTGGCAACTTAGCTAATTCCACCGCTGCGATCGCCGCCCACGCCGGCCTCGATTGCGTAGTCTTCATTCCCTCCGACTTAGAAGCAGGCAAAGTCCTCGGCACTCTGATTTACAATCCAACTGTCATGGCAGTTCACGGCAACTACGACCAAGTTAACCGCCTCTGCTGCGAAGTCGCCAATACACACGGCTGGGGATTTGTCAACATCAACTTGCGTCCCTACTACTCCGAAGGCTCGAAAACCCTCGGCTACGAAGTTGCCGAACAGCTAGGCTGGCAGTTGCCAGATCACATCGTCGCCCCCCTCGCTTCCGGCTCTTTGTTCACAAAAATCTACAAAGGCTTTAATGAATTCATCGAAGTCGGTTTGGTTGATGAGAAGAAAGTTCGGTTCAGCGGCGCTCAAGCTGACGGGTGTTCGCCGATCGCCCAAGCATACCGCGAAGGCCGCGATTTTGTAACGCCAGTCAAACCGAATACTATTGCTAAATCGATCGCGATCGGCAATCCAGCAGACGGTATGTACGCCTTGGAAATCGCCCGCAAAACTAACGGGAACATCGAATCCGTCAGCGACACCGAAATCATCGAAGGCATGAAACTGCTAGCCGAAACCGAAGGCATTTTCACCGAAACCGCTGGCGGCACGACGATCGCAGTCTTGAAGAAACTTGTAGAAGCAGGTAAAATCAACCCCGACGAAACCACCGTCGCCTACATCACCGGCAACGGTTTGAAGACTCAGGAAGCCGTCCAAGGTTACATCGGCGAACCCATCACCCTCGAACCCAAACTAGAAGCGTTCGAGCGCGCCCTCGAACGCGCCCGCACCCTCGAACGCTTAGAATGGCAGCAAGTTTCGGTTTAATTATTAGTCCTTAGTCATTGGTCATTAGTCATTGGTCATTAGTTATCAAGCTGTTGGCTGTTGGCTGTTGGCTGTTGACTGTTGACTGTTGACTGTTGACTACTAAGAGGGCGGGCACTCTTGGCACCGCCCCTACCTAGTGACTGCGGACTACTGACTACTGACTGCGGACTACTGACTACTGACTACTGACCACTGACTACTGACTACTGATTACTTACTAAGGACTAAAAAAATGACTGTTAAAGTTTTAATTCCCACTCCGCTGCAAAAATTCACCAACAATCAAGCCACTATCCAATGCGGCGGCGGCAATATTTCTGAGTTGATTGAATCCCTCGAATCAAATTGTCCCGGTATCAAAAAAAGCTTGTGCGATGAAAAGGGAGAACCTCGCAGGTTTTTGAATTTCTACGTCAATAGCGAAGATATCCGCTTTTTGGACGGTTCAAAAACTGCTCTCCAAGATGGCGATGAAGTGAGTATTGTTCCAGCAGTTGCTGGTGGTTGATTTTTGCTACCGCAGATGCTGGCAGATTAACACAAATGGACGCAGATAGAAGAATTAACTACTATCTGCGTTTTTTGCGTTCGTCTGCTGTTGAAAAATAAATCCCTGGTAAAGCCAGGGATTGTTAATTCTAGGAGACGGTGGAAGCGACCTTGGCTGCAGTCCGGGGGCGACGACGACCTGTTACTTTATTTACAGGAACTGGCGCTGGCGGCGGCGTTGGTGCTGATGCCGGTGATGAACCTAATAGTTTGGGTGCTTCTAGAGAACCTGGTGTTACTTCTGCTGGTTCCCGCCGCACAAATGATGCTCCTTCGGGAATTTGCATCAGGAATACTAGCATGGGATTGCTTTGAAGTTCCCGGCGCAGCACTCGTGCAATTGCTCGTTCTATTTGCGTTTGCACTCCTGCCCAGTCTACGTCAACTCCTGATTCGGTAGTTGCAGAAGGCGTGACGAATTCTGACCAGCGATCGCTCAAAACTGTCTCTATCGTCTGAGCGATCGACTGTTGTAATAGTGCGCGATCGGCTGATGTGACTACACCTTTCAAGTGTATTTCTGGCTTAGCAACTAATTTGCCTTCTGCATTCAACGCCGCAGCTACTGTTACCGCGCCATCTCCGGCTAACTGCTGACGTTCTTTGAGGACGTTTGCTTTGACAACGCCCGATCGAGAAGAGTCTACTAATTCAATTCCTGAAGGTACAGTACCAGCAACTCGGATCGAATTTTCTGTTAGTTCTACGACATCGCCGTTGTCAATAATCACCATATTGCTCGCGGGAATGCCCATGCTTTGAGCTGTCTTGGAGTGCTGAATCAGCATCCGGTGTTCTCCGTGTACCGGCAAGAAGAACTTGGGACGGGTCATGTTGATCATTAACTTTTGATCTTCCTGACAGCCGTGCCCGGAAACGTGAATGCCTTTGTCGCGCCCGTAAACTACGTTTGCTCCCAGCATCATCAGTTTGTCGATCGTGTTTACCACTGCGATCGTATTTCCCGGAATCGGATTAGCCGAGAAAATAACTGTATCGCCTTTTCTGATTTTCAGTTCGTGATGTTCGCCGTTAGCAATCCGAGTCATCGCCGCCATCGGTTCGCCTTGGGAACCCGTAGTCAAAATCAAAATTTTGTCTTCAGGCAAATTGCGGATTTCTCTGAGCGGTTTGAAAATACTATCTTCGCATTTGATGTAGCCGAGATTTCGACAGTGAGCGATGACGTTCAACATCGATCGACCCACCACTCCGACGTACCGATTGTTTTTCTTAGCCAAGTCCAAAATAATTTGCAATCGGTGTACCGACGAAGCAAAAGTCGTGATCATTATCCGTCCCGTTGCTTGAGCGATAATTCTGTCTAAATTCGGAGCGACAGAACGTTCTGAAGCAGTAAAACCGGGAACTTCGGAGTTAGTAGAATCGCTGATCAAGCACAGCACGCCTCTCTCGCCGTATTCCGCCAGCTTTTGCAAGTCAAAATGCTCGCCGTCTACAGGAGTGTGGTCAATTTTAAAGTCTCCGGTGTGGATGATAATTCCGACTGGAGTGTGAATCGCCACCGTAAAGCTGTCGGCCATCGAGTGAGTGTTGCGGATGTATTCGACTAAGAAATTCTTGCCAATTCTTACCGTGTCGCGGGGTCTAACTGTCCTCAATTCGGTGCGGTGGGATACTCCCGCTTCTTCCAATTTCCCGGCTAGCAAAGCCATCGCTAAACGCGGGCCGTAAATGACGGGAATTTCAAATTCTTTGAGGTGATAAGGGATGCCGCCGATGTGGTCTTCGTGACCGTGAGTCACGATCATACCTTTAATTTTGTGGCTGTTTTCCCGCAGGTAAGTCATGTCTGGGAGGACAATATTTACGCCGTGCATTCCATCTGTCGGGAAGGCTAAACCTGCATCTAAAAGAATTATTTCGTCACCGTACTCGAACACGCAGGTGTTTTTGCCGATTTCGTGAAGCCCGCCGAGGGGAATAACTTTTAGAGCCGATGCAGTTGTATTTTTGATCATGCGTATCCTTTGTTAGTTATTTTTGTTATTTGACTGTTGTCTGTTGACTGTTGACTGTTGACTGTTGTCTGTCGCCTACTGTCTATACCTCTCCAATAATCCCTGTGGAACAGGCATCCTGCCTGTTCGATACAAGCTTTTTGGGAGGTGTCTACTATCTGCTGTTCGTTGATGGGGGCGATTTTTTCCAAGATATTTGTAAAAAACTCCCCTACGGGTTTTACTCTCCCGTACAGTCAGTTGTCTTCCGCCTTCAATCTTTAATTCTCAGTATTTAATCCTTCACTATTAGCTACTTACCAAAAGTTAATGACTGATGACTGAGGACTAATGATTAATGACTCATTACAACTAATATTCAGTTGTCTGAAAACTCGTTCTCGCCTGTCTAGCTAGTAGATACTGCTGCTAGCTTATCCAGTACGTCCTTTAACTTTTGAGTTACCTCAACGGGCGGATCGCACAGGGGCGGACGGGTGGAACCTACATCCCAGCCTTGAAGTGTGAGAGCTGCCTTGACGGGAATGGGATTTGTGGTGAGAAAAAGAGCTTTAAACAGGTCAAAAAGTTGCAAGTGAATCTGGGTAGCGACTTGAACTTGACCGGCCTCGAAAGCTGCGATCATCTGTTGCAGTTGCTCTCCTACCAGATGGCTGGCTACGCTAACTACACCAGATCCTCCTACCGCCAACATCGGCAAGGTTAGGGAATCATCTCCAGCATAGATGGCAAATTCAGGCGGTGTCAAGCGTCGGATTTGGCTGGCTTGATCCAAGTTGCCACTTGCTTCTTTTACGGCCGCAATGTTGGGGATTTTGGCCAGTCGAGCTACTGTTTCCGGCAACATATTTTGGCCTGTGCGACCGGGGATGTTATATAACATTATAGGCAATTCTGGTGCAGATTGCGCGATCGTCCGAAAATGATTGTACAAACCTTCTTGCGGCGGCTTGTTGTAATAAGGAACCACCTGCAAGCACCCGTCCAATCCGAGTTTAGCTGCTTTTTTCGTAGCTGCGACTGCTTCTGAAGTAGAATTCGATCCGGCTCCTGCTATTACCAAAGCTTTACCGGAGACTGCCTTTTGTACCACCTGAAATAATTCGTATTCTTCATCCCAGGTCATAGTGGGAGACTCGCCGGTAGTTCCGCACACTACCAAGCTATCTGTACCGTGTTCTGCTAAATGAACTGCCAACCGTTCTGCTACTGCATAGTTAACGCTGCCGTCTTCTTTAAACGGCGTAATCATTGCAGTCAGAACCCGTCCAAACTTTACCACACTTTCTCCGATTTTAGACTTTTGATTTGTGATTTTAAATTTTTGATTTCAGATGAAAGGTTTATCTAAAATCCCCAATTTTAATTTCCCCGTTGCCCGAATTCCCGCTAATTAGAAGCCGCCGCCGCAGGGACTCGCAGCAAGTCTTTTTGGGCCAGCAACTCAGCTATCTGCACCGCATTTAATGCCGCCCCTTTGCGAATTTGATCGCCGCTCAGCCACATCTCCAACCCGCAGGGGTGAGAAATATCTTGGCGAATCCTGCCGACTAACACGTCATCTTTACCGCTGGCTTCTGATGGCATCGGGAAATAATTAGCTTGCCAGTCTTCTACCAGTTTAACCCCGATCGCCCCCTTTAAGATTTCCCTGGCCTCGATCGGGCTAAAAGGCTCTGCAAACTCTAGATTAATCGCTTCGGAATGGGCGCGAAGTACGGGAACCCGCACGCAAGTTGCCGTAATTTTAATTTCGTCCGTACCAAAAATCTTCCGAGTTTCGTTTACCATTTTCATTTCTTCCTCACAATACCCCAAATCGTTAATCGGCGTGTTGTGCGGAAACAAATTAAAAGCTAAAGGGTAGGGAAATATATCTGTTTTGGGAGTTTCCCCTGCCAAAATTGCTCTTGCTTGAGCTTTCATTTCCTCCATTGCCCTGGCCCCCGCGCCGCTGGCAGACTGGTAAGTCGCCACAACGATGCGCTTTACAGGCCTAACTTTGTGAAGCGGCCAAACGGCAACTGCCATCAAAATCGTGGTGCAGTTGGGATTAGCCACGATCCCTCGGTGAGATGCCGCCGCTTGGGGATTGACTTCGGGAACCACTAGCGGTACGGTCGCATCCATGCGGAAAGCGCTGGAATTGTCGATTACTACTGCTCCGGCGGCCACTGCTTTGGGGGCCCACAATTTAGAAATAGAGCCGCCGGCGGAGGCGAGCACTATGTCTACATTATCAAAGGCTCGCGCCGAAACTGCTTCGACCCGCAGCATCTCGCCGCCAAACGGCAATTTTGAACCTGCTGAGCGCTCGGAAGCTAACAGCTTCAATTCAGAAATCGGAAAACTCCGGCTGTACAGGAGTTCTAGCAACTCGGCACCCACTGCGCCGGTGGCTCCTAAAATAGCAACTCGATATTGAGACAAATCAGTTTCCTCCACAAATTAGAGCTTAAACGATCGAAATCAAAAATTTAAATAATCGCAATACTGAATATCAAACTTAATTAATCTGGTGGGACATCAAGGGTGCGAGCCGGCGGCCGGGTGCAGTTAACCTCAGCGGTCGATCGCGCTCAATCCCAGTTTAGCATCTTTCGCCGTTAGCAAAGCTTGCAGCTACGGGACCGTCTGGCGACCGACCAAGCACCAGCCCCGATACGTGCGGCATCTATTGACTTTGACCGATCGCCGCACCAGGCCGCATTGACATCCCCAGGCGATATGTGCTATGTTGCATCGGCGATTGCGTGGACTTAAACTCCACATTCCTAGCAGCAAAAGCTAGTATCCTCAAACCAGAACTATTTGGCAAGATCCAAAAAAGTAGCCGGAAACGATTTGCAGTCTCATCCGGTAGAGGTGTTTGTAGTTGTGTCGCTACAAGTCAAAGCGCAGAAACTTAAAATGCAGGCAAAGTCAGATTTGTATGTATTGTATTAATTGTTAAATATCACAAAAGCCGATGAAAGTAACCCAGGAAAAACTTCCAGCTAGCCAAATTGGTTTGGAAATCGAAATTCCCTCAGAAAAGTCAAAACAAGCCTACGAGCAAGTAATTAAACAATTTGCTCGCGATATCAATATTCCTGGGTTCCGCAAAGGCAAAGTTCCCCGCAAAGTTTTGCTGCAGCGCCTGGGGCAGACTCGCTTGAAGGCGACGGCTTTGGAAAATTTGATTAACGACTCGCTGCAAAAAGCCCTCGAACAAGAAAAAATTCAGGCAATTGGCAGTTTTGAACTGCGTACCGAGTTTGAAGAATTACTAGAAAAGTTCGATCCAGAACAGCCTCTGACTTTTTCAGCTAAGGTTGACGTACAACCAGAAGTGAAAATGAATCAGTACACCGGCTTGCAGCTTCAAGCAGAAGAAGTTAAGTATGATGAGGCTCAGGTGGATGAGGTACTGGCAAAATATCGATCGGACAAAGCAACTTTAATCCCCGTAGAAGGCCGGCCCGCTCAGTTGGGAGACGTGGCTTTGGTTGACTTCGCCGGTAGATTTGCCGAAGCACCAGAAGGCGAAACACCCGCAGAAATTCCCGGTGGCGATGCAGAAGACTTTCAAGTAGAACTGTCGGAAGATCAGTTTGTACCTGGTTTTATCCAAGGCATGATCGGGATGAATCCCGGAGAAACCAGAGAAGTTTCCCTGCAGTTCCCCGACGAGTACAGCAGCGAAGAACTAGCCGGAAAACCAGCAGTTTTTACGATTACTCTGAAAGAACTTAAGGAAAAAGAATTGCCGGAGTTGGACGACGACTTCGCGCAAGAAGTTAGCGAGTTTGAAACTTTAGCCGAACTGCGCGCATCCCTAGAAACTCGGTTTAAAGCAGACCAAGAAAACAAGTTATCAGCTAATAAGGAAAAAGCCATATCAGCAGCACTCGTGCAGCTAATTGAAGTGGAAATTCCCGAAACAATGGTCGATCGCGAAATCGATTATTTGCTGAACCAACAGGCGCTGCAATTGAAAAATTACGGCATAGATATCAACCTACTGTTTACCGAAGAAAATATGGGGCCGATGCGGGAACGCTCGCGCCCGGAAGCAATCGATAAGCTGAAGCAGTCTCTAGCTCTGGCAGAAGTGGCCAAGCTCGAATCCTTGTCTGTGGAAGATTCAGAAGTAGCAGCAGAAGTCGCAAAAGTCAGAAAGCAGTTTCCTAAAGGAAATTTTGACCCTGAAAAGTTGCGGGAATTTGTAGGAGAAGACTTGCTCAAACAAAAAACTCTGAAATGGTTGGAGGAAAAAGGTACGATCGAACTCGTACCTGAAGGCTCTCTGACTCCCGAAGAAACAGAAACAGAAGCAGAAGCAGACTCTGAAATTTCTGAAGAAGCAGCCACGAGCGTCGTTGATGTGGAAGTTGTAGGCGAAGAGTAAAACCTTCTAGTTCACTTGCCAAAAACTACAAGCGCAGAGCGCGCTTAGCAAGCACCTTATCCTGACAAAGAAACCCGGTTTCTGTGTAGGTTTCTCGCCACTCAACCAAGATTTTGCCAAGAAACCGGGTTTCTGTTCGCGGGGGCTAGAAACCCGGTTTCTGACCCTGATTTGGCGGATAAAATCCAGATTTTTCGTTGAGAAACCCGGTTTCTGCGTAAGTCCTAGCTAAGTTTTATACAAGCTTGGGGCGCGCGCTAGAAACTAGAAACAGCGACGAGGGATAGCTAAGTATTTTGACTCATTCACCCCGCGACGGCTGGGAGTAAATCTTAATCGCTTATTCTCCCGACAACTTCGGACTTTTACGGAGTTCTCCCAGCATGACGCGGCGCAATCGGTTGTGTTACGATAGCGCACAAATCAAATTACCCTGAACTCTGTGCTGACTTCCCTCAAAACCAAGCTCAAACTAACCGACACCCAAGCCGTGTTAATGGCAAAACACGCAGGTATTGCTCGGTTTACGTTTAACTGGGGACTGGGGGTATGGAGCTCACTCTACTCCGAGGGGTTAAAGCCAAATGCTTTGGTTTTGAAGAAGTTTTTTAACAATCACGTTAAGCCTGTCTATCCCTGGATTAAAGAAAAAGGCATTTGCCAAAAAGTAACTCAATATGCTTTCGACCATCTGGGCAAAGCCTTTAAAAACTTCTTTTCGGGAAGGACTTGTTACCCCAAGTTCAAGAAAAAGGGTCAGCACGATAGTTTTACCATTGATGCTAGCGGCAGACCAATAGCTTTCGGCGGCACTCGATTGAAGTTACCTACAATTGGCTGGGTATCTACCTTTGAAGGCTTGCCCCCTGTCACCGCGTCATCATTTACTATTTCACAAGAAGCTGGCAACTGGTACATCAGCTTTAGCTATGAAATAGAGCCAAAAGTTACGCCTAAGTCGCGGGACTTTGTGGGTGTGGATTTGGGAGTTAAACAGTTGGCTACCCTGTCTAGCGGTGTTGTCATCGCCAATCCCCAGGCTTTGAGGAAAGCACGTCAGCAACTAGCACAATTACAGCGCCAGTTGCGGCGCAAGCACAGGGGTAGCAACCGATATCGCCGACAAAAGTTAAGGTTAGCCAAAACTCATCAACGAGTGAAAAACATCAGACTCGATGCAACTCATAAAGCTACAAGTTACATATGCAAAAACCACGCTGTTGTAGCCATTGAGGACTTAAACGTATCGGGGATGATGGCCAACCATAAACTGGCGGGTGCTGTTGGTGATGCCAATTTTTACGAGTTTAGGCGACAAATTGAGTACAAAGCAGAGCGTTATGGTTCCTCCGTTGTTCTAGTCTCACGCTGGTATCCGTCTACTCAGCTATGTTCGGGCTGTGGCAAGAAACAACCCATGTCGCTCGGGGCTAGGGTTTACGAGTGTTCGGGTTGTGGACTCAAATTTGACAGGGACTTCAACGCCTCTATTAATTTAGAAAAATACGCTCGGATGGCTAAGCCGAGCCTGGACACAGAGGGTTAATTGCGCCGTCGCTACCCGATGAAGTGTCAACTAATATCCGGGGAAAGTCCTGGTTTTAGATAGCAGTCACCTCAGCGCCCAGCCCAGCCCAGCCCAGCCCAGCCAAGAAAGCAATTTGCCAACTCAAAACTCCCGATTCCCCCCATGTCGGTTCAGAAAAGGCATAATAGTTAAAAGCTGGCGGCTTAATTTCAAGCTTTCATCACCAGCAAATTGTCTAGTATCCTTGACTGGTGTCTTATGGTTGTATCTCAATCTTCCAATTACCTAATTACGAGCTATAACGATTTTGATGTCAGCTCTAGTCCCAGCAATGTAGTGCCGATGGTACTAGAACAGTCGGGAATGGGCGAGCGGGCATTTGACATTTACTCGCGCTTGCTGCGGGAGCGAATCGTGTTTCTAGGAACTCCCGTAACCGACGAAGTGGCTGACTCGATCGTAGCTCAGCTATTGTATCTAGATGCCGAAGATCCAGAAAAAGATGTCCAAATGTACATTAATTCCCCCGGCGGCTCGGTGACGGCCGGTATGGCAATTTATGACACAATGCAGCAAATCCGCCCGGATGTGGTGACGATTTGTTACGGCTTGGCTGCGAGTATGGGCGCATTTCTGCTGACAGCAGGAGCCCACGGCAAGCGGATGTCTCTTCCGAGTTCCCGGATTATGATTCACCAGCCGCTCGGAGGCGCTCAAGGTCAAGCAGTTGATATTGAGATTCAAGCCAAAGAAATCCTTTATCATAAGCGTAAGCTGAATCAACTTTTGGCGCACCACACGGGTCAATCGCTTGATAAGTTGGAGGCTGATACTGAGCGCGACTTTTTTATGTCAGCCGAGGAAGCCAAAAATTACGGTTTGGTCGATCGAGTGATCGAAAAGGAAAATCTTCCGACGGCGGGAGAAAATGTCACTGCACTGAAATAAGAGGCTGTTATGTCTAAGTACGACTCCCATCTAAAATGTTCGTTTTGTGGCAAGTCTCAAGAGCAGGTACGCAAGTTGATCGCAGGGCCGGGGGTGTATATCTGCGACGAATGCGTTGACTTGTGCAATGAAATTTTAGATGAGGAGTTGTTTGATTCGAGTGCAGTGCCGGCGGCGGCGGCTCCGAAGCAGGAAACAACCCAAAAACGCCGCGCTACCTCCGGCAAAAGTATGTCGATGAGCCAAATTCCCAAGCCGAGGGAAATTAAAAGTTATCTCGACGAAAATGCGATCGGTCAAGAAGAGGCGAAAAAGGTGCTCTCGGTGGCGGTTTACAACCACTACAAGCGCCTGAGCTTTATCCATGCCAAAAATAGCGGCAAGCACCCGCCGGAAGAAGTAGAACTGCAAAAATCAAATATTTTGTTGATCGGGCCGACGGGCTGCGGCAAAACTCTCCTGGCTCAGACTTTGGCGGATATGCTGGACGTGCCGTTTGCGGTGGCTGACGCAACGACTCTGACGGAAGCCGGCTATGTCGGGGAAGATGTGGAAAATATTTTGCTGCGGCTGCTGCAGGTGGCAGATATGGATGTGGAAGAGGCGCAGCGCGGAATTATTTATATTGATGAAATTGACAAAATTGCCCGGAAGAGCGAAAATCCTTCGATTACGCGGGATGTCTCCGGCGAAGGGGTGCAGCAGGCGCTGCTGAAAATGCTCGAGGGGACGATCGCCAATGTACCTCCCCAAGGCGGCCGCAAGCATCCCTACCAAGACTGCATCCAAATTGATACCAGCAATATCATGTTTATTTGCGGCGGCGCTTTTGTCGGTCTCGACAAGGTGATCGAGCAGAGAACGGGTAAAAAGTCAATGGGTTTTATTCAGCCGGGAGAAGCTGTGCCGAAGGAAAAACGGGCCGCTGACGTGCTCAGGCAGCTCGAACCAGACGATTTGGTCAAATTTGGGATGATTCCTGAGTTTATCGGGCGGGTGCCGGTGGCGGCGGTGTTAGATCCGCTGGATGAGGAAACGCTGATGGCGATTTTGACTGAGCCTCGCAATGCTTTGGTTAAGCAGTATCAAAAGCTGCTAAAAATGGATAGCGTGCAGTTGGACTTTAAACCGGATGCGATTCGGGCGATCGCCCAGGAAGCCTACCGCCGCAAAACTGGAGCGCGGGCGCTGAGGGGAATTGTCGAAGAATTGATGTTGGATGTGATGTACGAGTTGCCGTCGCGCAAGGATGTTGCCCGGTGTATGATTACTAAGGAAATGGTCGAGAAGCGATCGACTGCCGAATTATTAGTGCTTCCCTCTTCGCTACCAAAGCCCGAGTCGGCTTAACAGCACAACTTACACAATCGAATTGTAGGGTGCGTCGTACTTTAATCAGCGCCAGCAAAATTAGAGTATTCTCAAATGACGCACCATACTCGTCATTATTTTTCTCCCAAGCCTAACAGCAATGCTTAAAATAGCAGATTGGTTGATTTACGCATTATGCTGTTCTCTCTTGTACGGTTTTTGGGGATTTTTTAGCAAATTAGCTACTCAATACATTGACTACAATACGGCTTTCGTCTACGAAGCAGTCGGTGCTATTTTAGCTACTTTATTGATTATTGTAAAAACCAACAATTTTAATTTGCAGGGAGACTTGAGAGGAATTATATTTGCTCTATTGGTGGGTGTTTGCGGAACTGTTGCATCCTTAGTGTTTTTTATAGCCATTGCCAAAGGCCCAGTTGCCAGTACAGTAAGCATTACTTCTCTATACCCGATAGTGACTGTATTGCTATCATTTATTTTCCTGAAAGAACCAATTACATTATTTCAAACACTCGCTCTTTTTTTTGCCGTAATAGCAGTGATACTTTCATCAGTATAAATATTTTAATGATGTAGTATCCGGCAACATCTCAGCTCCTGTGCGGTTAATAAGTTAAGCTGTTGCGGCATTTAAACTGTATGTCAAAAAAAACTCTTGTGGGGAGTAGGGGTTGGGCATCCTGCCCGCCCTGAATATGCAATGTTTATTTGCGCGAAAGCTTAGCATAGGAGTGCGATCGAGTTGAGGGATTGCGGGACATTCGCACTCACCAATAAATACAACGGATCGCACCGAGATGATATGGGCTAAGGTTTTTTAGGCAAATTGCGATCGCGCTGACAAGTCGATAGCGGTAATCCTTTGCCGCTTTTAATCTCAGTAATTCTCATCTGCTTGCGATTTGGTGTCACGCTTAAACAAGCGCAGCCATATCCGTAATTGCCATTAGTTTTAACAAATTGCCGGCTGTCAATATTAGGCAAAAAGTTCATACCTCTGGCTTGATATCCTCCTTGCACTGATATCGTCCAATTTCCAGCCCTGTCGGTGAGAAACCAATTCGCCGGCGTTGGATTGTACAGCCACCCGCACCGAGTTTCAGCCGCCCTAGCAGGAAGAGCCACTATAGAAACAAACGAAAGCAAAGCAGGTATCAGTAACTTTATTTTCATCTTTTGAGCTTGATTCGGGATAAATTCAATTATAGCAATTCTAAATTAATTAATTGCAAAATATTGAGCTTTACTTTGATTTTCCCGCATACTTACTTATTACTCGCTAAACTTCAACTACCAATCTATAAAATCATCCGGCTCTAACTCAGAAGATAATTCGGGAAACTCAGCCTCAGTTTCCAAGGCGAAACTCGCTGATTCCCAAATCTCCAAATCATCCGACAAATCGACTACTTCTCCCTCAAACATATCCGCCCATTGCCTGCTCGTATTCGCCACAGATAGAGCATCAGCCCGCACCGCTACATTCCGAGCATTTAAGTCATTCTGAGAACCTGTAAAATCATTAATTGCTGGCACATTAACAGCAGTATTTTCAGCCGCTGGCGGGTGTTTTTGTTCTTCTCTCTTGTCCCTAGAAAAATTATCAAAAATCTCAGGATTTGGCGATTGCTGTACCTGTTGATTCGCATCACTCACGGGATGAGAATTCCTAGGATTTTCGCCAACACGTCCGTTAGAAGTTGGCAAATCCTGGGGGCGGGGACTATTAGTTTCTGCGGGATTTGTCAATCCCACTTTAACTGTTACTTGTCGGTTAAAAACTTGCATAAAAGCTTCTTCAATATTAGCTACCTTGTCTTTAACCATCTTGAGCAACGGTTGCGAACTAATCTTAACATGAGCCGTATCATTGCTAAAAATTACTAGCTGTCCGTGTTGGCGGAGCAGCGATTGAGTGCCGTGGGGGCGCACGCGGTTAAGTACCTGTTCCCACACTTTATCTAAATCAATTTCGCTGGCTAAATTAGTATGTGCATAATTTGTTTGATTGGTTTCAGCAGTTGGTATAGGTGCTGGAATCGGTGCGGGAAGTGGGCTTTCTGTTCTATTAGCCACAGGTGGCAACTGAGGCGGAGGATTTTGCGAATTGGGAACTGAAGATTGTTCAATATTAGATGTCTGGCTCCCCCCCTTAGCAAGGGGGGGTTGGGGGGGGTGAATTTGTGCTGAAGATTGTTGAATATTAGATGTCTGACTCCCCCCCTTAGCAAGGGGGGGTTGGGGGGCGTGAATTTGTTGCTGCTGAGTTCTAATTGCTGAGGGTAACAATCCCAATAGCGTTACTTCCAGCCACAAACGCGGCTGAGTGGTGTTTTTAATTTGTACTTCGTGGGTTTGCAAGTGTTTCTGACTTGCCAAAATTAACTCGGCATTCCAGTTGCGGGCAAAATCGCAAAGTTTTTCCCAAGTGGCGGCTGTTAAAGCTACTAAATCTGAGCGTTTTGGTGCTGATGAGGCGATCAGCAAATCTCGGTAGAAACTGGCGAGACTTTGCAGCACGATTAGGGGTTCCCGGCCGCGGTTCAGGAGGTGGCGGGTCATGTCTATTAATGCTGTTGCGTTATCGTTTTCGATCGCTTGCAGCAGTTCCATCAAGTCGTTTTCGGGGACTGCGCCGACTAAATCCCAAACTTTTTCGATTGTGATTTGACCGGAAAACAAGCTGAGTTGGTCGAGCAAACTTTCGGCATCTCGCAGTCCTCCTTGGGCGATTTGAGCAATCATTTGTATTGCTTCGCTGGCAATATTGATGTTTTCTAATTGGGCAATTTTGTGCAGGTGGGCGGTCATTGAGTCGAGGGGAATCCGGCGGAAGTCGAATTTTTGGCAGCGAGAGATGATGGTTGGCAGGACTCTTTGGGGGTCGGTTGTGGCGAGGACGAATACGACGCGATCGGGCGGTTCTTCTAGGGTTTTTAATAAGGCATTAAATGCCTGGGTACTGAGCATATGAACTTCGTCTATTACATATACTTTGTAGCGGCACTGTACGGGGGCAAATTGGGCTCGTTCGATCAAATCCCGGATGTTATCTACTCCGGTGTTGCTGGCTGCGTCGATTTCGATGACATCTAGTGTGGAACCTCTGGCAATTTCTTGGCAAACGTTGCATTTGCCGCAGGGATTGGGGGTGGGCGCGCCGGTAGAAATACAGTTGAGGGATTTGGCGAAAATTCTGGCGCTGGAGGTTTTGCCGGTGCCTCTGGGGCCTGTGAATAGATATGCTGGTGCTATGCGCTGTTGTAGGATGGCGCTGGTGAGGGTTTGGGCGATCGCCTCTTGGCCGACTAATTCGGCAAATGTCTGAGGGCGATATTTGTGATGGAGGGGTTCGTAGGTCACGATCGAATATTGGTGATATTAGTTGTAATCTTAGCTAAGGACACGTTGTTCGATCGCGCTGCTAGCTCCGATCTCAAACCACACCACTCACTGTACCAAGCTGCGCCTGCGAGCGAGTGCGTAGCAATTAGCACCCTCCGGGCCTCCGCCGCCCGATCGTCCGGGCGATCGGTTGTTCTGCAGAAGTGTTTTCGGCAATCGCTCCTAGAGTTAGTATTAATTTATGTGCGTTTACTTTTCTTTTCCTCAAAACGGAGCCTGCCGAATGAATTTTTCTGATCTATATTGGTATAATATAGCACAGACAATTCGCCATTTCTTTTTCCCGTTGGCCGATCGCGATTTTCCGATATTTCGGGAACCAACTTGCAGTTAAAGATCGAGTATTAATTAGAGGGTGCCTGTTCGAGTTGTAGAAATCCAGTTGTAGGCAGATAGTGATAGAAACAGATCGATGTTAGTTGATCGAGTTGCACAGCCAGCTTTACTCTGGAGTCCTGTATAAATATAGCGCCAAATCTTACCCTTTAAAAGCCCATGTCAACCAAAATAATCCTTGTAGAACCAAGGTTGGCAGTAGCCTCTCCCAAGCCCAAACAGACTAAACCGGGAGGTTTAGCCTCCGATCAAATCTTGATGGGAGCATCCGGGGCACTGTTGTTATTGCTTATCGGTTTAGCGGTATTTACCAAGCTAAAACTCAAGGATTTGAGCAAGAAACTCAAATTTGAAGAGTTTAGAAATCGAGAACTCCAGAAAAAATACAAAATGGCTCTGGAAACCATGACAAAGATGGAAAAAAATCCCGACCTCATCCACTCGCGAGACTTTAATTTAGACTACCTGAGAATGCGGATGGCGGAAGAGGTTTTTCACTTTGCCATTGTCAACCAAATTAAGGTAAAAGTCAAAGAAAAAATTAGTATTGCCCTGCGTCCGACTCAGGGTGCTGTAGGAGATAAAAACGGAAATGCTGGCAGCGGCAGACAAGTGGATTCGATGTTTGATATCGAATACGAAACTGGCGATCCGGCAGTAAAAATAGAAAAGCGAGTGCTGTTTCGGATTCAAATTAAGCTGATGAAACTGCCGACTCAGGCAACATCGGCGACAATCAATCAAATTATTGATTGTTTGGAAACTTACCTGAGTCCTTCCGACGATCACGACAGTTGGCAGCCGACTATTCAAGGCCGCATCGTTCACATTGAGTGGGATCAAAAAGCAAAACCAACGCCGATGTTGGTGCTGGAACAGTCAAATGAAGGGGTGAATGTTACCTTTAGGACTACGAGAGCGGCGGCGGCCAGACTTGCGAATGAAAAAGAAAGTCAGGTTGCTTCTGCTAAGAGTTCAAGAGGAACAAAAATTGGGAGCAAGAGCCCAAGTAAAAGTGCATCTAAAAGTTCTACAAAAACAGGGGCAAAGCGCTCTAGTTCTCGCAAATAAGTTGATTTTAATTAAGTTTATTTGCTGGAAAGAGCGCCGGTGGTGGCGGTTGTGGCGGTGTCTTGTGCGAGGTAGCCGTCTTCCATGTGAATAATGCGATCGGCTATATCTAAAATCCGGTTGTCGTGGGTGACAAGCAAGATTGTACTGTGCTGTTCTTTGGCTAAACTTCGCATGATTTCTACCACATCTCTACCAGATTTGCTGTCTAGGGCTGCGGTGGGTTCGTCTGCTAATATTAATTTGGGTTGACTGACTAATGCGCGGGCGATCGCAACTCTTTGTTTTTGTCCGCCAGAAAGACTGTCCGGGTAATATTCTATTCTTTCTCCCAACCCTACAGCTTCCAGCATTCGCTCTATTTTATCGTTAGTTTCTTGGGTAGAAAGATGGCTGTGCAGTTCCAGAGACATTTGCACGTTTTGCCTTGCTGTCAAGCATTTGAGCAAATTGTGAGCTTGGAAAATATAACCGATGTCGCGGCGGAGTTGAACTAATTTATTTTTTCTCGTACCCCGCAATTCTTGGTCAAGAATTTTGAGACTGCCTTCTTGGATCGATCGCAAAGCTCCAATCAAGGTTAACAATGTTGTTTTACCTGACCCGGAAGGCCCGGTCATCAGCACGATTTCGCCCGGATAAATTTCGAGGTTGATGTCAAATAATGTCTGTTTGCGAAGTTGTCCTTCGCCGAAGGAATGGTTGAGATTCTTAATGGAAACAACTGGTGTAGCGTTCATAATTAATTGGCATTATTTAATGAAATCAACCCGTAAGGTTCAAAATAATCAGACAAGGCTCAAATGAGATCGGGATCGACTCCCTGCGATCGCAAATAAGCAGCCAATCGCTCTTTTTGTTCTCGTTCGCGATCGGCGCGTTGGCTTTCAACATCGGCGCGCTGACTCTCAGCGTCGGCCCGCTGCCGTTCCTGTTCGGCGTGGAGGCTCTCCAGTCTAGCTCGCTCGCTTCCCGTCAGCAACAAATTTCCCTCGCGATCCCACCAGCGCAACCAGTGCTGTGTCTGATTTTGATAGCTACCAAACCACAGGCCTAACTCTACACCCATCAGGTCGATCGAGTAATGTCCGCGATCGTTCGGTTCCAAACGCCGATATCTAGTATTCACGCAATTGTAGACTTCTAATTCATTGGTTTGGATTTTGTAAATAGCGTAGTAGGGAATTCGGATAATCCGTTCGTATACCCAAAACTTTCCCGGTTTCTGGTTTCCCCCGGATGGTAAAGCAGATAAAGGAGTGTTATCGAGTTCTTCTGAACCATCGCCGCTAGCAAATTCGATCGCAATTAACGGCACCATATACTCGCGCCACAACACGTAGGAACGCCGATATTGCCCGTCTAAGCGGGGTGGCACGTTGGGGACGTAGAACCAGTCAGGTGCTTCGGCTCCGCGTTCGGGAGGCTCGGTTTCGCGCCAGTAGATGCCGCAATCTTGCCCGATCGCATATTGTCCGTCAGGATGTAGATTTTGTAGTGTAATTTCTAGGGAGTCGGTGAGCAGGATACTCTGGGGATGTTCTTGAAAGTTCTTCACAAACGTGCCGTCAGATTCGGGGAGTTGGGTGTGGTCGGGAAAGGCGGGAGGTAACGCTGTGGGGTTGAAGCTTTGGGTCATAGCGCAGAACCGAGGGAGAGTGCGATCGAGATGGACGCTCTCTTACAGCATAGCGTTCGATCGGCAAAGCTATCAATTCCCAATTCCCAATTCCCAATTCCCAATTCCCAATTCCCAATTCCCAATCACTAACAACTAAGGATCGAAAACTTAATAACTTAAACACCTCCTACAGCGCTCTCTTCTGTAAGTTGCAAGAAAGAAGGAGGCAGAGCCTCCGGATCTGCATTACCAGGCAGAGCCTGGTAACGAGCAGTCGCTTAAGTTATTAAATTTTCATTCCTAACAACTAACAAATAACAACTAACAACTAACAACTAACAACTAACAACTAACAACTAACAACTAACAAATTTAAAAAATATCCGCCGGATCTGCCGCCTGCAACTTTCTAACCGCGATCGCCCCCGACAGACAACACATCACAACTGTCATTACAAACACAGTTACAGCCTTCCCCACCGTCATGTACATCGGCAAACTCGTAGCACTTCTCCCTAAATTGTACAGCACCACAGAAACCCCAAACCCAGGCAAATAGCCAAGAATTGCTAATATCAAAGCCTCTTGAAACACCACCGCCAAAAAGTAAAAATCATTATATCCCATCGCCTTTAGCGTAGCGTATTCCGGCAAGTGATCGTTAACATCAGTATAAAGAATTTGGTAAACAATCACTATCCCAACGATAAATCCCATTGCCGCGCCGAGAGTGAAAATAAATCCGATCGCCGTGCCTTCTTCCCAATACTTTTTCTCAAAAGCCACAAACTCTTCTTTAGAATCAATCCGCACATCTGACGGCAAAGTTGCCCTCATTTTTTCCACAACAGCCTTAACATCCGTTCCAGGCTGCAAGTAAACAATACCAATATCAATTAAACCTTTTGTTCTCCGCGTCGCAAAAATTCGCAGAAAGTTCAAATCGCTAGTAACAATATTTCCATCTGCACCGAAAGATGCCCCTAAAGTAAATAAACCTTCTACCTTAACGCGGCGGTTGTCAACTTCAGTTTCAACAGTTTTTCCCCCCTCGAAATATTCAGCTACTGGCCCGAATTCCGGGCGGGAAGCTCTGTCAAATAAAACCACATCCGACATCTTAATTTTGTCCAAATTATTTGTGATTTCTGGCATATCAAAAATCGGATTAGCGGGATCGAAACCGATGACCATCAATTGGCGGGTATTGCTCTGGTTGGGAGCGGGGTTTTTCCACAAGCCAAAGCCTAGATATACCGGGCTGATTTCTGTAACGCCGTTAAAACTCAAAGCTTGATACAAGCGCCGCTGGGGGAAGCTTTTCATGGCTATTAAAGCCGTAGATTGGGTGCTGGTGATGAAAATATCCCCTTGTAACTGTGAGTGGAAGCTGACGGAACTTTCAAACAGCGCGTCTCTAAATCCGAACTGCATAAACATCAGCAAGTCGGCAAATCCAATGCCGGCTAGCGCGATGACTAAGCGCATTTTTTCGCGGGTTAACTGTGCCCAAGCTAAGGGTATTTTTGCCATAATGAAGGAATTGGGAATTGGGAATTGGGAATTGGGAATTGGGAATTGGGAATTGGGAATTGGGAATTGGGAATTGGGAATTGGGAATTGGTGGTTGGCAGTAGTTAACGGTTAACGGTTAACGGTTAACAGTTAACAGTCAACAGTCAACAGTCTGTAGGGGCGGTGCCCCCGTGCCCGCCCTCAACAGTCAACAGTCAACAGTCAACAGTCAACAATTCCGAATCTTAGATATCTATTTTGACTTGAACCTGCAAGTTTGTGAGCGATGCAACTTTCTTGCTCGATTCCGAATCGAGGCGAATTCTCACTTCGATAACTCTCGCGTCGGTGTCGGCGGCGGGATCTGTATTGAGGACATCTTTTTTGCCGATTTGTTTGCCGATTCGAGTGACTGTTCCTTCTAAATTGCCGACAAATACGGGGCTGGTGATGGTAGCGCGCTGGCCGTTTCGGACTTTGGCGATGTCGGTTTCGTAAACTTCGGCTATGGCGTACATTTGATCGGTGCGGCCTAGTTCTACGATGCCGTCTTGGGTGTTGATGCGTTCTCCTTGTCTGGTGTTAACTTTGAGGATGGAACCGGATACGGGTGCTTTGACGTAGCTTAAGTTTAAGTCTACTTGGGCTTTTTGTTTGGTGGCGATCGCACTTTCGACTGCGGCTCGGGCGGCTTGCACGTCTTCGGAACGGACTTCGGATATTTGGTCGAGATTTGCTCTGGCTTGATTGATTTGTGCTTCGCCGGTTTCTGATTTTTGTTTCAGCATTGCTTCGGCTTGATTGATTTGTTCTCGGCCAGTTTCTATCTTTTGATTTAAAGTGGCGCGGGCTTGGTTAATTTCTTGTCTTCCTGTTTCTAATTTGCGTTTGAGATTGGCGCGGGATTGGTTGATTTCTTGTTGGCCTGTTTCTAATGTTTGTTTGAGGGTAGCTTGAGTTTCAATTATTTCCTGTTGCAAAGTTGCGACGGTTTTTTTTAAGATAGCTTGTGCTTCTTTAACTTTTTGTTGGGCTGTAGCTACTGCTAAGCGTTTGGTGTCGTAGCTGGAAGCGGAAATTGCGCCTGTTTCGGAGAGTTCTTTGTTGCGTTGTTCCTCGGCTTCGGCGTTGGCTAATTCGGCTTTTAGCCGATCGACTGTAGCATTTTGAGAGGCTATTTCGCCGCGCACTTGAGCTTCCAGCCTCGCGAGTTTGGCTTGCTGGACTTGAGTTTCTCTTTGCAGTTGCGCCTCAAATTTAGCAAGATTGGCTTCTTCGGCTTCGGTTTCTCTTTGCAGTTGAGCTTCAAATTTAGCTACATTGGCTTGTTCGCCTTCGGTTTCTCTTTGGAGTTGAGCTTCTAGGCGGGCGACATTGGCTGCTTCGCCTTCAGTTTCTCTTTGACGCTGAACTTCTGACTTGGAAACTTCGGCTTTTTGGGCGACGATTTCCCCGGTTTTTGCGCCTGCTTGAATTTTGGCTAATTCTGCTTGTTTGACTTGGATTTCTTTGTCGGCTTGTTCGAGGATGGCTTGGAGCCGATCGCGCGTATCGAGAACTGCTATGATTTGTCCTTGACTGACGCGATCGCCCTCTTCCACGCGCAACTCTTCAATTCTCGCTCCCTCCGACGCTGAAGGGGCCGACAATTTGATGACTTCCCCCTGGGGAGTCAACCTACCCAAAGCTGTCACGCTGCTGCGGGCGGAGGCTGGAGTTGCAGCCGCCGTTGCAGCCGCCTTTAACTCTTCGGCTTTTTTAATTTGAGATACTTGCCAAAAACCGACTCCTGTGATAATGACAGTAGCGGCGGTCGCTAAACCGATGACTCCTGGCCCTGGGGGTTTAAAAAATGATTTATCCTTGACCCGCGATTCCTTTCCCATGACTTATCATCAAATAGGTGATTTCTTGATTAAGTTTTTTCCCACCTACTATGAAGTATTGTAAACTGATTTCAGCTATTTAGGGAAATCAAAAAGCACCTGAGTCATGTAATTTTCTGCCCAATCTTGACCGAAAGCTTTTTCGAGGACGCGGCGGGTTTTGTCGTTTTGCTGCTGCTGGGTGCAGTAGTAAATTTGAGCGTCGAGAATTTTCGATGCTTCGGCCGCAGAGACTGGTTCTGCAGCAACTGCGCGCTGGCAGTGAATTTCAACGTAGGATTCAACTATGTCCAGAAATCTGGTTTCTTCTTCGGGTGAATCGGGCCGCACAAACAAGCAAAATTCTGAGAAAATATCTCCCCAGTCGGGAATTTGGCGGGGACAGGAAAATTGGTTGACCGGCAAAGTTTGCAGTTGGGTTCGGTAGGCTTCCGACAAAGTGCGGCCCGGATTGAGAGGAGAAAGGTCTGCGATCGCCGCGCTAATTTTGCCTTTGCCTGCTACGATATCGGTGCCGAACATTGGCAAAGCGTAATTAGGTCTGGGAAACATCACGCAGTGCAGAATATCCAGCACCGGCCCGACTTTCGCGAGTTCGAGGTGTATTTTGCGGAACTGCGGCGTTTGATAGCAGCGGTTTTCCACGATCAGTTTTTCTCCTTCCAAGCGCCCTTCTATGTATCCCAACTCAGCGGGGAGGTGGTAGGGCTCGAGGTCGAGATAGCGGTGCCAGACTGCTTCCATCCGTTGTGCTAGTTCGCGGATGAGGTAGTGCTGTTGCTCGCGCAGGGAAGGCTGGGATATTTCTAACATTCCTATTTATCGGGCGATCGCTTAATAAAACTTGATTCTACTGTTGCAGGATGCAGGAAAAAAGGTAGATACTTTTAAGGATACCAGCAGATTGACTTGCGATCGAGCAAGTTTTAGAGGAGATGACTGTATGTTTGGTCTGGGATTGCCCGAAATGGGCATTATTGCGGTAGTCGCTATTCTAATTTTTGGCCCTAAAAAAATTCCTGAGTTGGGAAATGCTTTGGGTAAAACGCTGCGGAGTTTTAAGGAAGGGGTCGGTCTAGGTGATGATGAATCTGCCCTAGAGGAGAAGGAGAAGGAGAAAGAGAAGGAGAAGGAGGAAGAAAGCCCGCCGAAAATTTAAATTAGGTTCAATCGAGAAAACTTCACTCCTGATTTTTTGGGAACTTGCATTCCGATGCAAAGAACCTATTGGGGAAATTTGCCCTCTCTAACTTCTAGGGAATAATCTTTGACAGCTTGAGTAATTGTTTCTCGCAAATTAGTGTAAGCTTTGGCAAAAGGCGGTTGTTTTTCCGAAAGTCCTAACAAATCGGAAGTAACTAAAACTTGTCCGTCGCAGTGCGGGCCGGCCCCGATGCCAATGGTGGGAACAGTTAATTTTTGGGTGATTTGAGCGGCTAAGTCTGGGGGAATGTGTTCGAGGACGATCGCAAAAACCCCGGCTTCTTCAAGTGCGATCGACTCTGCTATGATGCGATCGGCAGATTCCGCTGTTTTGCCTTGTTTTTTGTAGCCTAATTGGTGTACCGACTGCGGAGTTAAACCGACGTGTCCCATCACCGGAATTCCGGCGGATGTTAGCTGCGAAACTGTAGCAGCCATCGCTGGATATCCGCCCTCCAATTTGACAGCTTGAGCGCCAGTTTCTTTCAAAACTCTCCCGGCCGAGTGCATCGCTTGCTGCGGGCTTTCCTGGTAAGTCAAAAACGGCAAATCCACCACAATTAATGCTTGTTTGACTCCGCGGCGCACTGCTTTAGCGTGGTGCAGCATTTCATCGAGGGTTAGGGGCAGTGTTGTCTCGTAGCCCAATACTGTCATTGCTAGGGAATCGCCGACTAAGATGATGTCTGTACCCGCTTGGTCGAGCAGTTGGGCGATCGCACAATCATAACCTGTCAGCGCGACAATTGCACGTCCTTGCTGTTTCCACTGAATAAGTTGGTGTGTAGTTACTGCCATTTTATTGCAAATATATATTGACTTTTTGGGTTTAAACAGTCTTGAACCCGCGCCTTCTATTGTAGGGTGCGCGGCGGTACGTCTTAGCGCTATGATTAGCGCGTAAACTCAATTATTTTTCAGCCTTAGTCCTGACTGTTAAAACTACACCCGAATATAGCTTTGATTGCCTTCATTTGGTAAAACAATCAACCGTTGATTTTTCAAATCGGGTTCTAAGCCTAAATCTCCCAAAGGAATTAAGCCTATTAAAGGTTCTTGTCCTGCGGGTAGTTCCACGCAATCATACCTTCCTTCTCTTCCCGCTAAGGCAAGAGTCACATCTTTGAAAATCCGAAATTTTCTAGATCCGATTACAGTATGTCCGTCGATTTCTCCAACTAGGGTTAAACCTAGCTGAGCGATAATTTCTTCCGGCAAACAGAGTTTAGTTGCCCCTGTATCAACCAATACGTTATCGAGAGTGATTGAACGTACTTGGTCTGTTGGTATAAACCCTCTTTCTGCCAGAATTTCATCAATGTGGTTGGTGACGGCGATTGTTGCAGTAACTCTGCCCATGTTTTTATCCTTCTGTTATGCTAGATAGTGCGATCGCGCATTTTTCAATAATATTTTTGTGACCTTGCAGGACGGCCATCTTACATTTTAGCAAAATATGTAGCTAAAACGGCGATATCCAAAGCTAAATCGCGCTCTGACTTACGCATCAACTAGGTAATCTTGTCATGATTCGCTGCCGTTGGCAATCTCCAACCATTAGTCGATCGCCCTTGCTGTCGTGCATTTAAATTGTCTGTCAAAAACCAATCAAACCATGAATGTGTTTGACAGTCTTAGCCCACCCCGAATATCCCAATTAAATCCCCAACAGCTTAACAGTTTGCCAATACGAATGAATGCGTGTAATTTACGCAATTATCTATTATCCCAACTACTTGCTAAAGCAGATTTATGTTAAAAATTGTCGTAGGTCATAGCAACGATCCTGACTCTCTAGAGGCAATAACAGAAGTCCTAGAACAATGCCATCAATCCCTATCAGGTGAAATTCCTCAAGCAGGCATCTTGTTTGCGGCCATTGATTTCGACCATCTCCTAATTTTGCAGCAAATCAATCAGACATATCCCGAAATTCAACTGATTGGCGGCACGACGGATGGAGAAATGTCTTCTGTTTTAGGATTTGAACAAGATTCAGTTAGCCTGATGCTATTTTGTTCCGATCGAATTACTATCCGTGCCGGCCTTGGACGAGGGATTTCTCAGGACTTGCAGGCGGCGGTTCAAACTGCTATTGTTCAAGCAAAAACCGGCCATCAAGAACCGATTAAACTTTGTATTACCTTCCCAGAAAGTCTCACCGCCAGCGCTGCTTTGATGTTAGATAGCTTGAATCAAGCTTTAGAAAAAAAAGTCCCGATTTTTGGCGGACTCGCGGCGGATCAGTGGCGGTTCCAGCAAACCTATCAATTCTTCGGTACAGAAGTTTGTAGCGATGCGATTCCCATGCTCTTAATTTCTGGAGACATTTTATTTTCTCATGGTGTGGCTAGTGGCTGGAAACCAGTAGGGAAAAAGGGCACAGTCACCAAAGCCTCTCAAAATATCCTCTACGAAATCGATCGCAAACCCGCTCTAGAATTTTATCATCACTATTTGGGGAAATTGCCGCCTTCTTCAGAATATCCCCTGGCCGTGTTTGATGTAGATGAAAGTCATTACTATATGCGAGCACCCAGTGGAGTTTGCGATGGGGTAGTCGGAAGCGTAACCTTTTTTGGGGACATTCCCGAAGGGGCGATCGTTCAAATTACCGAAACCACCCACGATCTTATTCTCACAGCATCTCAAATATCTATGATGCAAGCCTTAGAAAATTATCCGGGTAAAGTACCTGCTGCTGCTATGTATTTTTCCTGTGCTAGTCGGCGACAAATTTTAGGTAGTCGGACTCAAGAAGAGTATGCGCTAACTCAAGCCTGCTTAAGCGAGACCTTACCGAGTTGTGGGTTTTACACCAATGGCGAAATTTCTCCTTTCAAGCATCAGAAAATCTCCTGTTTTCATAATGAGACATTTATTACTTTGCTACTGGGAGGAGAATAGGAATATGGAATCAAAAACAACAAATAATTTAACAACTGAGCAGCTAGAAAAAGCCAACAGAATTTTGCAAAAAAAATTAGAGCGTTCCCAAAAAAACTGTTTGGAACTAGAACAAACCAATCAAAAAAAGGAGTCTTTGCTCCGACAAATCATCCACGATCTAGAAGATTCACAGAGGGAAGTCAAGGAAAAGCGTCAGTTAGAAGAGACATTGCTCGAACTCAAACGAACTCAAGCCCAACTTGTTCATGCTGAGAAGATGTCTAGCTTAGGACAGCTTGTAGCGGGTGTAGCGCATGAAATTAATAACCCTGTTAACTTTATCCACGGCAACCTCACATATATTGAGGAATATTCGCAAAAGCTGCTGGAATTAGTGAAACTATACCAGCAGCACTATTCCAATCCAATCGCTGAAATTCAAGCGAAAGAAAATGAAATAGACCTGGATTTTTTGCAGGTAGACTTACTCCAAATTCTGAAATCTATGAATATCGGAACTGAGCGTATCAGTCAAATTGTGTTGTCGTTACGTAATTTTTCGCGCATGGATGAAGCCGAGTTCAAGTCAGTAGATATTCACGAAGGGATAGATAGTACATTGGTGATTTTGCAACACCGTCTGAAGGATAATCGAGGAGGCTCAGAGATTGAGGTGATTCGCAATTATGGCAAGTTACCGTTGGTGGAGTGTTATGCCGGACAATTAAATCAGGTGTTTATGAGTATTCTGGCAAACGCTATGGATGCGATCGATCTGGTGAACGCTAAAAAAACTCAACAAGAAACAAAAGAAAATCTCAGTCAAATTACTATTTCTACATCGGTGATTGATTTAGACTGGGTGGAAATTGCGATCGCCGACAGTGGCACCGGAGTTCCCGACTCAATCAAAAAACAGATATTTAATCCATTTTTTACTACAAAGCCTGTTGGTAAGGCAATTGGAATGGGAATGGCGATTAGTTACCACATCATCACTCAAAAACATGGCGGTGAGCTAATATGTTGTTCAACTCCGGGGAAGGGGGCGGAGTTTGTGATTCGTATTCCTGTCCGCAAAAAGTCTGCAATATCTCCCTTACAATTAGCATAAATATGGCTCAGATCGAATCCTCTCTTCATCGGAATAGTAAATTCACTGTTGACTGTTGACTGTTGACTGTTGACTGTTGACTGTTAACATCACCAGGAGTGCAACCGGAATTGATATCAAGCGCGATCGAACTTGGAGCATCTGAGCATCTCCTGCATTGAAAAAAGCGTTTATTATAGTCTTTTTTTACTAAGACAAAAGCAAAAATGAGATGTTTTCTCAAAAAAATCGACTCGCCGTTGCGATCGCATCTGTACCAAATTTTCTACAGTTAAACGATTATTTCAGTTTTTCTGGGATTTTGCTCTGTTCAATAATCCCAATTAAAAAAATACGATATTTTTTCACAACTAATTGAAACGTGCTGTATATTGTACCCAGAAAATAGTGACTCAAGAATATCGTCAAATCTAGCCACCATAATATCGGATAATTGTGAAGCAACCAACCAGGTAAACAGCATGAGTATTGACCAATTAAACACAGACTACGGCATTGCAGACAACCTCACCTTCGCTAGCGGAAACGGTGGTTTCCCGATGATTCACATCGACAACGGCCAAGCCAAAGCCGTGATTTCTGTGTATGCTGGCCAAGTGCTCTCCTTCCAACCAGCCACCGAAAGCGCAGACGTGATGTTTTTGAGCGAAAAAGCTTACTACGCCGAAGGGAAAGCCATCAAAGGCGGTATACCCATTTGTTGGCCCTGGTTTGGCCCAGATCCCGAAGACTTGGGCCGCCCCAGCCACGGGTTTGTGCGGAATCGCCTGTGGAATGTGATAGAAACCGCCACCACCCCAGACGGCGCGACGAAAGTCACTTTAGGACTTCAGGATACCGAGGAAACGAGAGAAATTTGGCCTCAAGCCTTTGAACTGGCGATCGCCATTACCGTCGGCACCAGCCTCACTGTAGAATTAGTCACCCGCAATCTGGGCGACAAACCATTTCCCCTCACCCAAGCTTTGCACACCTACTTCAAAGTCGGCGACATCAAACAGGTGCAGGTTTTGGGTTTAGAAAATAGCCAATATCTTGATAAAGTTGATGGTGGTGTAGAAAAAACTCAAGTAGGTGCAGTTGTAGCAGTCGGTGAGGTCGATCGCATTTATCTCGATGTTACCAATCAATTAGTCATTGACGATGCCGCCCTCAACCGTCGAATTCGCATTCAATCCTCTGGCAGCAAATCCGCCGTAGTGTGGAATCCCTGGGTGACAATTTCGGCAAACATGGCCGACCTCGAAGATACAGATTATCAGCGCTTAATCTGCGTAGAAACGACCAATGCGGCGACAGATATTGTGGAAGTCCCCGCTGGTGGCGAGTTCCGATTGCAGGCAGTTTACAGCGTTGAACGCGACTAAAGAATGAGAGTCTAATCTCAGCGGTGATGGGGCTATAATTTTCATGATTGGATTTAAAAACTCTGTCACCGTAACGACGAAGAATGTCTTACCCTCAGAGATATTGCTATAATGATATCTCAAGAAAAGTTATAGGGAAATCAACAGCGAACATCCGGTATTGTGACCACAAATAAATTTGACGAGGAAATTTTATTTATGTCTTCCACTACTCGCGAACAACTACATCAACAGATTGATAGCTTACCAGATCATATTGTCGAACAAATTGCCAGCTTAATCCTATCTATAACCACCCAACAGAAAATACCAGCATCAGAATACACGGAATGGCAAAGTACCCAGTGGCAAGATTTTGCATTAACGCAACTTTTCGGCGAAAATGATGAAATTGAATATTCCTTAGAAGATGCTCAAGAAATTTATCAACCATGAAACCAGGTGATATTGTATTAATTCGTTTTCCTCAAGCTGACTTGAAACAAGGAAAACTTCGTCCTGCATTGGTAATCGCCATTGCACCCGGTCGCCATCCTGATTTATTACTCGCTTTGGTTTCCTCACGCATCGATCAATCAACAGCAGGATTTGACGAAATAATAGATGTGGCAGATTCTGACTATATAGCTACTGGTCTTAAGGTTGCTTCTATTGTTCGACTAGGACGATTAGCGAGTGTCGAATCATCGGTTGTCAATGGTCGTTTAGGAAGTATTTCAAATGAAAGATTAATACAGATAAAAAATCGTTTAATTGATTGGCTCCAAAATAGTTTATAATCGAAATAGTGAGGATAGTAAAAAAATAATTATGCAAAACTATAACTGGAAAAAACTCCAAAATGGCTCAGATATTCGCGGTATCGCCCTCGAAGGGGTTCCTAATGAAAAAGTCAACCTCACCCCGGAAATTGCCACAATTTTAGGTCGCTCCTTTGTCAGTTGGCTGGTGCAAAAAGTCCACAAACCCGCCGCAGAATTGATAATTGCGATCGGGCGCGACAGCCGCCTATCTGGCCCAACTTTAATGCAAGCAGTCATGGAGGGAATCGCCTCAGTTGGTGCCACAGTATACGATTTTGAAATGGCCTCAACCCCCGCCATGTTTATGAGTACCATAACCCCCGGTTTTGATTGCGACGGCGCGATTATGCTGACTGCTAGCCATTTGCCTTTTAATCGCAACGGCTTAAAGTTTTTCACCGCTAACGGTGGGTTACAAAAAAAAGATATTACCGATATTTTAACACTAGCCCAAAGCAATCATTTTCAGCCGACCGCAGCGACAGGTAAGATTACCAAGCATGATTTTATCTCAGTTTATGCCAACCAATTTGTCAAAAAGATTCGGGAAGCAGTCAATCATCCCGATAACTTTGAGCAACCGCTGACAGGGTTAAAAATTGTTGTGGATGCGGGAAACGGTGCGGGCGGATTTTATGTCGATAAAGTCTTAAAACCTTTAGGTGCAGACACCGCCGGCAGTCAATTTTTGGAACCCGACGGTACTTTTCCCAATCACGTACCCAATCCCGAAGACAAACAGGCAATGCAGTCAATTTGTCAAGCGGTAATTGAACATGATGCTGATTTTGGGATTATTTTTGATACGGATGTCGATCGCAGTGCGGCTGTAGATGGAGTTGGCAAGGAACTCAATCGCAATCGCTTAATTGCCTTGATTTCTGCGATCGTCCTGCAAGAACACCCAGGCTCTACCATTGTCACCGATTCTATCACCTCCGATGGTTTAACGCAATTCATCGAACAAGATTTAAAAGGGATTCACCATCGCTTTAAACGCGGCTACAAAAATGTGATTGACGAGTCGGTTCGCCTCAATCAAGCCGGAAAGGAGTCATGGCTGGCGATTGAAACCTCTGGACATGGAGCTTTGAAAGAAAATTATTTTCTGGATGATGGCGCTTACTTGGTGAGCAAATTATTGATTGAATTGGCTAAATCTAAGCTAGCCAATCAATCGTTACCAGATTTAATTGCCAATTTAAAAGAACCCGCCGAAAGTGCAGAATTTAGGATTAAAATTGATGCCGATGATTTCAAAGCTCAGGGAACTCGCGTCATCGAACAACTGCAAGAATTTAGCTCAACGCAA
>NZ_JBARVX010000092.1:0-2062 GCF_049646505.1 Microcoleus sp.
GGAAGAAGGAAGAAGGAAGAGGGAAGAAGGAAGAAGGAAGAATGAAGAGGGAAGAAGGAAGAAGGAAGAAGGATTAGGGATTAGGGAAGAAGGAAGAAGGAAGAGGGAAGAGGGAAGAGGGAAGACGGAAGAGGGAAGACGGAAGAAGGAAGAGGGAAGAGGGAAGAAGGAAGAAGGATTAGGGATTAGGGATTAGCGATTAGGGATGAGGTTTTATCCTTGTAGTTTGTTGATTGTACTGACAATTAATCCTGTGAGTTCATCTGCTTCTTTGATAACTGGTGAGATTTTTTCTGGTGCTGCTAACCCCACTCTTTCAGAAATCACTAGATGAGTATCCAGTTCTCTGAGCGAACCGAGAGCTATTCGCAAATATCGAATATACTCTTGTCTAGTAACAGGTCCATATCCCTCCGCAATGTTAGCTGGTACTGATACAGATGCACGGCGAATTTGACTGGTGATACCATAAAGTTCAGACGAATGAAAAGATTTAGTTAATTCGTAGCAAAGTTGACAAAGATAAATACCCCGCTGCCAGATGTATTGTTCTCTATGGGTCATACAACATAATTCCCTCCTTACTTATCATAGTAATCTTTATCTAATTCAAAGAAGTATAGTGTAGGAGAGGAGAAAGAAAAGGATCTGAGAAGAATTAGGAAAAGAGCCGTCACATATTCTCGGCTGAAAATCCGCTATTTTCCCTCTTCCTTCTTCCCTCTTCCCTCTTCCTTCTTCCCTCTTCCTTCTTCCTTCAATTACAACCAATCGTCGTCATCATCCCAATCGTCGCTTTGATTTTGATAAGGGCGACTGGGGCGATTAGTGCTGCTTCTGCGATCGTAGGAGCTATCTCGATCGTAAGAGCGATCGTAAGAGCGATCGCGATCGTAGGAGCGATCGGGAATTGGATCGACAGTCGATCGCCTGTACGGCTTAGCATTTTGATAATAGCTGCTGTCATCGCTGCGCCGCTTCGTACCGTCGCCCGTAAAAGTGCGCTTCACAGACTCAAAGAAATCATCATCATCGTCATCCATCGCAAACGCTGCAACTTCGCGGCTCAAATCGTAAAGAGCATCTTGCAAATCCGAGCCAACTCGATCGACTCCCCGCTCGTCGTTGCGCTCCAAACTGTCTCGCAATTCCCGAATTAAAGTTTCAATTCGCTGGCGGCTTCTTTGAGCAAACTGCATTCCGCGATCGAGTGCAACTTCCCGCAACTGCCGCTCAGCTTGATAAGCCAAGGTTTCAGCGCGATTGCGTTTTTCCACCTTTTCCCGCTGCAACTTATCAGCTTGAGCAAACTGTTCGGCATCGCGAATCATTTGATTCACTTCCTGCTGAGAAAGCGTCGAAGCACCTTGCACAGTGATGCTTTGTTCCCTGCCGGTAGTTTTGTCCAAAGCTGTCACCAACAGCATCCCGTTAGCATCAATATCAAAAGCTACTTGTACCTGCGGAATCCCTCGCGGCGCCGGCGGAATTCCACTTAATTTAAACCGTCCCAAAGACTTATTATCTCTGCCTAATTCGCGTTCCCCTTGGATTACGTGCATCTCTACCACAGTTTGGTTGTTTTCGGCAGTCGAAAAAATATCCGATCGTCTGACAGGAATAGTCGTATTCCGAGGAATCAATTTTTTCATCACCCCGCCGATCGTTTCCAAGCCCAGAGAAAGCGGTGTCACATCCAAAAGCAGCACATCGCGGACATCCCCCGCCAAAATCCCCGCCTGAATTGCCGCACCCACCGCCACAACTTCATCGGGATTCACATTTTGATTCGGCTCTTTATCAATCAAACTGCGAACAACTTCCTGCACCAAAGGAATCCGAGTCGAACCACCGACCAACACAACTTCATCAATCCGAGCCGGACTCAAATTTGCATCAGCCAAAGCTTGTTTCACCGGACGGCGCAGCCGCTGCACCAAATCCGTGCACAGCCCCTCAAATTGACCGCGAGTCAGCCGCGTTTCCAAATGCAAAGGCCCATCTTCATTGGCATCAATAAACGGCAAATTAATCTCAGTAACACCGACTCCAGACAGCTCAA
>NZ_JBARVX010000093.1:0-12757 GCF_049646505.1 Microcoleus sp.
CTGCGGACTGGGACTTGACTTAATGCCTCACCCATAAGTGTAATCAGTTATCACTAACTCCGTTGAGAGTTAGGCTAACCGTCCCTGGATAGGAAAACCTACCCATTTAGGTTAAACGAATCGCACACAGGACTTGATATTATAGCGGTTCTCACAAAGGTGAGGTATGCTTTTAGGCTCGATGCCCGATGCCCGATGCTTTTAGGCCCGATGCCCGATGCCCGATGCTTTTAGGCCCGCGAGAGCACCTCATCTTTCTGAGAAAGGCTATATATAGTGGACGGTTGCATCGGAATAATAAAATCGAGTCGTACCGCCAACAGTCAACAGTCAACAGTCAACATCACCTGACGGTGTAACCGGAAATGATATTACTCCCTCAATCTAAAATCTCAAATCTCAAATCGACTGATTTCTCACCTTTTTGAGAAAGGCTAGATCGGAGGGGCTTCTAACACGGTGACATCTACCAATGGTGTTGCTTTAAAATCTTCTTTCAACAAGCGATTTTGGATGGCTTGGGTGAGATCGGTGCGAATTTGTTGAGCCGATCGCGCGACTTGCGGCTGACGCTGAACGTAGACTTGACACAGCAAAATATCATTTCCCGGATTGTCGGCTCTGGTGAAGCGAACGTTGGATTCTACCAGCTTGGCTAAATCGCTTTGCTTTACAATCTGCTGCAGTTGAGAATTTGCCCGTTGAGCGAGACTAGAACGCAGGAGGTTAGGCGAATTGGAAAATTGCCAGATGATTAATGCCGTGAGTACGATCGCGCTAACTCCGATCGCCGCCGGGAACACACCGCGTTTCCCCCGCGCGTAGCGAGCTCCTTCAGTCGATAGCCCAAACAGACGAAACATCAAAGCCGCCGCTAAATTAATGCCGCCGAGTTGCAGCAGCAGTAAAAACAGGCCGTTGACGGCCAGATCCCAACGACCAATTGCCGCCCCCATGCCAATCAAACCAGCAGGGGGAGCCAGCGAAGCCGATACCAGCATTCCGGTAGCGGCTCCTGACACCAAGCTGCTGCGATCGGACTGAACCAGGGATAGCGCTCCGGCGGCTCCTGCTGCAAGGGGAATCAGCACCGATACCGAAGAAATTTGGCTGCCGTCAATCATCAAGCTGGTGGGGCTTTGCTGTTGCAGAATCACACTCAGCAATCCCGTAGTCGCGATCGTGACGCTCAGGGCCGCAAAGTAGCGTAAAATGCTGCGCCCCAAGAGTTTGAGGTCGCCCCTTGCCGTAGCCAAGGCGGTATTCATGGCAGGCCCTGCAAACGGCGCTAGCAACATGGCGGCAACTAGCAGGTAGCTGGTATTCGTGTATAAACCAATCCAAACAATGATTCCCGCGAAAAAGGCATAGCTGAGAAATCCTTTCCAAGAACCTGTACTCTGCAAACCAGCCAGAAAAATCTCGATCGGGCTGCGTTCCTCAACGTTAGTGACTTGCTCCGGAGCCTCATTGGCTGGGGGATGCAGCGACATCACACCTGTGGGCAGCAGAGTAACACTTAAGTCCGGCAGGTCTTCGAGTTTTCCGAGAAGTTCCTCAACCTCGCCATTAGAAACGTGGATCATCACCAGATCCAGCGATCCATCGACTCCCGCAGCTTCTATTTTTGCTAAGTTCGTGCCTTTACAGGCTTTTGCTATCTCTAAAACAGTTTTTCCAGAGCCTTGAGGGACTTGTACAAATAGTTGGCGCATCGTCTTCACTCATCTGTTAATTCGATCGAGACTTTCTCTCTAGAGAAAGCAGCTTCAACAAATCCAGACAAACCCGGAAAACCAAGAATGTTGAAGTTTAGAAAAGCATTCTTCTAAGCGTGCTCGCGCTTCCTCACTGTCGAGGTTAACCGGGAAATATCTGTTAGAAATATTATAATAACATAGCCTTTCTCAGGTTTTTGGAGGTACGGGTTTAGATTTGAGATTTGAGACTTCGCCGTCAGCGCTAGCGTCGAAGGATTTTAGATTTGGCGATGGGGAGATTCAGGAATTGTTGATTAATTAAACCTCTGCCACAATTCTTGTAAAGCTTGCTATGTATGGGCTTTGAGAGGATTGGTCTATTGGTGAACACTTCACTCAACTGAGAACCGCCAAGCTGTATATTTGTTACTGTAGAGCTTTTCAAGAGCGGTGAGATATGTCCGTTTTGTTGACATTTGACAGTTGACCTGGGACAGTTAAATGCGAGCTCTACCTGGGTAAAAAAGATGGGAGCAATGAATACTCTTGTTTTAATAGCCGCCTAAAGGGAAGAGGTTTTAAACCATTTTTTATGGTAATTGGTAAGAAAGCAAAAAAGCCAGAAATCAATCCATCGCTTTCTTACAAAACTTAAAGTTTTTTGCGCTTTAACATAAAATCTAGAGCGCCGCAGCTTAGCGCGGCAGGTGGCACAATAGCGAAGGCGGCCAAAATAGTCGATCGCACTATTGATTTTATTTGAAAATAGTGTTATAGTAAGCCAAATATTTTTATAGAAAACACATCTCTTCACACTGTCTCAACCGACAGCATTTAATCTATAAGATTTATAAAACATAAAATAAGTGTAATTTATGGTTGAACAAAACTCAGAAAATACAGCCCAAAACGCTCCAACTAAGTACGACGCAGCTAAATATAACGAGCGGTCATTCTCAACTTTAATTCGAGCGATCCATCTTTCCCAAGGTTACTTTTCTTTCGTTTTAGTCAACTGCAACTCCCTGGAATTGCGGCAGCAAATAGTCGATCGCCTAGAAGCAACTTGTACCCAGAAACCGCAGCAACTGCTGTTGCCAAAATCGGCGACAACTCTCTACACGACAATCGCAGCAGAAGTAGACAGCGAACCGCCCCCAGCATTAATGATCCTCGGTTTGGAATCAGTGGAGTCGATCGATCGGCTGCTCGTTTCTACCAACCTAGTCTGCAGCGAATTTAGCAAAAAATTTTCCTTTCCCGTCATCTTTTGGGTAACAGATGAACTTTTGAGAAAAATCATTCGCACCGCCCCAGATTTATACAATCGGATGACAACAATTAGATTTGTTAGTTAGTTGTTGTTTGTTGTTTGTTGTTTGTTATTTGTTGTTTGTTATTTGTTATTTGTTGTTTGTTATTTGTTATTTGTTATTTGTTATTTGTTATTTGTTATTTGTTATTTGTTAGTTGTTAGTTGTTAGTTGTTATTTGTTATTTGTTATTTGTTATTTGTCAACAGTTAACAGTCAACAGTCAACAGTTAACAGTCAACAGCCAACAGTCAACAGTCAGTAGGGGCGGTGCCAAGAGTGCCCGCCCTCAACAGTTAACAGTCAACAGCCAACAGTCAACCCTTAAATTCCGCTTCCCAAAGGCGGACTAATTCCCCAGCCGCCGCACTTCCCTCAGCCGGAAAACCGGGCAAAAAGTCTTTATCTGCAGCAGCGTCGTAAGGCCCCTCCTTGAACTCCAAAATCACAGTATCCGCAGCCAAAGCTACTAAGGTGTGAATAGTGCCCTCGGGAAGTTCCACAGCGCGAGTGGGCCCGGCTGCACCCACTTGCAACGATCGCAGGATTTCACCGTTGTCGTTCAAAATAACAATACCGACTTCTCCTTGAATCACCGCAAAAAACTCAAAACCGTTAACCGCAGGCGGGCGCAGGTGTCGGTGAGGGCGCACGTAGGTACCCGGTTGTAGCACGTTGACAAATCGCTGTACCTTTTCTGACAAATCGTGGAAATTGTAGTTTTGTCGCTGGCGGGGGCTGCAGCGCGAAGAAGCTGCAACTTCGTCTAGCAATTCCTGCGTCAGGCACTTAATCGGAGGGGACTGCACAACAGATATCCTGTATTTAATAGTTTTTGAACAAATGGGCTAGTCTGAGATCGTACTTACCAGCATCTCTTGACATATGAAAATCGCAAATCAGGTGTTTATCACTAAGGCAATGCGTTTGTCAAGTATTTTTAGAACAATTATTAGCCCGATCGCCCTTTCGACTATTCTAGTCTGGGCCAGCAGCGTTTCTGCCTCACAACCGAGGGCTGCAGCACTGTTGGTGCAGCAGGAATTGCCAGATATCCAAATTAAAGAAGAAATTCGCGATCGAGTTCAAGAAGAAGTTGACATTGCTTTCGGGCGCACGGCGACACTGCTAAACGGGCTGGTAATTGCCTTAACCTTGCTTCCGACAGCAGCCGGAGTCGCTGTTTGGTTTCTGTTTAATAAATTGTCCCAGCAGACAACAAATGCTCGTCAAGAAATCGAAAGTCTCCATTACGATACAATCTCTCAATTAAAACTATTAATTTCGGACGCTGAAGGCATCTTAGGCGAAATTCAACACCAAAGTCACCAGGCGGATGTAGAAACAGACTTGTTATTGCCCGACGCCCAAATTCAAGAATTTGCTCCGGTTAACTACGGCAATTACCAACAGTTATTGACGGCGGCCGACTATGCCAAACAGGGAGATGCTTGTTTCTTTGAAAACCGCTACGAAGATGCGATCGCAGCTTACAATCTCGCCCTGCAAATTCAGCCGGATTTAGCAGATACCTGGAACAACCGGGGAGTAGTGCTCACTAGAATGCAGCGGTATCCAGAGGCGATCGCCTCCTACGAACAAGCTACGACAATTCGCCCGCAGTATCCCGACGCTTGGAACAACCGAGGCGTGGTACTGTTGGAATTGCAGAAGTACCCGGAGGCGATCGGCTGTTACGAACAAGCCATCCAAGCCAAACCCGATTATGCCGATGCTTGGAACAACCGAGGCGTTGCTTTTTCCAAAATGCAAGAGTACGAACAAGCAGTAATTTCCTACAATAAAGCCCTACAAATTAAGAATGATTATACTGACGCTTGGAACAATCGAGGCGTTGCACTCTCAAAATTAGAAAAATACGAAGCGGCGATCGACTCCTACGACAATGCTGCTAAAATTCGACCAGACTTTTACAGAATATGGTACAATAAAGCCCGATGTTATGCGCTACAAGGTCAAATTGAATTAGCAATTGAAAATTTGAAACGTGCCTTAAATCTCAATCCAAATTTGTGCAAAGAGTTGGCTAAAAATGAAGCTGATTTGGATAAAATCAGGGAAAATGAGGCATTCAAACAATTGATAAGTTAATTGGGGATGGGGCATCGGGAATTGTTAATCAATCACCAATCACCAATAACTTTCTTTCAAGTTGTAATATCGTTTCGAGTAGCACCGGAATGATTTAACCACAGAGAACGCAGAGAACACAGAGGGAGATCCCAGAGATGAATAGGGGACGATGCTACGGGAAACGATATTATTAGTTACCAATGCCCAATGCCCTATTTGCTACAAATATTTCTGCAACAACAAACCCATTTTGTCCTTAGTCGCTGTGGGAACTTTGTCCAGCGGAGTCAGAATTGCATATTTCAAAGCAGAATGCGATTCGGAAACGGGGGGATTTTCTGTTAGTCTACGGACTGTTTCTTGAATAACTTTTTGGGCGTTTTCCGCATTGCGGTGCAAATTGGCAATTACCATTTCTACGGTTACGCTGTCGTGATCTTCGTGCCAGCAGTCGTAATCGGTGACTAATGCTAAAGTTGCATAGGCAATTTCTGCTTCTCTGGCTAATTTTGCTTCGGGCAAATTTGTCATCCCGATGACTGTCGCCCCCCAACTGCGGTAAAGGTGGGATTCTGCTTTTGTGGAAAATGCGGGGCCTTCCATGCAGACGTAGGTGCCTCCTCGGTGCAGGGTAACATCGGGGATGTTTAAGGATTCGATCGCACTTGTCAACACTTTAGCCAATTCGCCGCAAATCGGATCGCCAAATGTGATGTGACCGACTATTCCTTCTCCAAAAAAAGTAGAATCTCGATTTTTTGTGCGATCGATAAACTGATCCGGCACTACCATATCTAAAGGTTTTGCCTCTGCTTTGAGAGAACCAACCGCCGACGCTGAGATTAAATACTCAACTCCCAAACTTTTCATTGCATAAATATTTGCCCGATACGGCACTTCTGAAGGCAAAAAAGTGTGGTTGCGGCCGTGTCTTGCCAGAAATGCCACGGGCGTACCGTCCAATGTTCCCACAATTGCGGCATCCGACGGCGAGCCAAAAGGTGTATCAATTTTTACCTCTTCCACATCTTTGAGGGCTGCCATTTTATACAAACCGCTGCCGCCGATAATTCCGATTTTTGCTTGTGCCATTTTTTACACTATGCCTGAGTTTCACAACATTGATTTTATTGGGCCACCGTTAAGTTGGCGTAAATCTTGTTAAACATTTCATCACAACATCGATCGGGCGTACACTATATTGTGGAGCTAAAACTGTGATTTCAATCACATTATAAGTTCACGAAATCTTGAAAAATAAAAGTACAGAGTTGTGTTATCTATTTTCAGGGTGTTGAGACCATGACAGTCAGTTCTGCTAGCGTTCCCAAAATCTCTGTGGAGGCGATCGCCCAGCGCATCTTTGCCTTCCGCCAAATTACCCCCCTTGACAGAGAACTGCTTCAGTCAGCAGTCCTCAACGGGCTCGACCAAAAAGACCATTTTCACATTAACCGATTGTGTGAGGGCATCCAAAAGGGATTGATTCTGGTTGTGGAATAACTTTGCTGCACTATTTCTGACTAGATTGAGAGGTTCTCCTAATAATTTATGCTTGAGTCTGTATCTGCTGGAACTAAGTTCGGGCCGTCTGTTTTATGGTGCGATCGACCGACATCAGAAATACTAATATTTAAATATTATCGATCGAACTTTAACAACCAAAAACCTGTATAAGTCATACCGCTATCATCCGGCTGCACTAACAAAAAATGCAATCCTTTACTTAATTTCTGGCGCTGTTGGTAAATTTCTGCTGCCGCTTTCACCTCGCTATCTTCAAAAGTAGCCACAACCCACCTATCTGCCAATCCAGCTTCCAAAATCAATCCATCGGGAGCACCAGCAATATAATTCAAAGCAAAAGGTTTGACATCCTGAAGCCATTTAGCCAACCGCATCGACTGTCGCCCGCCGTCAATCACAACACCGGGCACCGGTACAGTTGAAGCTAAGCCCAAAGTCAGCGGTAACAGCAATTCAGGCATTTCTAATATTGGTATGGGACGTTCTTCAAAAACTTCTAGAATATCGCCGGCTGGTAGGGAAGCAAAACGCCAACCATCGCCCCAAAGGTTTTCGGGTAAAGGAACCGGCGGCGCCATGTCAAGGGAGATAGCCCTGTAAGCTTCCCCTGTATAATTAGGCATACTCGAATATTCTTCTGCCCGTTTTTGCAGCAGCAATTTCAAAGCAGCAGTGCGGCGAGTAGCTTCTACTTTGATACCCAAAACCTTGCCCGCAGCTTCGATTAAACTGAGAGATTGAGGCCTAAATACTTGAATCAAATCCGGCAAATTATGAGTTTGAGCTTGCTGGTGCAACTGCGCCACCAGCCAATTAGAATTAGCTTCTGACTGGCTGCAAAAAGCGCTAAATTGAAAAGTTTGCGCCCCGTCGCAAATTAATAGTTCCCACAATGGTTTACCTGTTTCGTCTTGCAGGGGGCGACGGTAAAAATCGGCTTGCCAAATACGCATGGGAGTTAAAACATAAAATTTACAACTCAATAATTTTAATATAACCAGGTAACACTGCGTTTTTTTTACGAAAATCCCCCAGGGTAATCCGCAGTAAGGGTAAAAACCCGGTTTCTTTGTTTGGAGTCCATCCGAGACTGTATAAAAAACCCGGTTTCTTCGATATTGATGCGATCGCGAACTGTATTATTTAAGATTGTGAACCAAATACATATCCATTTCGCCCTTATTTTTAGCAGGGATTTTCCCTCGATATTCACATTCACAAAAATCCTTAACTAATTCAAACGTTGCACTAGAAATATTAATTTGTCCAGGCACACCCGAAGATTCCATCCGAGATGCAGTATTAACTGTATCTCCCCAGACATCACAGGCAAACTGCTTATTGCCAATTACCCCAGCAAGTATTGGGTCTGAATGAATACAATAAAATTTGTGGCGATCGCGCCGGCAGGCGAATGTTAAACTGTCTCAATGGCTGCTGTCAAGAATTGACAATCGATCGCGCGTTTGGGGCGAAATTCCAGCAAAACTATACCCCAAAAAGGCCCGCTCATCTGATGCAGCAGCGCGCAGAGGGGAAAAAACAAAATGCTGTGCGATCGAGTTTATTTAATTTGCAGTTTGCCCGATCGACAACCCATAGCCCAGACAAGCTACGCTAAGGCCTGCAACAAGAGTTATTATAATAGACTGTAAACTTTTATCTTTGTCGCTGCATTTATGAACCCTGCCCTTACTCAATTTGGCGCTCAGATGTCCCACCTTACGGGAGTTCGGGCAATAATGAAAGATATTATTGAAACTCTCAGAGCCGGCAGCGGGCAGGAGTTTATCAATTTGAGCGCCGGAAATCCGGTGATTTTACCCGAAGTCGAGGAATTGTGGCGCGATTGCACGGCCCAACTTTTGGCGAGTTCAGAATACGGCGAAGTGGTTTGCCGCTACGGTTCCAGCCAAGGCTATCAGCCGTTTATCGATGCGGTACTGACGGATTTTAACCAGCGTTACGGACTGAATTTGACCGATCGCAATATCCTAATTACTCCGGGAAGTCAATCAATTTACTTCTACGCAGCCAACGCTTTCGGTGGCTACACTGCACCCCCCCCATCCCCCCCTTACCAAGGGGGGGCTAGGGGGGGTAGCCTTAAAAATATTGTTTTACCGCTGAGTCCAGATTACACCGGTTACGGCGGCGTGAGCTTAATTCCCGAAGCAGTTGTCGCCTGCAAACCCACCCTCGATATTGATGCAGCCGCCCACAGGTTCAAATACCGGCCGGATTTCAGCCAACTGTCGATCGACCAAACCACCGGCTGCGTCATCTTTTCCCGTCCCTGCAACCCCACCGGCAACGTCCTCACCGACGACGAAGTTCAGAAAATAGCAGATTTAGCCGCTGTTTTCGACGTGCCGGTGTTCGTCGATTCCGCCTACGCCCCTCCCTTTCCTTCCTTGAATTTTACCGAGATGACACCGATTTTCGGCGGCAATATCGTGCATTGCATGAGTTTGTCGAAAGCGGGATTGCCGGGAGAAAGAATCGGAATTGCGATCGGCGATCGAAAGATTATTCAAGTATTAGAATCTTTTCAGACCAATATGTGCATTCATTCGCCGAGATACGGACAGGCGATCGCCACTCGTGCCATTAATTCCGGCGCTCTTGCAGACATTTCCTTCAATATAATTCGCCCGTACTATCAAAGCAAATTTGCAGTAGTTGAAGAAACTTTAGAACAAGCAATGCCGAAGGATTTGCCGTGGTTCTTGCACCGGGGCGAAGGAGCGATTTTTGCGTGGTTGTGGCTGAAAGGTTTGCCAATGACGGATTGGGAACTGTATCAAAAATTGAAGGAAGTCGGCGTAATTGTCGTGCCGGGAAGTTCTTTCTTCCCTGGTTTGCGCGAAGATTGGCAGCACAAGCACGAGTGTTTGCGAATTAGTTTGACTGCGACAAATGATGAGATTGAAACTGCTATGAAACGCTTGGCTCAACTCGTGGAAAAAGTTTATCGCGGCCCAGAGTAATTGTAGGGTGCAGATTCACTAACAATCCGATCGGTCGGGAGCATCTGATTTTCGCTCAAAAGCACTCCGATCTCAAATCCGGTAGCATCGGAACGATCGAACCGCGAAGACGCTTGTAGCGCGTTCGGGGTTCATTCGCTATTGCCACCTATTAGCGATCGTTCTGATACAACCGGATTCGATCTGACAACTGGGGCGCAGATGTTCCCGTAAAAAACATTTACAATTTCACCATTAAACCACCCGATAGACAAAACTCAAACTCGCCCAAACATTCACATCCAAAGCCAAATCTTCAGTGGATATCCCCACCTTCTGCACGCTCGGAATGCTAGCAGCGTGCAAATCTTCGAGAACAGCCTCCGCTACTTTTAGAGGGTTTAACAGCACTCGGATTGGTGAGGCATTCCTCACAGGCGGCATTCCTTCTTCCAGCGCTGCCAGAGTTCGAGCGAAGGGTTTCTCGCTAAATATAATTAAAGTTTCCGCCAGTCCGATCGGTCCCGATACCTCCAACCCGAAAGCCCCAAAAGTCGGGACGCTCAAATTCTCTCCGGGGGCGATCGCCCGCGACATCCCCCCGGCAGCATCATTTTCGCTCTGAAAATTCATAGCCATCAGCCCTCCGGCATTATCCGAGGAAAACACTGCAGCATAAACCGGGCGATCGCTTTCGTTATACATTCTGTACGCAATTCGACTGCCCTTGTTCACACTTAGTATGTCTACATTTGCTGATTTCTCGCTGTCGGCGCTCAGGGGCTCCAATCGATAAGTGCGATCGCCTCGTACCGGCGATCGCTCCACCATCACCCGAGCTTGTGGCGCGAGAGTTGTCAGCGCCGCCCGCACCTTCAGCCGCGACGACCCCTCATTGAGGGTCAGCCGCAGCAACTTAGCCGCCAGCAACCCTTTCAACTGCGGAGCCAAGCGCTGCACCGCCACCTTCACCGCTTCTCCCCCGTCGCCCTCGGTGTCGGGAACCGCCGTTTGGGCGACAGAAAACAAACCGTAGCGCCATTGAGACACAACAGGCCCAGCCGACGACAAAGTTTCGGCTAAAGTTGTTTCCCGGACTCGGCTGAACCGAAAGTCAGCCGGTTGCTCGCTCCCTACTGAGGAAATGTGGGTGACAGCGGCAAAGGCACTCGTCGCGTCCACCCGCTCGATGCGTTCCAAACCAGAGTCCAAAGCTACTGTCAAACCGATGTTTCGCGGCAGTACGCGAATTTCTTCCCTGACGAGTTCGCCGCCGGTTAATTGCCCGTTTGTACGATCGGTCCCCTCTAAAATTTGAGCTTTCGCAGACAAACCCGTGCGCGTCCGCAGCAAAAGCCGATCGCCCCGCGAGCCATCCACCGCAAACACAGAACCCTCGCAACACTCCAAAACTCCCGGCGACAAACCGCCCAGCCACAACTCCACAGTTTTGCCGCCATCTTCCACCGCCGTCACAGCGCCATCAGCACCAGCGGAATTCAACATTAAACTTGAAAAATCAACGGCTGGCGGTACCGTTAAATTGTCGCGGCGAATTTGGGGTTGTTGCGACAACCCGGCGATTTGCTCGACAGTACCCGCCGCGCGACTGAAACTAACGCTCAAACTGCTAGCGGGAGTTGCCAACCACAGAGTTTGGGTGAGGGCGTAGGTAAACAAACCAGCGGTAAATCCGTTCCACTCTTGTTCGGCCGCGAGGTGCGAATTGGCAGCAGCAGCAAGTACGACCGCCGCCGGACGGAGATTTGAGCTGGACTTGAGACCTTCGGCAAACGTTAATTCTCCGGGGCTTGGCTGCCCGATGGTGTGGCGGGAACGGGAGCGAATGCGAAAGTTGCCGTTTTTGCGAAAACCTGGATAGGTGTAGCTGGTGTCGAGGATGGCGATCGCATTTTCTGTCGCGAGCGATCGCACCAACAGCAGCAGCGTTTCCTCTAAAATATCGTTCACCCTTCGGTTTGCTAACAGCGGCACAACGTCATCTACCGGCACCAAACTATTTTGCCTTTTGCCGGGAGAGTCGATCGCACCGACTCGACTACCGCAGCCGCTAAAGTGAAAAACCACCGCATCACCGGGTTTTGCTTGTTCCTGCAAGTGAGTTGCAAAAGCCGCCTCGATATTTTCCCTAGTAGCTAGAGCATCAGTCAAAGTCAGAATATCCGACGGTGCAAACCCAAACCGATGGATCAGCAATTCCCGCTGCAATTCCACATCCGTCACGCAGCCGTACAGAGGCGAGTCGGGATATCGATCTACGCCCACCAACAAAGCCAATTTACGCCCTGTCGGCCCTGCGAGCGCTTGGAGGTAGCGATCGCCCAAGCGCAACCACACGGCCTCGCTGATGCCGAGCGCGGCCAGCATCCGGCCAGCTTGCTGTAAAAATTCCCGCCGCTTCAGTCTCATTTTTTAAATAGCTGTGAATTTTCTGTTGTCAACTACCCAGCATCAAGCGGAGTACCGCCGGAGATGTGGGCTTGCATCTGAACTCCACCGCAATTCCGAAAACCTTTGCAGGATTTGGGCTTTGGTTTCACCATTCGACACATCAGGGGATGCTGACAAACTCCCCGTACTCATCCAGTCTTGCCGGACAAGCAACGCTCTCATTGCAATATTTCGCGCACCAATCAAATCAGCGTGTAACTTATGATTACAACATTCGCATCGAAACAATAGTCCTTTGTTCGGCCTATTAGCATCCGAAGTATGCCCGCATTTAGGACAACTTTTCGATGTGTAACGAGCCGGAACTTTCGTTGCTAACGAACCATTTAGATGGGCTTTGTAGTCAATATACCCGTGCAATTCGGAATAAGACCATTTAGCTTTGTTTCGATTGGCTAGTCGTCTCTTCTTGCTTGCCTTTTTGCCCGATTTAGTTCTAGTCTTTTCCCGGATTCCGGTCAAATTTTCTAGTCCAATCAGGGTGTGAGGCTTTGCAATATCCTTACTGATTTGATGGTTCACATCAGCGATAAACCGTCTCTCTCTCCCAGACAAAGCGATTAGTCTTCGCTTCGCTGAACGAGTGTCTTTACGCTGAAGAGTTTGTCTAGCTTTGTGATAGCGGTTGGCTTTGTGTCTAGCGTCTTTTCCTGAGTAGAATTTAGACTTATTTTGTAAGTCT
>NZ_JBARVX010000094.1:0-19933 GCF_049646505.1 Microcoleus sp.
AGATGTTAAATCTGGCGTTGCTGAATACAAATATGAATTCAAGATTTCCCAATTGCTATAAGCCAAGTATGCTGAGCTTTGTAACATCAAGCGAAAAGTTGATTCATATTTAGAATCAGCAACGCCGCTTAAGTTATTAAGTTTTCGATCCTAAAGAACTTCGTAAAATACAATGGGTAGTACAAGAAAATAAACAAACGCTATTGGAGGCTTGGTAGGGGTATTTTGGCGATTCGAGCGGACGATAGAGTTAAGCACATTCATTTTACAGAAGAAACCATTAGTGTTGATTTGATGGATGGACGAATCATTACCGTGCCTTTAATTTGGTATCCAAGATTGTTTCATGCAACGCCCCACCAAAGGGAAAAATGGGAAGTATGTGGAGGAGGCTATGGCATTCACTGGGAAGAAATTGATGAAGAATTGAGTACAGAAGGAATGCTGCGAGGCGCACCGGCTCCGAGACCTAAAATTACTCATTAATTTAGATCGCTACTTCACTTCTAAGCTTTGGTATTATTAAGCCCAATCTTCTTGGTCGCTTTTTTGTTTCCTGTAAACTTCACCTGTGGCGTGAATTTTACGGGTTTGTTCGTAAAGAGTTTCTTCGGTATGATTCCATTGTTGGAGGACTTTTTTTAAGTCTGATTGAATATCTCTAGCGCCGGGAAAGCCTCGGTAGCGAATGATTAATCTTGCTAATTCCGATAAATTGTAGTCGGTTGCTTCTCCTGCTAATAAAGTATCGACACTGGCTCGATCGCGCTTGTATTGCGGATGCTGCTGATCTTGAGTCTTTTCTACTGAATTCATACTATTTTATGTTTTCCCAATCATCTGAAAATATTGCTACAAGCAACCGCCACCCAAAAGCGCGGACATAAATAACTATCATGAATAGAGCCTTCAATCCGCGCTTCATAAACGGTTTGATTCGGGTATCATAACAGTCAACTGTCAACTGTCAACTGTCAACTGTTCATTCATCCCCAGAAATTTTTGTGCTTGTTCAGTAATACCAAATATCCGATCGCCCTGACAAAAAATTTCCCAGCCCCGAATTCCCATAAAACCAACACCTGCAACCGCCAAGGGCATCGCAGCGGCACCTAAAAGCGCGGCAATCGGGGGAAATATCGTGCAGAGTGTTAAGAGAATCGCGGTAATTGCACCGCCAGCAATGCCAGCTTTGGCTGTGGCGGTAGCGACTTGTTCGACTAACTCTGACTGGGTAATTTTGCCTTCAACGCACAATAGCGAATTTTCTAAGATCGAAAATATTAACTCAATTACTGCTGCGGCGATCGCCCCTTTCATTGCAGCCCCAACAACTTCGGCAACTGCTGCTTTAAACGCTGCATCTGCTAAAACTTGCTTAGCGACGGCTAATTCGGCCGCAGTCATGTCTTTACCGCCGCGAGCCCGATTTACCCAAAAATGTTCAAAAATCCCGTTAGCAGCTTCGCTACCGCCTCCATTGACGTGTGCTTGGATGTGACTCCAATCTTTATCTTGACAGAAGTTGCGAATTGCTTCGGGGCCTTGGGCGCGAATTTGGGCGGGTATGGATTCAAATACTTTTGCAGCTTCTTGAACATTTCGGATGCCGTCGCGCATTCCAGCCCTCGCAAATTTCCATTGCAGGTTTGTTGGCAGGTTCTCAAAACGGATGTTGTGTGCTATTTTGAAAGCTTCTTGAGTGGCGATCGCCCCGGCGCTAACCATTGAACTTGGCGCTGACTGTACCCACGCCGTTAATACAGTTGCACTTTCCTCAACTTTAGCCGCAATTTGGTTGCCTATGTTTTGGGTATCTGCAACAGTTTCTTGTACTTTAGCGGTTAGGAATTCGAGCGGATTCTGGTTGATGTTCATGTCGTTATAGCTTGCTTTTATTAATAATTGAACGATCCTAACTTTGAGATTGCTCTTCAGCCAGTGTTATTTGTTAGTAGTAAGTGGCTTCTAAATCATGCTGTAAATTCAGAGCTTTTTTTTGATAAAATAAACCTTCATTAATTCGCCCTTGCTCTTCCAAAAGTTTGCCTAAATTCCAATAAGCGGCGGCTAAATCTGGCTGCATAGCGATCGCCTTTTGGTAGTAAGTTATGGCATCATCCGGCAAGCCTTGTTTGTAAAACATACTGCCTAGGTTAACATAGGCTGCGACCAAATTTGGGTCGAATTCGATCGCCTTGGAGTAGGCGCGCGCCGCCGCTTCTATTTTGCCTTGGGCTTGCAGGATATTGCCTAGGGTTTTGTAGGCTGGGGCGAAATTGGGTTGCTGGCGTAGGGTTTGGTAGCAGGAGGCGATCGCCTCTACATATTTCTGTTGCGTATAATAAACTTCGGCAATCTTATTGAGTGCGATCGCCACATCCGGTTCGAGTGCTAGTATTTTTTGGTATTGGGCGAGATTCTCCTCAAAGTTTCCTGATTGCTGGAGTTTCTCGCCCGCTGACAAATACTGCTCTGTTAACTCGGAATTTACGGTCATATATTTTTAGTTTAACAGCCGAGTTTACTTTACCATAAATGTTGGCTAGCAAGCGCGATTATTCCAGATATTATGATGGATATTTTAAAAGTTTTTCTGTTGCGGATTCTATCTTAGGCATGGGGCAAAAACCCCGGTTTTTACCCGATATTCAACCCGTCGGCGAATGGGTGAAAGTTTGTACAGGCGCGATTTTAATCGCCTATTTTTGAACAATTCCCAACCATAATCTTTGATTTAGTTGGGAATTGTTCAAAAATTTATCGCCCCTAGGATGCAAAAATCAAGGAGACAGACGCCACACCTTAATCGTGTCGTCAAAACTGCCGCTGATCAGAGTGTTGTCTTGAGGATTAAAAGCCAGTTCCACCCAAGTAGAATGACCCTTCAGCGTGCCCACCGTGTCGGCGGGACTCATCTGCCACCGCTCGCCGGGACTCATCCGCCACAGCTTGATAGTCCCGCTCAAATCGGCGCTGGCTAGCTTGTCTCCGTCGGGACTGAAAGCCAAGGACTTAACCTTGTCGGAATGGCCGATTAAAGTCCGCAGCAGAGAACCGTTGGGCTGCCGGGACTGATTATTTGGGCTGATATCCCACAGCTTCACCGTCTTGTCCCAACTGCCGCTGGCGAGAGTTTGACCGTCCGGGCTGATGGCCAGAGACCAAGCCGCCTCGGAATGACCCCAAAGAGTTTCTTTCAATTCCCCAGTCTGCCAGTTCCACATCTCGATCTTACCGTCGCTGCTGCCAACAAACAAAGTTTCTCGATCGGGACTGAAAGCCACCGACTGCACCTCGTCAAAACCCCGCTTGAGAGTTTCCAACTCGGCGCCGCCTTCCACTTCCCACAGCTTCAAAGTTTTGTCCTTACCCACGCTGGCGAGGGCTCGGCCGTCGGGACTGAAAACCACTGAGAACACGCCGTCTTTGTCCCCGTCCAATGCCCGAATTAACTTGCCGGAATAGAAATTCCACAATTTAATCGTACCGTCAGCGCCTCCGCTGGCGATCGTCCTGCCGTCGGGACTGACAGCCACAGACCACACGGGCCCCAAATGTGCTGCTATAGTTTTGATCACTTTGCCGTGACGCTTGTGCAGCAGGCTAATTGTGCCGTCATTGTTCCCGCTGACTATGACGCGGCCGTTGGGAGCGACTGCTACAGCCCACACGGGGTTTTTGTCTCGATCGGCCAGAGTGCGTACTGCTGGCCCTGACTGCGATTCCTGACGGCTGAAATTCTGCATGGGGGGCGGATCGAACCGAATGTCGGGAATTGTAGAAACCGGATCGGAAGAAGTGAAAGCCGACGGTACTGTCGATGGCAAGCGAGAACCCAGCACCACTGAAATCAGGGCAACTGCGGCTCCTCCCCACAAAGCTAAAGTCCATCTGGGTTTGCTGGCGATCGCGTCTATCGGTGTCGGGCCGTATTTCAGGTCTTTGAGAATTGCTTCGGTCGATCGGTAGCGTTTTGATGTTTCTCGCTCTACCATTTTATCCAGAATGCGGCCGAGTCTGGCCGAAACCGGTACTTTCAAATAGTGCCTCCAGGCCCAACTGTCGCTTTTGATATCAAACAAATCAAAGGGCGACATTCCTGTTAACAAATGAATGCAAGTCACGCCCAAACTGTAGATGTCGCTGCTAAAAATAGCTTGACCTTTAATTTGTTCGGGAGCCGCGTATTCGGCAGAACCCGTCGCCGTTTCTGTTTTCAGCGGCCTGCTGTTGGCAGGAATTGCGCCGCCGAAATCGACTAAAACCAGCCCAGATTCTTCCTCCTCCGGCAGCGTGCGTACATCCTCTTTCCCTGCCAAAACAAGGCTGGTTTGGGAAGTTTTGCGGTGAATAATATTGGACGGTTTGATATCTCGGTGAATTAGTTGATGGTCGTGAACAAGTTGCAGGACGGGCAACAGTTCGCTCAGCAGATACCAAATGTGAATTTCTTTAAGGACGCCTTTTTGTGAAAGCCGATCGGCTAAATTGCGTCCTTCGATGTATTCTTGCACTAAATACTCGCTGCCTTCGACTTCAAAAGATGCCAGCAGTTTTGGTATTTGGGGATGTTTGCCCAACTCGTCGAGGACGCTGGCTCCGCCGCGAAATCTCCGGCCCCGCTGTGCGCCGCTGTCGGCGACTGACTGCTGTCGGCCGCAGAACTGTTGAATTACACAGCGGGGCTGCGCTGGTTGGTCTTCATCGACTGCTAAGAAGCTGCGGCAACTGAGATTTTGACCGAGGGGGTGAAAGACTCGGTAGCGCCCTTTTAGCAGCAAGTTCGACTCGCAACTCGTGCAAACTGTCGCGCGATCGAGATTTTCTGGATTCTGGCAATTGGCATTGATGCAGTAACTCATTTCTCTTTCCGCTGGAGACCCCCGTCCGACTTACTAGAGCTGTGGGGGAGGAAAGCGGGGCGGTGCGTGCCGCTTCCTGTGGACAAATTAAATAATTTGAATCTTTGCTTTATGATAATTGTTTCCCAGATTTTAGCCACAATTCCTGCGATCGATCGCGTGTTAATTATTATTGCTGAGTTTCTGGCGATCGAGGTTTAATAGCTCCACCGCCCGCCTGCTGTGACATTGTTCTGCTCGACTCCCGCTTGCCGAATTAAGCTATACTGTCATTGCGAATACAGTAATTTTGCTCGCAGCCAAACCCAGCAATCGCGAGGTATTCTCAAAACTCCACGATCCTCCATTCTGTGGAGTCAATCTCAAATCGACTAAAAAATTGAAATTTGAGCAACTTTATCCCAACGAACTACTAACTTTTAACTATTACTTATGCCGTTAATTCGCGTTCCCAAACCTTGGGAAACTCTCGACACACAAATTACCTCAGAAACATCATTTCTCAACCGCCGCCGCTTCATGACCAATTTAATAGGCGCTGGCGTGACTGCTTCGCTGCTGCCGCTGACCGGCTGTCAAAGCAGCGGCGACAGCTCACAAACGGCTCTGGAGAAAGGCTCAACCCAAGCATATTCGGGATTGACCCGGAATTCTAACTTCGCAAAAGTCGATCGAGCAATTACCGACGAAGCCTTAGCTACAAAATATAACAACTTTTACGAATACGGCGGCACAAAATCTATTTGGCAAGCCGCTCAAGCTTTGCCAACCGAAAACTGGAAAGTAGAAGTAGCAGGTTTAGTCAAAAATCCCCGCACTTACGACATTGACGACATCTACAAAAAATTTCCCATCGAAGAACGAGTTTATCGATTTCGCTGCGTAGAAGCCTGGGCGATGGTAGTTCCTTGGGTCGGATTTCCCATGAAATTGCTCCTGGCTGATGTCGAACCAAAATCAAATGCTAAATTCGTTCGCTTCACCTCGTTTTATGACAAAAAAATTACTCCAGGCCCCGGTTTGATGTCACAATTTTATCCTTGGCCTTACACCGAAGGTCTGCGGATTGAGGAAATGGCCAACGATTTAGCATTTTTTGCTACGGGCTTGTACGGGCGGCAGCTACCGAAACAAAACGGTGCGCCGCTGCGAGAAGTGATTCCCTGGAAGTACGGTTTTAAGGGCGCAAAGTCGATCGTCAAAATTGAATTTGTCGAAAAACAGCCGGCCACTTTTTGGAATACAGTCGGCCCCAACGAATACGCTTTTGAAGCAAATGTCAACCCCAACCAACCTCACCCCAGATGGTCCCAAGCCAGCGAAAGAATCGTCGGGCCGGGTAACAGTTGGTCGTGGGAAACTCGCCCGACTTTGCCCTATAACGGCTACGGCGAATATGTGGCGAGTCTGTACACTTAAACCAGCCTGACTGTAAAAATTGAAGAATCGGCTCGTTACCAGGCTCTGCCTGGTAATGCAGATGCTTTGGCTCTGCCTCTTTTCACCTCGTCGCTTCTGGAGAAACAGAATTATGGCAGATATTTCATATCGCGTTTGGTCGATCGATCGCGATAAATTCGATCGCGCGTGTGGAATGCGAGTCTGCTCTTTTGGGGACTCGCATTCCGCACGCGCGAACCGCTTTTGGGTACTATTTTGCATGAAATTGCTTACCTGAAAACTGCTCAAAAATCCCAACACTTATCGCTTTTGAGCAACGCCTCAAACTCAGCCGTTGGCAAAGCCTGACTGAAAAAATAGCCTTGAATTTCGTCGCAATCGCGCGAACACAAAAAAGCAAGTTCCCGCTCATTTTCTACCCCCTCAGCAATCACTGTCATCTTCATGGAGTGCGCCATTTGAATAATCGCTACGGTAATCGCTGCATTTTGGCAGTCGTCCGCAATATCGCGAATAAAACTCTTGTCAATTTTGAGCGCATCAAATGCAAAGCGTTTCGGATAACTCAAAGAAGAATACCCAGTCCCAAAATCATCAATTGCTATCCGAATCCCCATATCTTTCCACACCTTAAAAGCTCGAATTGCTGCCGCTTCGTCTTGCAAAATCAGACCTTCCGTCAATTCTAATTCCAGATATTTAGGATCGAGATTAGTTTCTTTCAATATCTCGCTCACTCTCTCCGTCAAATTTTTGCGTTCAAACTGGCGGGCAGACACATTTACCGCTACCCGCAGCGGAGGCAACCCCTCAGTTTGCCAAGCTTTAGTTTGCCTGCAAGCAGTCTCTAACACCCATTCGCCCAGCGGTGCAATCAAGCCCATTTCTTCAGCCATTGGAATGAATTCTCCAGGGGAAACTCTGCCTCTTTCTGGATGATTCCAGCGCACCAAAGCTTCAGCACCAATAATTTTTCCAGTTTTAATTTCTATTTGCGGCTCGTAGTAAAGTTCAAATTCGGAGCGTTTTAAGGCATTCCGCAGACCAGTTTCTTGAGCAAACTTATTGATAGAAATTTTTGCCGCTTTTTCAGTATAAAGTTGATACTGATTACCGCCTTTTTCCTGAGAATTGTACATAGCTGTACAAGCATTTTTCAGCAGTTCGTCTGCATTGCTGCCGTCGCCCGGAGATAAAGAAATGCCGACACTCGCCGTCACGTACAGTTCCGTACCTTCGACAATCATAGGTTGGGCTACAATATCTAAAATTTTTTGAGCAATCTTGGCAGCATCCTGTTTTTTGGCAACTGGTTCGAGAACAATTGCAAATTCGGCAGCTTCCAAACGAGCCACAATATTAATGTTCTCGGTGCAGTTGTTCAGTCTATCGGCAATTTTGCAAAGTACGGAGTCGCCAATATCGTGTCCCAAGGTGCTGTTAATCCTGTTAATTTTATCTAAACTGAGAGTCATAACCGGAATCATTGCTGGCAATTTTTTGTGCTTGTCTAATACCTGACTTAGCTGCTCTCGCAACAGCGATCGGTTTGGCAAGTTTGTCAAGCAGTCGTGCTGATGTCGGTGGAGAGCTAATTGAATAGTTGTGTGCAAGTTTTTTTCCTCAAATGGTTTGACAATGTAGCCGAAGGGTTTGGTTGTATTCACCCGCCGCAAAGTGTTTTCGTCCGCATAAGCCGTCAGATAAACTACCGGGATTTGAAAATGCGATCGAATTTCTTCTGCTGCTGTAATTCCGTCGATTTCTCCTTGCAGGTTGACATCCATCAAAACTAAATCTGGTCGAAATTCTTTTGCCGATTGAATCGCTTCTTCTCCTGAATAGACAATATCAGTGATTCTATATCCCAGAGATATTAAACTGTCGGAAATGTCTTCGGCAATAATGCTTTCGTCTTCAACGATCAGAATTTTTTTATTGGACATATTGTCTCCGAAAATGGCTATTTTGGTTTGAGGAATGTTATTTTAAAACTTGTGCCTGCTGTTTCTAACAGTTCTATTTTCCCCCTAATTTGCTTGACTAAAGACCCGACAAGCCGCAAACCCAATGTTCGGGCATTGCGATAATCTAAGTCTTGAGGAAAACCAATGCCGCTGTCGGTCACATTTAGCACGCAAACACCGTTATTGTCTAAAGTAAAATTTATGTTAATTGTACCTTGAGTTTTTCCTTTAAAAGCATACTTGAGAGAATTTGTCACGAGTTCGTTGATAATTAAGCCGCAAGGCACTGCTGTATCGATATTCATAGAACACGGCGCAATGTTTGTTTGCAAATTTACGCACTCTGCATGAATTTCATAAGCTTGGAATAAATTGTGGGCGAGATTTTGGATGTATTCGGCAAAGTCAATGTTTGATAAGTTTTTGGATTGATACAATTGTTCGTGAACCAGGGCCATTGACCTGACTCTGTTTTGACTTTCTTTTAACATTTCAGTAATCTGGCTGTCTTGGATGTAGCGAGACTGAAGTTTGAGCAAACTGGAAATTACTTGAAGGTTATTTTTGACGCGGTGGTGAATTTCTTTGAGGAGGACTTCTTTTTCGGCGAGGGATGCTTTGATCCGATCTTCGTCGCGCTTGCGATCTGTAATGTCTCGCACTACTGCTTGAATTACTTTGCGCCCGTTAATTTCCATTGCATTTAACAGGACTTCGGCGGGAAATTCTGAACCGTCTAGCCGTTTGTGCACCCAGTCAAAGCGACAGCTACCTGTTTGCATTGCTGTGGATATTTTCTGCGCGGATAAACTGCACGAGTCTTGTCCGCTAGGCTGAAATTGCGGGGAAAATTCGCTGGGCTTTTTTCCATAAAATTGTTTTTTATTGGCGCAGCCAAAGATTGCTAAGGTGGCGATATTGCAGTCAAAAAATGCTTGTTCGTCGAGCAGCATTACTGCGTCGCTGGTGGCTTCGTAAAGGCTGCGTAATTTGCGCTCAGATTCTTGCAAAGAAGCGATTAGTTCGGTTTTTTGAGCTTCGGCGCGTTTGCGGTCGGTAATGTCTATTCCTACCGAAACTGCTGCGGTTCCTTGATTATATTTCTGAGCTACTATCAAATAATTGCGGATGCTGCCGTTAATTTCTATGTCTATTTCTTGCCAGATTTGGTGAGATGAACTGTCAAAAAATTTTCGGATCAATTCTCCAAAACTCGATCCTTTGTCGAGAAAGTTGATTTCTTGACCGACAAAGCTTTCTGGAGACAGTTGGAAGGAGGTTGCTAGGTGCTGGTTGACTCCTATATACCGCAAATCTGAACCGATCCAAGAAATGAGCCCGGGCACTGCATCCAAGACGGCGCGAAGTTGGTCTGTGGCTTCTTGGAGTGCTTCTTCCGATCGCTTGCGATCGCTAATATCTGTGGCGGTGCCGCACAAACCTAAAATAGCGCCGTTTTCAGCTTGGTTGACGATGCTGTTGACGCGCAGGTGGACGGGGCTACCGTCTTTGCGAACCTGTTCTATTTCGTAAGGAGAATTGGGGGTTTGTTGCTGAAGGCTGGTTCTAGCTAAAAGTTGTGCAAATATTTCTATTTGTTTGGTTTTTTGTTGGGGGACTAAAAATTCTGTAAAGCGGCGGCCGATCATTTCTGGGGGTTCGTAACCGTAGATGCGTTTGGCGGCGGTATTGACAAAGGTTAAGATGCCTTGAATATCGATCGACCAAATAAGTTCTTGGGATGTTTCTACGAGGTTGCGATATTTTTTTTCGCTGGCGGCAAGTGCTGCATTCAAGACTGCTGTTTGCTGCTGAAGTTTGTGTTCTAATTCTTGATTTGCTGTTTCGAGAGTTGCGATCGACTTTTGGCGGTTGGTAATATCAGTAGAAACACCGACAGCCCCGACAACTTCCCCCTTTGCATCTCGCAGCGCTGCCGATCGAATTTCGTGGATAAAATGCCCCTGTCGGGCATTCCAAGTGCGATCGTTTCCTGCTAGTACCGAGGCAATATTTTCTAAGATATCTGGCTGGCTGCCGTAAACTTCAAAAATTGACTGCCCGACAGTTGCACGCGGTTTGAGTCCCAAATTTTCTAATCCTTTGCCGGATACAACAGTTAACCTGCCGTCTTTGTCGGTTGCCCACAGGAAAGTCGGGGAACTATTGAGGGCGGCGTGCAGGGTGTCGTTTTCTTGTTTTAGCCGATCGATTTCGGCATGAACCTTGGCGCGGGTGTTGCTCAATTCTAACGTTAGCCGATCGGCTTTTTGCTGCCAAATCGCAGCATTTTCGTACATTTCAGCAGGATTGGGCGATCGATCGATGGATTGGTTGCAGTGTGACATACTTACTTTGGGATGCACTTTATATTTAATCCCGGGCTATCTTTTAAGCATAAACTTTTTAAGTCAAATATTACAGTTCGTTGTGATACTCATCCGAGCCAGATAGGATAGTCTAAATCTAGTTTAATCCATTCCGCAATTGCTGCTAGGTCAGGCTGTAGGGTGATTATTTAGAGATTGACAATTAGCTAAACAATGGCTGCAAATCCGTAGTTTTACGGCAGGTATGTGTAGTAGTGCAAAAAGAAACTTCCCAATTTTCCGATTGCACAAGACATACAATTATAAAGTTATTATATTGTTTGCGTATATTCACGGAGTCGGGAATCGGCAATCGGAAATTTGGAAATATAGCCATTGTTAACAAAAGTGCGATCGGACGCTCCCTGGGGAGTATCTGTGTTTTTGATTTGAACCTGCGAGCGCTTCAACAGCTCGCTTGGTGATATATCCGCAAGCGAGACCGCGACAGAACCCTGGCCTTAAAACAATACTTATTGCCAGGGTGAGATGCTTCCTCCCAATCAATCACAAAAAATGTTTGTTACTATAACAATTCTCAATGATTCGTGCAGATTTGTAGGAGCAGTGCTAAGGATCGAAAACTTAATAACTTAAACACCTCCTACAGTCCTCTCTCCTGCAAGTTGCCAGATAAAGGAGGCTCTTCCTCGCCTATCTGCATTACCAGGCTCTTCCTGGTAACGAGTAGGCGAGTAGAACGAGTAGAAAAATTGAATGATGCGGAAATAATGACTTTCTGATGGTTGGTTTTGCGGGATTTAAATTGTTTTTTTTGTAGTTAGAAGATCGAGGTAAAGTTTCAAATTTGGTAATTGCAGGAGGTTGGATACAAAAGCGCTATTCAACCGAATTGACCTGCAGGTGCAAGGGGTGCAAAACCCTATATTTATCCTAAAAAGATGGTCTGACAGCACAATTCCTAATTTATTGACGGTAGCTGTTTAGGCTATTATAATAAAATCAGCGTTTCACACAAAAATCTGAAATTGATATGTCACACTTCACAACGATCGAGGTTCAAATCAAAAACGGCGAACTGCTGCATCAAGTGTTGGAAGAGTTGGGTTATAAGGTAGAGTTGAATGTGCAGGTGCGGGGTTATCGGGGCGACAAAACTAATGCCGAGTACGCGATCAGGCAGTCCAACGGTTACGATTTGGGTTTTCGCCGCAACGGAGATCGTTATGAATTGGTGGCGGATTTTTGGGGCGCTAGAATTAACCAGCAGGAATTTGTCAATTCAATTAGTCAGAGATACGCGCGCCACCAGTTGATGGCGGCGGTGCAGTCGGAGGGTTTTCATGTTGAAGAAGAGGAAACTTTGGCAGATGGAACGGTAAGGGTTGTTGTGGGTAGATGGGTTTAATACCCGCCCTTGACTAACTCGTTTTTATATACCAACTAGGTGGGTACAAATCAAGATGAGATCGGTCAGGTTTGTGAAGTACAGACTTTCCTAGCCGGGTTTCTTTACAGTTCTTGCTTGTAAACTGAATTCTGTTAGAGAAACCCGCTTGGGGGCGTACTGCATTTACATGGAGTACGCTGTAAATGCTGGCGCGCGGAGACGGGCGATCGCCCAAAACCCGATCGAAGCCGCGCAGCAACCGATCGGGCGATCGTGCAAGCAGTGTTGCTCGATCGCCCTCGGTGAGTGCTGGATGCGGTGAAGGTTGGCTGCGGTTGCCCCAGCAAACTGCCGTGTAGAGGTTGTTGGAGTTGGAGTTGGAGTTGAAAACTTGCCTGCATTTGCATTTTTGCTTAAATACAGTACAATCTGCCGATTTTTCTCGCAGGCAAGATGCCTCGCGGGTCCGTCAAACCCTCGAACGATGTAAGTATATTTACCGATAACCCGCCGCTATCGCTGTTCTCCAATTCCCTGCCAGCAGCGTAAAATGGTGCAACAGATCGCACAAATCCCTAGATAGATTTTTAAGATTTTCGGAAAACACGCGATCGCAGGGTATATCATGGTAAAAAGTTTAAAGCAGAGTTCCGTAAGTTCCGCAAAAGCTTCGATCGTTTAATATTGATTTAGAAACAAAATCGTTAGCAGACAATGCTAGCGCGATCGGGTTTTTCCCGTCGGGTGCTGTTAAAGTTTGACAAATTAGCAATTACCCGCTACCAATTACCCGCTACCAATTAATACCAACTCAAGTTATCGATCAATACAACATTTAACAGGGGTTTCATCTATGTTTGCTGTGCGTGAGACTAGCTCGGAGTTATCAGTGTTGCATATACCTGAAATTTGTACTTGGAATATATCCTTAGAATCAACTCTCCTAGACCTGCCTCTTTATAACTGCCAAATTGAATTAACTCAACAGGCAAAAGAAGTAGCCCAGGCTTTTGAAGGACATTCCATGCTTCCCGGCGTCATTTTGACCGATCGGGGTAATTTTGTCGGCATCATATCCAGGCGTCAATTTTTTGAAAAAGTTAACCGCCGCTACGGGTTAGAAATGTTTTTCAAGCGACCTATAGAGGTATTGTACAGGTTTTCCAAGCAAGAGTTGCTGGTGCTTCCCGGCAGTAAACTAATAGTAGAAGCCGCCCAGGAATCTCTTTACAGATCCGCAGAATTAGTTTACGAACCAGTAGTAGTGGAAGTAGCACCCCAGACTTACAAACTGTTAGACGTACACCAATTAATGGTGGCTCAATCCAAAATTCACCAAATCACAAACAAGCTGCTCAAAAAACAAACACAATCCAAACTCATCCAAACCGAAAAAATGGCGAGTTTGGGGAGGATTGTCGCAGAAGTAGCCCACGAAATTAGAAACCCGCTGAACTGTATTTGGGGCAATTTGACTTTTCTGCTCTCCTATTTTGAAAACTTGTTGCAGCTAATGTCAGTTTATGAAGAAGAATATTCCGAACCCTGTCCCCGAATTGATGCCCTCAAAGAAGAAATTGAATTTGATTTTTTACAAGAAGATTTGCCTGTCACCTTAGAAGGGATGGAGTTAGGAGCCTCGCAACTGCTCAAAATAGTTAACGGGCTGCACCACTTCTCTCACATGGACGAGACAAAGCTAGTGGACACAGACATTCACGAATGCGTGGAAATGACGCTGTTAATTCTAAAAAATCGCTTTAAAAATAACATAGAAGTCGTAAAAAATTACGGCGAACTGCCCCTAGTTAGCGGCTACTCCGGTCAGTTGAGTCAGGTGTTTTTGAATTTGTTAGTTAACGCTCTAGACGCACTGACAGAGTACGCAGCAGATAGAGAAATACAGACCCAGTGCTCGGACAACTGGCAGCCCCAAATCAAAATTACCACTAAAGTCATAGAAACCGAACACGGCAAGCGGGCCGCAATTGAGATTGCCGATAACGGGCCCGGCATTCCCCCAGAAAATCAGCAGCAAATATTTGACACCTTTTTTACCACAAAACCAGCAGGTAAAGGCAGCGGTATGGGGCTGGCCATCTGCCATCAAATCGTCACAGAAAAGCACGGCGGCGAACTTTCATTGCGATCGCAACCCGGCCAGAACACCAAATTTGAAATTCTCCTGCCAATAGTTCGCAAAACATGATTAACTCAAGAACATTCATTAAATTCGCTCCTGCTGTAAAATGGTAAGCTAGCTTAGTAGCAGGGTTTCATTTCATTTGGATGAGCGGACGTTTCGGCAACTAAAAGTTCCAGTGGCAAATACATTCAGTTCCAAACTACAAAGCCCTTCACTCTCCGAAGGCAGCCATCAAGACCTTTCCTTGGAATCAACCCTCTGGGATTTGCCCCTGTATGACTTTCAGGTAAAATCGAGCTGCTTGGCCGCAGTCGTTGCCGAAATTTTTGAACAGAATCCCCTAGTGCCCGGAGTCGTCTTGCTCGAAGCAGGAGAGTTTGCTGGCATGATATCCCGCAGACAACTGCTGGAATATTTGCTCAAACCCCAAGGCCCAGAGCTATTTTTGCACCTGCCGCTGAAAGTTCTCTACAGTTACGCTCGCGTCGAAATATTGTTGCTCGCAGAAAGTACAACAATTTTGACAGCAGCTCCGCAAGCTCTGCGCCGATCGCCCGAATTGCAGCCAGAACCAATCGTCGTCCAAATAAACTCCCAATCTTACCGACTCTTAGACCCTCACGCACTAAACATCGCCTACTGGCAAATTCGCGGCATAGAAACTCAAGTCCGCTACGAAAGAGCCCAAACACAAATGATTCAAAGCGAAAAAATGGCAAGTTTAGGGCGTTTAATCAACGGAGTCGCCCACGAAATTTTAGATCCGGTAGGCTTTATTTGGGGGAATTTAACCTACGTCAGCGACTACAGCAAAAACTTGATGGAATTGCTCTCAGTTTACGACGCGCAATGTACCGAACCACCCCCGGAAATAGCACGGCTCAAAGAAAAGATAGACTACGACTTTTTGCAAAACGATTTCCTCCAAACTGTGGCCAGCATCAAAGCCGGAGCCGAACGTTTGAGCAAGTTAGCAACCAGTTTGCAAAACTTCTGCCACATCGACGATATTTATCCGAAACCGACCGACTTGCACGCCAACATAGACAGCATACTCTTGCTGCTCAAAAGTCGTTTGACCAGAGAAATCCAAGTAGTTAAAAACTACGGCTACCTGCCACCGGTGCCGTGCTATGCAGGACAGCTCAACCAAGTATTTATGAATATTTTGACCAATGCTATTCATACATTAATTAACGAAGCAGTCGGTCAAGAATTGGCGAAAGAGTTCAAAGGCGGAGGACTCAGAGACGGCGATCGCCAGCCTCAAATTGAGATTACAACTCAAGTGTGCTGTCCCGAACCCGCGATCGACTTGGACAAAATTCACGAGCGCTGGGTTTCGATTTGCATAGCAGATAACGGGCCAGGAATGTCACCTAGCAAGTACAAAAAAATCATAGAATCATTTTCTGCCGAAAAACGCGCCCTCAAAGAAACGAGTTTAGCAGTTAGCTATCAAATCGTGACGGGCAAACACGGCGGTGCATTCAGAATGCGATCGGAATTAGGCAGGGGCACTGAATTTGAAATTTTGCTACCCTTAGCTTAAAGAAGTCAGCAGTTATTGGTTATTTGTTATTAGTTATTAGTTATGGGTTATGGGTTATTGGTTATTAGTTATGGGTTGTGAGTTGTGAGTTGTGAGTTGTGAGTTGTGAGTTGTGAGTTGGTAGTTGGTAGGGGCGGTGCCCCCGTGCCCGCCCTCGGTTAGTTGTGAGTTGTGAGTTGTGAGTTGTGAGTTGTGAGTTGTGAGTTGTGAGTTGTGAGTTGTGAGTTGTGAGTTGTGAGTTGTGAGTTGTTAGTTGGTAGGGGCGGTGCCCCCGTGTCCGCCCTCGGTTAGTTGTGAGTTGTGAGTTGTGAGTTGTGAGTTGTGAGTTGTGAGTTGTGAGTTGTTAGTTATTGGTTGCAGTCAACAGCCAACAGTCAACAGTCAACAGTCAACAGTCAACAGTCAACTGCCAACTGCCAACTGCCAACTGCCAACAGTCAACAGTCAACAGTCAACAGTCAACCATTATCCAATTGAGTGCCGCACATTTTACAGAATTTAGCATTAGCATCGTGTACGCACCAACCGCAACCCGTACAAACAGTTTCTAATTGACTAGAAGTTTTAACTAATTGTTTAATCAAATCCCCCAATTGCCAAGGAATCAGGGCAATTCCCGTCAAAATCATCAAAATAGTCAGAAAACGGCCAGATTCCGAAATCGGAGTAACATCGCCAAATCCCACCGTAGTCATCGTGACAACCGAGAAATAAACAGCATCCAAAAAAGTCCCAAAAGCTGCGGGATTTTCTGGATGTTCGACTTGATAAATCAAACCAGAATAAACAAAAATTATCGCCAGCAAAGTAAACAAAATTCGGGCAAAAATCGCCCCATCTTGGCTGCTGATGCGGAAAACAGAAATTTTTAATTCCAGAAAGCGGATGAGTCGGAGAATTCTAAACCAGCGAAATATCCGAATAAAACTGACATTGACAAATCCCAGTAAAAATGGTAATATTGCCAGCAAATCAATTACTGAAAAAAAACTAAAAATAAATTTAAATCGATTTTCGGCACACCACAGCCGCACTAAATACTCAACGACAAAAACAACTAAAAGGGCGGTATCGAGAGTTTGTAATTTAATTAAAACAGCTTCCGAAAGCGGGTAAGTTTCGGCGATGAAGCTGGCGGAAGATAGGAGAATCAGTCCGGTAAGAGTTAAATTGACGGTTCTACCAATTGGTGTTTCGATATCTTCGAGATAAAATCCAATTTGCGATCGGGTTAACATAGATGAGATAATGAATAGCATTTCTGAGGTAAGGGAATGAGCATTGAATTAACTAAAGGTGAAAGGTTCAATCTTTCTAAAGAAACTTCTGATTTCAGCAAAATTGCGATCGCCCTGGGTTGGCAACTCAGCCAGAAAGCACAAAACTGCGACATTGACGCATCTGTGTTTATGTTAGGGGCGGACGGTCGCATTCCCGATGAAAAGTATTTTGTATTTTACAACAATCTGACCTCGCCGGACGGTGCGGTGCGACATTCAGGTGACAGCAGGAATGGACAAGTTGAGGGAGATGATGAGACGGTTTATCTGGATTTGAGTAAAATCAATTCGGCGATTCAGGAAATAGTATTTGTTGTGACTCTTCACGAGGGACAGGAAAAAAATCAAAGTTTTAGTCAAGTTACAAATGCTTTTATCCGGCTTTACAATTCGGAAACTGGAAATGAATTGGTTCGGTACAATTTAAATCAGATATTTTCTCAAGAAACGGCTTTAGAATTTGGACGTTTGTACAGAAAGAATGGCGAATGGAGGTTTCAGGCGGTAGGACAGGGATATAATGCTGGGTTGCAAAGTTTTGTGGACAAGTATCATGTTGAGAATGCGGTTGATAAAAGCTCGAATGCTGGTGAAAAGGTTGATGATGCTGAGGTTTTGAGGCGATTTAGCGATCGGGTGGATCGATTATTGCAGGAAAAAGCAGCGGGAGAGTCTGTTGCTAATCCTTTGAATGCGGACAACTTGGAAGCTGATAAGGATGTTGATGATTCTGTTAAGGATGTTGATGATTCTGTTTCAAAAAATCAGGAATTTGCTATCACTGCTGAGGAATTTTTACGGCGGTATAACCAGGGAGAACGGGATTTTACAGGGATTAACTTAGCAGGAGTCGATTTGAGCGGCAAAACTTTGGAATATCCCATTAGTTTCAGTCAAGCAAACCTGAGCAATGCCAACCTGAGTAATGCCAAGCTAGTGAAGGCAAACTTGATTGGAGCTAACCTGCAAGGGGCAAACTTGAAATCTACAAACCTGCAACAAGCCGATTTAATTCAAGCTAATTTTAGTGGTGCAAACTTAACTAAGGCAAATTTGAATTATGCAAGACTCATTCAAGCGAATTTAAGTCAAGCAAAATTGAGCGAGACACAATTGCATAGTGCGAACTTGACTACAGCCAATTTAAGCAGTGCCAACCTAACTCAGGCAAATTTAAATAACGCTAATTTGATAGGAGCAGATTTAAGTCAAGCCAAAGTAACTAAAGTTAGCCTATCTTATGCCGATCTAAGGGGGGTTAAGCTGAATGGGGTAAGTTTAGTTGCAGTAAACCTTGATGGAGCAAACCTGAAAAACGTAAATTTGAAAGCGGTAAGCTTGATCGGATCTAGTCTTGCTCAAGCTAATCTGAGCGGTCAAAATTTGGCAGGCTTAAACCTGTCTGGAGTTAGCTTTTACCATGCTAACTTGAGTGGAGCAAACTTAACTTCAGCAAACCTGTGCGGAGCAAATTTGAGTTATGCAAATCTAGAAAAAGCTAACCTGAAAGATGCTAACTGGGTTGGAGCAAATATGGCAAATGCAAAACTCGCAGGTGCAATTATGCCAGATGGCACAATTCACGAATAAATTAATCTTTGTAGTGAGGACTAAAGTCCTTAGCAATGGAAGGACTAGGGTGTGTTTTTAAACCCGGAGATCCCCCCTAGCCCCCCTTAAAAAGGGGGGGACAAGAGCATTCTCAAAGTCAACCCCTACTCCCCTTCTTAAGGGGGATTTAGGGGGATCGAGACTTCGATACTAGCGACATTTATTATGGGTTTCATTCTTGACTTGACACCAATGGTGGGGTGTGTCCGCCTAGAAATAGATTATAATTAATGTGAAATATCAAATACATAGATTGTCGATGAGTGAATCTGACACGGAAATTATAGAATCTACCCTCCGATGGATGAAGGAGTTTGTCGAGTTACCGCATCCAGTTTTCAGTGATTTACCGATTTGTCCCTTCGCTAAAAAAGCACGCTTGGCCAATCAAATTTTATTCAAAATCGAGCGGTTTTCAGCGCTGACTGAGTTTGAGGCAGATTATACTATCATGAAATCGATTCATGAATTTGCTAATTCCGAATTTGAAATAATGTTAGTGATTAATCCCGATAAAACTGCGATTAGTGCGCCGCAAACTAAAGAATTGATGGACAAATTGAACAACCAGATTTCAGAGCTGGGATTGCTGGCTTTTCACACTCATCCCGAAGAAGATTTTAATATTGACGGGCTTTATACTAGGAGGATGCCGTATCCCGGCTTCACTGTGCAAGTAAATTCTAAGCTGAAGCCGGCTTCCGATGTTTTAGAGAAAACTGAATATTACAAGAATTGGACGGCCGAACAACTCAAAGATTTCGGGATTCCGAGAAATTGACGATCGCCCTTCGCCCCTTTTTCCCTCACTTCCTAACGCGCCCTACGCCTCTTCGCGGTTCAATCCTCCTTTCCTGTTCCCCGCGTCTCTCCTAGCCATTACAATAAGTTCAGGAAAAAATCTTTACACATAAGAACTCATGCAGCTCAAGTCCACAACCCGCCATATTCGCATTTATACCGCCATCCTCGAAGACAACGAACTCGTACCCAGCAATGACCTTTTGACGATCGACATTGACCCGGACAACGAACTCAACTGGAACGACGAGTCAGTCAAGCAGGTATATGCCAAATTCGACCAACTCGTAGACTCCTACGAGGGCGAAGACTTGACCGAATACAACCTCCGCCGGATTGGTTCGGAATTGGAGCACTTGGTGCGATCGTTCTTGCAAAAAGGCCAAATCAGCTACAACCTCAACACCCGCGCCGTCAATTACAGCATGGGACTTCCCCGAGTTGACGCGAAAATTCACCTCTAATACCAATTTCATAAAGTTATGCTACTACTGAAAGTTTGACTCCCCCCCTTTACAAGGGGGGGTTGGGGGGGGTAGATATGTAGCGCTATTTTATGAATTTGGTATTACAAACGCTGCACCATATTT
>NZ_JBARVX010000095.1:0-22401 GCF_049646505.1 Microcoleus sp.
GATGTGGTATTTTTGGATGAGCCGATGTCTGGTTTAGATCCGATGGGGCGCTATCAGATGCGGGAGATAATTTTATCGCTAAAAAATCAAGGAAAAACGATTTTTTTTAATTCGCACGTACTGTCGGATGTGGAGAAGATTTGCGATCGGGTGGCAATTTTGGCTCGCGGTGAGTTAATCTGCATTGGTGCGATCGACGAACTTCTGGGAAATACTAAAACTTACCGGGTTGAAGGTAGGGGCGGCCACTTGAATATCCTCAAAAAATGGATACCGGATATGGAAGTTGATAATGATTTGTGGTACGGGCATTTGCAGGGCGAACCGAAGGAGTTTATTTCTAGTCTGAGCGCGACGGGAGGGCAGCTAATTGGGATGAATTTGGCTAAGCCTTCTTTGGAAGAGTTTTTTATGGAGCAACTGCAAGAAAGAGGCATTTATTCGAGCACTTGAAGTTGATAAAATCGGCGGTTGAAACCGGGCGGTTGAAACCGCGGCTACACAAACGAAGTCCGCCTTCGCGGACTAAGAAAACGGGCAAGATGCCCGTTCCACAAGAGGTTAAGTTTCTTGTGGGGAGTAGGGGTTGGGCATCTTTCCCGTGTCTGAAATGGTAATACCAATTTCATAAAGTTATGCTACTACCCCCCCCACTCCCCCCCGAAATAAGGGGGGGTTGGGGGGGGTAGATATGTAGCGCTATTTTATGAATTTGGTATAATGTTTTTTACTTCCTTTAACAATGGCAACTGTAGATTTCCACACCCTAACTCTGCACAATTCCACTGCCGCAAATACTCACAAACTTCAGAAATAATCCTATTTCCTGCATCTAAATCTTGTGCTTGAGAGGCATGATAATGCGCTCTGATTAAGGGCTGAATATCCTCAATACTTTGCCATTCCGATTCTGGTTTTAGCGGAATACTGATATAATAATTATAAGCTTGGCTGTGGGCGGTACGGAAATGTTCGGGATTTTGATTTAGCAGGTACTCGCCCTTTTCTCGGACTAGGGGATGCAAGTGATAGGATTTGAGATGGCGATCGCAATATAGCAATTGCCGGCGCTTGAGTGCAAGGATAATATTTTCTTTAAGTTCGTATTTGCTAACTTCTGGCATTTGAGCGCTAATCCCTGCAAAAGATAGCGGATATTCTGAGGTTTGATAGACGGAAATTCGACTGAGACAAGTTTGCTCGCTGTCGCTCAGACGCGCTAGGATTTTATCGATCGCACTTTCAATGTCTCGAATCAGCAACCAGTCTCTCTGGTGTAGAAAATTCCCGACATTTCCTTGAAACTCGGTATCGTCTCGAATCAAGGCTGCGACGAGTTGTAGGGCTTTGGGATGTCCAGAATAGCGATCGCCCATTTCGGCTAATTCTTCTGGATTTGCAGTCAGATTAAACGATTGCAACAGGGAAATTGCGCTATCTCGATCCAATCCGTTGAGTTGGATTTCGCGGGTGACTGTGGGCGGCAATTCGGCTAAGGTTTCGCGACTGGTGAAAATAATTTTGCTTTGATGTTCTGTTTCTAATAGTTGTTTGAATAACCAAGCATATTCTGCACAATCTTCTGCGAAATAACCGGCGGCTTTGGCTTCTCTTGTTTTCAAAAGTGTGTCGGCGGGATCGAAGACAATTAAGCAAGGTTTTTCTCTGAGGATTTTGAGCAGATTTTCGGTTTTTTTGCCGCAGTCATTTTGAGCGTTGGTGGCTGTGGTAATGTCGCCGTTGGAGAGGACCAATAGCAGGGAGTCAATTGTGCGATCGCACGGGGGTGCTTTGCTTGTTGCGGATTGCAAGGATTGCCAAGCGGCGCTGGTGAAGGGGGTTTTTTCTGTGTGGAGTTGGCGAATTAGTTGGCTGGCGAGGGTGGTTTTGCCGGTGCCTGGTAATCCGACTATTGAGATGGCGGTGGGAACCCCCCCCAGCCCCCCCTTGGTAAGGGGGGGAGCAAGAGTGGGCGATTCGTTGGTAAGGGGGGGAGCAGGATCAATTAGGGTTTTTAAGATTTCGATTTCTTTGGTGCGCTGTACCCAATTTCTGACGGGGGGTAGGTTTTCTGGGAGGGGGAATGTGCGATCGGTTTGGTTGTCTTGGGGGATATCTGCGATCGCAGCTAATAGTAATTCTGGTTCCTGAATTTCCCGCGCAACAATATCTTGCCAGTTTTTCACACCTACAGCTTTGCAAATGTGTATAAAAGTCTCTCGTCTAATTGGTTGCTGCGTCCAAAATCGCTTTAAAGTTGCTTTGGAAGTGAGAGCAGCCTGACACCAGAGCTCATCTGCTTTATTCCATCCGAGATTGCGTCGTACCATATCAATGATTTTTAGCCCTTCTTCAGATGCTCTGAGCAAACCTGCCATTGCGACTCCTCTACGGAAACTCTGCGTTAGTAAAGAATGTTACACGATTTGGTGAGCCGAGAAGTGAGCCAAATGAGCCAAATGAGCTAAATGAGCCTTTTTTGCTGAGCCAAATGGTGAGCCGTTTAGCCTTTGCGGATTCAGGATTGTGGAGTATTGTGAAATGATGTGCTTGGCTGTCAGCTACGTTTGACGGTGCATCGGTTGGGCGATCGGGCATACAGCTTATCTGCTGTTGGGAGCAATGTAAAGTTTTGTTACAAAAACAGGGCGATCGGCATAAAAAGCAGAGGAAGGCCCTGATAAGTATTTAGGAAGGCTTGCTAGGCGGGCTTTGCTGGTTTTTACGCAACTATATTTTTGAGGAGATGGGATTATGACGGAATCTATAATTGCTACGCGAGATGGAAAAATCGGAACAGTAGATGGAACATCAGGAAATTTTTCACAAATAGCAACAAGTAACCTAAATTTCTCTGACATTGCCTTATCTAATAGCGGTGAGCTTTTCGGCATTACGTTTGGCAGTTTATATAAAATAGACCGAAATTTAGGCTCTGCTTCACTTGTTGGCAGCTTTAGCTTAGGCTCTTCTGTTCTGTTGAATGCTTTAGAATTTGCCAACAATATACTTTATGCTGCCGATTTTTCTAATTTATACACCATTGATACCAGTACCGGCGCAGCAACTTTAGCAGCTAACTTGGGTTCAGAATTCGACAGTAGTGGTGACTTAGTATTTGATGCTGCTAATAATCGATTTTTAGCTACATCACTAGGTACAAACAGTGATAGCTTGTTTTCCGTATCTCTAACAGGTCAAGCAACCAAAATTGGTGATATTGGCTTTACAAATGTTTTTGGTCTGTCATTGGAAAATGGCAATCTTATCGGTTTTACGGAAAATCGAAAGCGAATTACTATCAATTCAACAACGGGAACAGGTACTTTTGATAAAAATTTAACGGGTATTAGCGGTTCAATTGGGGGAGCATCGTCTATTCCGCCTGCGATACCGACACCTCCAACACCAACTCCCCCAACACCGACACCTCCGACTCCGACTCCTCCAACACCGACACCCCCGACGGTTGTAACTCCAACTCCGACACCTCCGACTCCGACTCCTACTCCCCCAACTCCGACTCCTACTCCGACACCCCTAACTCCGACTCCGACACCAACACCCCTAACTCCGACTCCAACTCCCATAACTCTTCCAATTCCAACTCCGACACCACCTCCTATTAGCGAGCCGGATCTCAGTCCGCTGAGGCTCAAAGTAGTTAACGGTCAATTCGTATTCAACAATACGACCAAACGCTATGAGTCATCCGGTACTATTCAAATAGGGTTAAAAGATCGCCCTTTCCCGTTATTGAGTGTTAATGGCTCTGTTAGTTACGACAACAAAACCATCAAAGCTAATGGGATATTTTCACCAGCTATTGGTGGCTTAACAGTACCTTTGTATGAAGGTGATTTAGAATTTGACGTGGGAAAAGCAGTTGCAAAATCAGTTAGAGAAACTACTCAAGCAGTAGCAAACCAGTTTAAGCTAGCTGGAACAGAAGTTGAGTTTACCAATTTAGCTTTTACAGAAAAAGGAATTGAATTAGAAGGAACGCTTCAATTCCCACCAGAACTATTTGGCGGAACTAAGCTAGATATAAGGGATAAGAATAAAATCCTAATTAGCAACGATGGCGTGAGCCTCACCGGAGCAAAAATTGATTTTCCAGATGTAAAATTTAATATAGAAGACTTACTGGAGGTTAAAGGGACAGGTTTAGCACTTGGATATACTACTCAGCAAAGAGCAGGAATTACGCTTCAAGGTAAAGCCGAGTTAGTTGTATTTGATCCCAGTCCCACTCCTACTCCCACCCCTCCTTTCACTATTACTGCCGACTTTGCCGAGCCCAATTACATTAAGGTCAACCGTGACTTTAGCCCCATTGTGGATGTCAAGGGGTCATTTTCTTTAGACAATATCAAGCTGGTGCCAAAGGTCTGGGAAATTAGAAGTGCAAAATTATCCTTGGATACAGAAGCCAAAGAGGTTAAGGGCGAAGGTACTATGCTTATCCCGACAGGCATTGAACTCAGTGGCGGTCTTGGTTTTGTTGATAAAAAATTAAACTTTGTCAAGATAGGAGGAAGTAACCTCAACAAACCTATTGGTGCTACGGGTGCTTTTCTTCAGAGCATATCGGGGCAGGTAAATAATCTCACCAAACCCGATCAAATTGAGAGCAGTCTTACTAATGTTGGCGTGACTGCTGGGCCTAAATTAACCATATCACTACCTTCTTGGGCGGGCGGAGATGTTTCGGGAACTGCTGTTGAACTTAATGCAAGTGGTAGCATCACTCGCGATCGTCTCAAGACAAACGGTACTATCAAAATTGCAGGTGGATTGGTAGAGGGCAAAGGTGAGGCTGAACTCAATTGGAATAAAAAATTCTTCAATGCTGAGGCAGACTTCTCAATGCTTGGCGGTGTAATCAATACCAAAAGCAAATTTACTGCCGATTCTAATTTCAACATCGTGATGGGTGGTGCTGCCAGTGTCAAAGTGCCAGATATATCCATTGAAATCCCCAAAAGCAAAATTTTTGGACAGGAAGTAGGCGGTGGAAAAATTAACTTCAAAGGTCAGCCACTTGCACAGGCAGAATTTGCACTCAACTACTCTAATGACAACAATCTATCTAACGACTTTGTTCAGGCTTATGGTAAGTTACCGCCCATAGAATTTTTCAATCCTTTAAATTTTAGGGAGCCTATAAAAATAGAATCAGAAGCGACGATCAAAGTTTCTTTTGATGGTAAAGCCGAGGCCAGTGTAGGTAAACCAGTACCAAGAACAAATAGCTCTCTCCTTGCCTCTAGCCAAATCGAAAGAGTTGCCTCAGCCAATCAGCTCGAAGCTAGTGCAGATAGAACAGCCTCCGCCACACAAGGCTTTATTGTTGCCCCAGGCACACAGTGGGTAATTCTCAACGCCAACTGGGATAATGCCACTGCTAATACTCCAGTTGAAATCAAAGCACCCAATGGCACTATTTTCAAAGAGTCTGATTTTGCAGCGAATCAAATTGCAATTGTTGATGCCCTCACCAGTACAACTACCAAAGCAGTTATTATAGCCAATCCACAACCAGGTACTTGGGATATCAACTTAACGAATTCCGCTGGTTTAGGCACTGTAGAGTACAGTGCATTTCAGGATTCTCAGGCTCCGACTGTTCAAGTAACTGCCCCATCTACAGATGTTAGCGGACAAAACGTCACCATTAACTACAGCGCTATTGACTCTGACTCCACTGCCAAAGTTAGCCTATTCTACGACAATGACAACCAAGGTTTCGATGGCATTCTCATCAAAGGTGGCCTTGAAGAAAAAGACGGTGCAGGCAACTTTGTCTGGAACACTCAAGGCATCCCCACTGGCGATTACTACGTCTACGCAATGGCGATGGATGAAAATAACGCACCTGTTTTCAGCTACGCACCGCTGCCGATTAAGGTGACAGAATCAGCAGATTTATCGGTAACTAAAACAGCCGATCGCGATACAGCAATACCGGGAAGCAACCTCACCTACACCGTTGCAGTCACCAACAACGGCACTGATAACGCTAAAGGTGCAATTCTCACCGAAACCTTGCCAGAGGGTGCTAAATTTGTTTCGGCTAACATCGCCCCCACCAAACAGTCAGGAAATGACCTAACTTTTGACCTCGGCGATGTACCCAAAGGTCAAATTTCAACTGTTAGCATTACCGTTACCGCGCCGACAACCGGAAACATCACTGGTACCTCTAGCATAACGAGTGAAACCTACGACCCAGACATCTCCAATGATGTCGATTTCGCCAGCACTACAGTCACAAATGACGGTACTGAATCGGCGACAGATAATAGTCTACCAACACCAACACCAACACCACCTCGTCCTCCACTGCGTCAAGTCTTAGGAACTCCTGAAAACGACAATCTAGTTGGCATTGACGCAGCAGATAGCATCGCTGGTTTCGCTGGTGATGACACCCTTGCCGGACTTGGCGGAGATGACATCATCTACGGCAATAAAGGCAACGATATCATCACTGGCAACAGCGGAAATGATAATATATTTGGCGGCCGAGGCAATGATTTAATCCTAGGAGGTGCAGACAACGATCGCCTGAAAGGTAACGAAGGCGATGACACCCTCAGCGGCGATTTAGGTCGAGATATCTTAATCGGCGGCCCCGGCAGTGATACCTTTGTCCTACCCAAAGATGCGGCCGTAACAGGCGATTTCCTGCCAGATGCTATCTTAGACTTCCAATTAGGTGCAGATAAAATTGGACTGACAGAAGGATTAACCGAATCGAACTTACTTCTGAACTTCGATCAGGGAGATACTGTCATCAAGATTGCAGGTTCAAGTCAAATCTTAGGTGTTGTTGTCGGTGTAACTCCGAGTCAGCTAAGCGGTAGTTTTGTCTCCATCAATCTGCCAATGATTTAGAATAATCGGATTAGCGCGATCGCCCTTAACGACAAAAAGCGCGATCGCCCTTAATCCCTCCCCATCCATCCCCGTTTATCTGCGGTTGCTAAAAAGGTCGATCGCCCTTAACGACAAAAAGTGCGATCGCCCTTGTGAAAATAAAGCTCACCATCTATAATTGATAGATAACCCCTATCCTTTTCTCAGGAGTATTCTCATCAGTACAAAGCCTAGCAGTTCTCCCGAACCTCAAGAGGAATCGCCAGCACTTTTAGGATCAGGTGGTCGTTGGCCTGTAATTGATGAAATTGTTGACCCCAGAGTTGTCAGACAGCAAAGTAACCTATCCTGTGGCCCTGCTAGTGCTGAAATACTCCTCAAAGATCGAGGAATTGCTAATATTGAACAAGCCGCTATTGAAAATTTAACAGGAGCACCCACATCCGCTGAAGAAATTGCCAATGCCCTTAACGAACTGACTCCGGCTACTTCTCATCGATGGCAAGCTGGTTTTATTGATACATCAACACCTCTAGCAGCTTTTAACCTGTTATTAAATACTGAACAGTCGTGGATGGCTCAAATGAAAGAATTTGGTAACAGAGTCGGACACATGGTAGTAGTTGACGGCCTCGATCGGACAGGACTTGTTCTAATTCGAGACCCCTGGGAAGGGACAAGGTATAAAATGAATATAGATGAATTTTTAAACGTTTGGAATCAAATTGCAGTTTTCTGAGGCATCCCATGAATATAACAGTGCTTTCAATAGAACCAGCCAGCGAGTTCGGAACATTCAATATCATTATATTGCTCGATCGAGAGCAGCATCAATTTACTATGACCGCAGAAACAGCCACAGCTTTAGGACAGACTATCCCGTTAATCAAGGGCGATGTGCATTTCTGTAAAACCTTTAAATGGAATCAGGAAGCCAGTGTTAAACTGTATAAGCTATTGTCTCAATTTAATCGCGGAGACTGTCTAGAATTTCCCATTAATCTTGGCGATTTTGAATTTCTAGAAATAGAACGATTCTCTTTGAATAAAGAAGTTAAAATAGCCGTACAATGAGGCGAAAACTCGTTGCTTCTCATGTGCGATCGCCCTTACGACAAAAAGCGCGCTCGCCCTTCATCACCCCACCTCTATTTGTGGTTAAAAAAGTGCGATCGCGTTCCTTAAAATTTTGGCAGGTTTTGCTAACAAATTTATACTTCTACTGTTGAGCTATCGAGCGATCGCCTGACTCGATTCAATCTTTGCAGGCGTTGCTGTTCTGCCAGCATCGCATTAATCTCTCCCAATTCTAAATTGACTTCTTGAACCTCCAAACGAGTTCGACGGAGATTAGCTAGTAAACGTTTAGATGTTTCTGGATCGGGGATGCGCGGTTGTTTATTCATGGCAAGTTATATTCCATCTTAACTTCTTCAATACTACGCTCCAGTGCGGGAATCCTTGCTTGGGTTCGTGCTATAGCTCGTTCTAGTAATTGTAACATATCACTAGAGGCAACAGGTTGAGCTTGGGCAATTTGAAGCTGGATAGTAGATAGTTGGGAGTAGGAAGATTCAGCATTTTCGGCTGCACTTTTCATTTCATCTAGTGCCGCAATCGTTGCGTCTGTCTCTCCAAATAGTTCAAAAATGGTTAATTCCAAGGCTAAAGCTTTATTAACAATATTTAACGACTGCTGTTTTAATTAATTGATGATTTCCGTAGTTTCTGATGGTAAATCAGCCAGATTTATACCCCGATAACAAGCTGCTATCATTAAAGCATAACAGAGTGTACTTTAGCAACAGTGTCTATCCCCCTTTATCTAGTCCGAGCGCCTTTATTTTAACGAAGTGCGATCGCCCTTAAAATCAGAATAGACAAACAACATCTAATTTGTTATAATTGAGTAAAACTCTATAGGTTGAGTTTTACTCAATTATATAATAGCTGAAAAATATGTTTTGGACTCTGAAAAACTTAATCAGCACAGATAACCAAGGACACCTAAGTTTAAACCTCGAACCCAAATCAACCGAGTATCGCGTTCTCGTCAACGAAGCCGGACAAATTTTATTAGACCCAATAACCAACATACCCGATCGCGAACAGTGGTTGTGGCAAAACCCCCAAGCATTAGCCGCCGTTAAGTGCGGCCTCGCCCAAGCAGCTAAAGGTGAAGTACATAATTTGGGTGACTTTTCTGAATATGCCGATCGGGATTTAAGCGTGATAAACGATCGTAAAATTAAATTAAAGTAGTCAAAGCTAACTCGCATAAATGACAGAGGAAACTCGACGAGAAATAGCGAGACGACTAGCTAGAGAACTAGCATCAAGGACAGTCATCTCACCTATAACAGCCGGACAAGGGTTTCAAACTTTTGGTGAATTTAAAAGAACGATCGGGGTGGCAGGAGCGGGGTTAGCGTGGCATCATATAGTTGGGCAAACAACATCAAATTTACAGAGATTCGGGGCCCAAGCAATACACAATACAGGCAATCTCGTCCGGCTAGAACACGGTACTGGGTCAATTCATCAGGAAATTACCAATTTCTACAACTCCGTCCAACCTGAACTCACAGGTACGAATACTCTAACCGTGAGAGGATGGCTCAGCACTCAATCTTTTGCAGAACAACAAGACTTTGGCATTAGAGTTATTATAGCTTTCGGAGGAACAGTTTAATGCTGACTCTAGATATCCAATCAATCCTCAATTCTATTCCCAATGAAATTAGCTGGCAAGACATCGTACAGTTTGAAAATCTAGACGCTCGTGTTAGTATTGCTAATGACCTTTGTGCTAATATTATTGGTGTCAATGAAGGTACGATCGAATTGTGTCCTAATGAAAATCCTCCCGATCGTTTAGAACAACTGGTTTGGTGGTGGGTTGTCCGTCCCGATTTAGGAGCGGCGATTGCCAAAGAAGCTCCTCAAGAACTCAAAAATATTATCAGTCAATACATTCTGCAAAATTGACAAAAACCAGCGCTCGTCTGCAGTTGCTAAAAAGTGCGATCGCCCTTAATCCATCCCCATTCATCTGCGATTGCTAAAAAGTACGATCGCCCTTGACGACAAAAAGGGCGATCGCCCTTAATCCCCACTACATCCATCAGCTAATTAGTAAATAAACTCGGCTCTACATGAAACAAACTACCCAGAATCAACGCCTGCTCTTTGCTGAAATATCCCTCACCGTTAACCAGTTGATATACTCCTTCTTCAGAGCCAATAATTCCCACTAAATCCGCAGGTTTTAGCGATCGCTGTTCCATCAAAAACAACAACAGTGAATGAGGAGTAGCTGTTGCTCCGGGTGCGTAGTATTCTTCCTCAAATTTTTCAATCAATGCAATCAACAATTCATATAACTCATCTTCTTCAGGAGTGCGATCGCGACGGTGCATAAACTCTTCCACCATCACCAAAGCTTTTTCATTCTCAGCTTCATTTCTAATTATTTTGGGCTGATACTGAGACAATAACTCTTTGTATTTATCTCGATTAAAAATAAGGGTCATTTTTCCAGTTCTCCTTATCGTATTCAGCATGAGTAAGAATATATTTGATATAAATCAATTGGCTTTCATAATCGATACTAACTATCAATCGATAGTTGTTACCTTTGATATTGAAAACCGTAAAACCTCCCACGGCTTCAGCTTTAGGGAAAACAGATTGCACTTCTACTAAATTTGACCATTTAGCTTTGCTAGAAATTTTAAACCAGTTATCCAGGGCTTCCCGACAATCAGCATGACTTTCGCTATATTCACGCATCCGCCGATAGCTGATTATGTGCATCTGCTATATTTGGCAATTTTCACTAAACTTTATCTTAGCTAAAACAATTTATTCTGTCAATAGGGATATCTGCGGTTCAAAAGTGCGATCGCCCTTTGCCATTTCTCACAAAAACTCAACACGCCCAACCATTTTTTCAGGCGCGTACACTTCATAAATCAAAACCAGAGCTTCAAGGTGGACTCTGACGCTTCAACTCTTCGACAAAAGCATCTGATTCAGCAGTGCGGCGGTCAATTTCTTCTCGATTATCGTAATAGTAAGTCATGGCCGCATGAACCGAAGCCGGCGACAAATTATAGTCCCTAGCGATTTTTTCGATCGACTCTCCCATATTAAGATACATTTCAGCGATATGTGCTACAGAAATTCGATGACCCGCAATGCGTGGTTTACCACCAAGCACTCCCGGTGTAATTTCAATATACTTTGTGATGACTGATTGCTTAGACATAAAGCGTCAAAGGCTCCTAATTGATAATATTTAGAGATATTTAATTTTAGCAAAAACAGACGAAGTTCTATCGCCCCTTTGTTATGTACATCTAGAAGCTATACCGCAAAATATTTTCCCCCGACTCGGCACGAATCTCTTCCAGAGTAGGAAAGTCTTCTGCCCAAGTTCCAGCTAGGGAATAAACCACTTCCTGCCAAGAAGTTATAGAGTCTACTGTATCGGTGAATTGGCGAGCATTCAGGTACTTGGCACGAATAAACTCAGCGAAAGTGAGAATTTTGCTAGCTTGGTTTTGGGGAAGAGTTTTGACGATAGCGTTGATTTGTTCAATAGTCATAATCTGGTTATAAATAAAGAGAAGTTTATCTTTATTTTAGCAACTATAATCGGTTTAGTTCCACAGCCGATCGCCTTTTCCTCTAATGCCACGAAGTCTATTCACCAACTAGCCAACCAATCTAACTGCGGTACACCTTCAAACACCAACAATCCAGTAAAAATATGTGAATTATAGTTTTGAGACAGGAGACAGAAAGCAGAAGGAAAGAGTCAGAAGCAAAGAACCAGAATAAGTGTTTTTACAAATATGAAATGCTCCCTAGTAAGCCTGCTGGCATTGTATAGCAGTTCGATCGCGTCGTGAGGTATGCCCCATGCCCCATGCCCCATGCCCTATGCCCTATGCCCTGTTTGGCCAATGCCCCTCATCTTTCTAAGAAATGCTGTATATTTTCCCACTCACTTACTGTGCCGATCGCGCTGGCGATCGATCTTTGCCAAAGCAGCACCCGAAACATCCGCCAGAATACTAATTATCCGATACAAAGCCACCGCACTCAAAATTATAGCCACAGAAAAGCGATCGGACAGCAGGGCGATCGCCGTTGCTTCAAATACTCCCATCCCTCCGGGCGCACCCGGTACCACTAAACCCACCACAAACGCCAAACAAAAAGCACCGAACAAGTTCGGAATATCAATCGAATTCACCGGATTTAAAGCCATTACCGTTAGCAAAAAACCGCAGCCCCGCAATCCGATAAAACATATTTGTCCGATTAACGGCACTAAAGGATAGCGTTTAATTGGTAAATTAATTTCGCGGGGGGACTTGACACCCGATGTGTTTTTAGCTAGATTGGAGCTAGACTCTAAACGCGAAATTGGTCGATCGCCCGCCACCTCCTCAACCTTGGCATTTTCCCCATTCTTCTTCGATAACTTCAACCGCTCCACAAATAGGACGATCGGATTTAAAATTCGGGGATGAATCGCCGTTAAAATCGCAGCAGAACCGACAATCCGCAAAAACCCATTGAATTTGTCAAAACAAATCAACCCAATCAGCACGCCCGCAGAAGCCATCAGCAGCGGTTCGAGCAACACGCTGAGAGTAGCAAATTTAGAGGAAATACCAGCCTTTTTCGCCTCCAAGATGCGACCCCAAAAATGCCAAATATTCCCCGGCAAATACTTCGCAATATTAGTTTTCAGAAAAACTTGAATCGCCCACCGTGCATTTACATATTGACCGAATTCCCGCAAAATTAACATCCACACCCAGCCGACAAAAATCAGAGACAGCAAAGTAATGCCGAGGGCGATCGCCAGCAAGGGAAAACTTTCGGCTCGAATTTGGATGTTCGCAACTTCTCGCCAGTGAGTGAAAAAAGCTTTCGCAATAAATACAAACGTCCCGCCCAGAATCACATAGCGAACATAAGGCTTTAAACGCGATTTCGCCAGCTTGAAAAAATTCTGCAGTCGATGCAAGTGTTGTTTTCCCATTTTCCGATCCTGATTAGTGAATTTGGGATTGTAGATTTCTTAACCACAATTTCATGTTTTATATCTAAAATTTAGATCGATCGTACTTGAGGAGTAAAATTCTATGGCAGGCCCGAGTTCTGACAATCTCTCCTATCTTTTAGATGATAGTCCCAACAGTTTCGCATTAACTCCGGGCTTTTTGACTCCTTATCCTAACGGACTTTTTGCCCTCGGAGGCAACGATTTTATTGTCGGTTCCTCGGATGCCGATCGCCTCAACGGTAACAGCGGTAACGACAGACTCCTCGGCGGCAGCAATTCCGATACACTATTCGGCGGTGTCGGAAATGACTTGCTTAACGGCGGTACCGGCAATGACTTCTTATTTGGCAATTCTGGCAGCGATACCCTGCAGGGAGGTAGGGGAGATGATGCCCTCTACGGCGGCCGCGCTAACGACGTTTTAGTAGGCGATGGGGGCACAGATACCCTGACAGGGGGTTTGGGCTCCGATACCTTCGTCCTCCGCAGCGACACGGCAGTCTCCGATCCCGCAGCCGCTGATATCATTACTGACTTTAACAGTTTTGTGGATGCGATCGGGCTGACTGACAATCTTACCGAAGCTGACTTGATTCTCGAAGAAATCGCGATCGCCCCCGGAATTTCCAATACATTAATTAAGATTCGCCAATCCAATGCTATTTTAGGCTTGGTAGCCAACGCATCTCCACAAGACCTCGCAGATACATTCATCTCTGCAAGTAGCGTATTGGGAAACCAACTAAGTCAAGCTCGCGACTTAGGCGTTTTGGACAGCACTCAAACCATCGCCGACTCAGTTAGCAGCGCTCAACCAGACGGCCTTTACCGCTTTACTTTGCCTGCAACTCGCGACTTTAAATTAACTGTCAGCGATTTTAGTGCAAATGTTGACGTTGCTGTAATTAAAGATATTAACGGCGACAATTCTATTGACTTTACCGATATTATTGCTTCTTCTCAAGAACCGGATTTATCGCCGGAAGCGATCGACATCAAAAGTTTGGCAGCAGGAACTTACTTTATTCGAGTTTATCAAGATCGAGAAAGTACAAACTTTACCCTAAATCTGTCTGCAACCCCTCCAACTATTTCAGCCAACAATATTAGCAACTTACCTGGCTTTGACTCTCGTTTTGGGTTTGGTTTGGTGAATGCAGCGGCAGCAGTTGCTAAGGCTGCGGGTGTTCCAACTTTTCCTGACGTTCCCGACTTGGGCGGCGACGAGTGGGGCAGAGATTTAATTAAAGCTCCAGAAGTTTGGGCGCAAGGCTTGACTGGAGACGGTATTGTAGTAGCAGTTATCGACAGCGGAATAGACTACAATCACCCGGATTTGACCGGGAATGTTTGGAGCAATCCGGGGGAAATCGGCGTTGATGCGGGCGGTCGCAATAAAGCTAGCAACGGCGTTGATGATGATGGTAATGGATTTGTTGATGATTTCCGGGGATGGGATTTTGTTAGCGGCGATAATGACCCGATGGATGATAACAGTCACGGCACTCATATCTCGGGTTTAGTTGCTGCGAAAAAAGATGGGGTAGGAATTACTGGAACGGCTCCAACTGCGAAGATTATGCCTTTGAAAATACTCGATGAGGCGGGAGTGGGCAAAATTAGGGATGAAATTGATGCGATTAATTATGCGGTGGCAAATGGAGCTAAAATAATTAATGTGAGTTTGGGGGGCAAACAGTTTAACGATCGAGAATTGGATGCTGTTCGAGCCGCTGAAGCTCGAGGCGCGATCGTAATTTCGGCAGCCGGAAATGATGCTCGCCCGGAGGTGGATTATCCGGCTCGGTTTGCCAACGAGGTAGGAATTGCTGTCGGTGGTGTTAGCCGCAACGGCTTGTTTGCAGATTATTCTAACCAAGCGGGTGCGGAGGCGCTCAATTATTTTGTTGCTCCCGGCGGCGACGGTGGCAGGGCAGATTCTGGTGACGTTTATTCAACTGTGCCGCTTTCTCAACCGGGGATTCCCTATCGATATGTTGCGGGTACTTCAATGGGAGTGCCGCACGTAGCTGGGGCGATCGCTTTGATGTTGCAGGCAAATCCGAATCTGACTCCTGCTCAAATTAAGCAGATTCTGGCGGAAACTGCCAATCGATCGGTTTAAATTCGATCGGGTTTGTAGTGAGGAATTCAGTTTTTCCTCATCGCAATTTCAAGAAGGACTTTAGGAATGAAAATTTAATAACTTAAGCGATTGCTCGTTACCAGGCTCTGCCTGGTAATGCAGATCCGGAGGCTCTGCCTCCTTATTGCTCGTTACCAGGCTCTGCCTGGTAATGCAGATCCGGAGGCTCTGCCTCCTTTGAAGAAAGCAACTGACACGAGATAGGACTGTAGGAGGTGTTTAAGTTATTAAGTTTTCGATCCTCAGTCCTAATTTTGTATAGTTGCAGCGTCAACCACCAACTCCGATCCTTAATAATTGGCGGCGTAAATCAAGTCAAATTGGCGGCACAGAGTGATGCAGCAGTGATTTGGTCGATCGAATACTAACTCGTATTTCATCTCGCCCTCAATTTTGGTAATCGGCTGCTTTAAGGGGATGCCGTGAATGTCGTATTGGCGGCGTTCTAAGGCACTCCAGTCGATGATTTTGATGTCGATTTGGTTCTGCAAGTCACTTGCAATCAGAAATAAGTGGATCTTGTCTTCAGCTTTCCCTGTCAAGGGAATTTTGATTAACACTGACTGAGTGACGATCGGTCTTTGGTCGTTGGGATGCTTCTGGGTGTCGCAGCTTTGCAGTTCGATATCGTAAGGTTCTACCTTAAATTTCTCTCCGCTGGCGATCGCCGACGAGTGCAAATCTTTCAAGCACTTTTCTAGGTGAGGGATCAGCCCTAACTCTGGATCGCACAGCAGTTTGCGAATATTTGAAGTTTCAGTGACTGTCATTTTAGATTTTTATGTTGTTTTTTGATTATTGATACCAATTTCATAAAGTTATGCTACTACCGACAGTTTGACTCCCCCCCTTTATAAGGGGGGGTTGGGGGGGGGTAGATATGTAGCGCTATTTTATCAATTTGGTATGACTTATAGCTTACCGCGAAAAGCAGCCATATTCTACTCTACTTGCGACATACTTTCAAAAATTTAGTTGCTGGGCCGTATTTCACAGCGAACCAAATGTTTTTTCCCCCAATCTTTTAGATTATTTTTTAGTAATTTTCCAGAGATTGAGATCGACATTACTAACCGCCGGATCTATTTGATAGTTTTGTTTTCCAATTGCCGATCGCAAAGCTGAGGAAGGTCTGTATAAAAACAAGTCGCCCAAACCGCCGGGAATTGTCGGGGGTTCAGGTTTTTTTCGTGCCAATTCTTGATTTTTGTAGCAAGAAGTATAACAGCGCGGTTCTATTAGCAGTTTTACTTTTGGTTCTAGGCGATAACTCAAAGCCATCATGTATGCGATATTCGCATCGCTGATTATCAGGGGATTGCTGGCTTGATTCACTATTCTTGCTACTTCCAATTCTGCCCCAAGCCAGCCGCTGCCTTTATTCCACCAAGTATCGGCCCCAGAACTAACTCCACCGGATACTATCCCTGCTAAAAACAGTACAGCTATTACTATTTTCCACAGTTTTTGCTGTTTAAAATTATCGAGATTGTTGCTAATTTTCGCAGACAGCAGGTAAGCAACTGCTAGCTGAATTCCCACATAACAAGGAACTAAATATCGCGGATTTCCCGATCGCCTTCCCCCTTTTAGTATATCGGGCAAAGCTAAAAATATTGCAGTTGTGGCAATTAATAACAATACCATCAACCAAACCCGCTTTGGTGTTTGCCGGCACAGAAAATAAATCGCATAGCCCACTAAAGCTAGAATCGCGAGGCCAGCGGGAATTAGCAACGCTAGTTGTGCGGCGCTGGCACTTCCATCAATGCCAATATCAAAAAATGCTATGCTGAGGGCGCCCGCCCACCTGCTAACTAATCTTAACAGACTTGTCTGTTCTGCCCATAATGTTGTGCTTCTAATTTGATTGAAATTTTCTACAGTATTTACCAGGGTAGGCATGAAGCAGATTAAAGCGATTAAAGCTGCTACGTAATAGGCAACAAATGTTTTGACATCGCGCCAGTTGGCAATAATTGCGACGTAGATTGCATGGGCGGCGGCGACGCAGACAAATAACAAGTGGGTGTAAAATCCCATTGCTGCTGTGACTGCGTAAAGCGCCCAGTGGGAAACCAGCCAAATTGGATTTTGATTTTCATCGGGGCGCATCGATCGCAGCAAGGCCGCACTGGATAAAATAGTAGTTAATGTCCACAAACTGTACTGTCTGGCTTCTTGGGCAAATAAGATGTGGTAGGGAGAAATCGCAAAAATTGCGATCGCCATCCATGCTACTGCTGAGGATTCAAATAACTCCCAAGCCAGCCAATAAATGGCGGGAAATACTAGCAAGCTAATCAGGGCTGCCAAACTTCTCATTGCTGTAACTGAAGTGCCGAACCATTGCGCCCAAAATCGCGCTAGTACATAATACAGCGGCGGGTGCTGCGGGTCTTCGGTTGCTAAGGAATTCAGGGTATCGCTTAAGGTTTTTTCGGAATTTACCTGCTGGTATTTTTGTAAATCCGAGGGCGAGATTATTTGCTGGTAGGAAATTTGTTTGATAATTTCCGCTTCGGTGTAGCCCGAAACTCTCAAAGAAGTATAGGTTTCGTCGATCCAGTAAAATTTGCGGTCGAGATTTGCGAAGCGAAAAAATATGCCAATAACTAATAAAGCGATTATCAGAAAACTCAACCATTTCCTAGCAACATTAAAACGTATTTTTTCCACCATGATTCATTTTTTTTGCAATTTGCTCAAAATTATATCTTGATTTTTTAGAGTGTAAATAGTTGAAATTTCATAAGGAGTATTTTTTTCTATTTCAGTTTTTAATTCGGGGACACCCGCGTAGAGAAAAATTTCGTTAAAGTTTGGCGGAATTTCCACAACTTTAGGCGGGAATACGATAAATTTAGTTTGGGGAACTAGCAGGTAACTCAGACTGAGTAAATTAGCGATCGTATCTACACTATACACCCACAAGTCTGCAACCAGTAAAGGCCGAGAAGCTGAGTTGATCGTGCGGGCGATCGGGATGTTAATATAAGAGCGGTCTTTATTCCACCAAGAGTCGGCCGGCAAATAGATGCAGCAGGATATAATTCCAATAGAGAGTACAGCAGCCAAAGCCAGCCTCCACAGTTTTTGGAATTGGAGTTTCACTGTAGGAGATATAATTTTTTCAGCCAGCAGGTAAGCAACAGATATCTGCATTCCTAAATAACAGGGAATCATGTAACGAGTATTGATAGACCGAATCCCTCCCAAAATTAAATCTGCTGGCAAGAAAATCGCTACTGTCACGGACATCAATGTCACCACAAACAACCAAACACGTATTTGTGTCTGATTTACAAGGAAATAAACAGCATATCCGACACTTATTAAAATCATTAAAATAACTGGCAGAATAAATATCAAATAGAATCGCGGCAAATCCGAGTACAATCCCACATCTAAAAATTGACGGCTAATGTTCAAAATCCAATTTCTTATTAATTGCAACACAGGTATTTTGACAGACTGCCATGCTGTTTTTTCACTGGCATTATGCGAATTTTTTAGAAATATTATAGTCCAGGGAGATAGAGCAATAAATCCCAAAATTGATGCTATAAAATAGCCAATAACAGTTTTATTAATCCGCCATTTTTCTATAACTACTACATAAATTCCCTGCCCTAGCGCCACCAGTGCAAATAATAGGTGAGAATAAAATCCCAGCGCTACTGTTACGGCATAAAGTGCCCAACTGCTGTTAGTGTTTAGCCGCATCGCCCGCAGCACAGTTGCGCTTGAGAGTAAAACTACTAATACAAACAAGCTGTAAGGTCGAGCTTCTTGAGCGTAAACTATTTGAAAAGGCGATACAGCTAGTAATGAAACTGCCAACCAAGCTGTCAGCGAGGACTCAAATAATTCTAAGCACAGCCAATACATACAAGGCAATGCGAGCAAACTAAAAACTGCCGACATACTTCTAGTTACAGCTATTGAATCGCCGAACAGTTGCACCCAAAATCTGGTTGCTATAAAATACAGAGGAGCGAGTTGAGGTTCTTCTAATGCTAATCCTTTTACAGTATCGACTACGCTTTTGTCTGAATTAATCCGCTGGTATTTTTGTAAGTATTGAATATCCCGAATTTTTCCGTCACCTACTTGCTGAATAAACTCAGCTTCTGTATAGCCAGATATCCGCAGGGATGTGTAACTTTCATCTATCCAGTAAACTTTCTGTCCTAGGTTGGCGAAGCGAAAAAATATGCCTAGAACTAATAAAACAACGATTACAACTCGCAGTCCCTTCGGAGGCAATGCCTGAAAAAGATGCACTTTATTGCTGTTTTTAGTTATTTCCATTTGTGCAATAACTTATTTGATATTAAATTGTTTAGTAAGGTGCACCGTCCGGCGCACCCTACCAATAGGTTTTTTAATCCACTCCTTCAATCGGCGCAAAACCTTGCCGCTGAATATTTTCGGTTATTGTGCGCGGTTCGAGGAATTGCAGCAAGTAATCCGGGCCGCCGGCTTTGGAACCAACTCCCGAAAGTTTGAATCCTCCGAAGGGTTGCCGCGATACCACTGCGCCGGTGATTCCGCGATTTATGTACAGGTTTCCGACTTCAAAATCGGCTTGGGCGCGATCGATATGCGAAGGCGTGCGAGAATACAATCCGCCGGTTAACGCAAAGTTTGTACCGTTAGCAATAGCAATCGCTTCGCTGAAATTTTTTGCCCGAATCACCGACAACACCGGGCCAAAAATTTCTTCTTGGGCGAGAGTTGCAGTCGGCGATACTTCCGTAACAATCACTGGGCCGACAAAATAACCGGTTTCGGGTGCCGCCATTTCTAAGGCTATCTTAGCTTCGGCGCGACCTTTTTCGATGTATTCGCGGATGCGCGACTGGGCGGTGGCATCGATGACTGGCCCGACTTGAGTGCCGGGATTTTCGGCTGCACCGACATTGAGCGATCGCGCAGCTTCTATCAATCTTTCCACAAAAGTATCGTACACCGATTCGATCGCAATTACGCGCGAACAAGCAGAACATTTTTGACCGCTGTATCCAAATGCCGAATAAACCACCCCCGCCACGGCTTGGTCTAAATCCGCACTTTCATCGACAATAATTGCATTCTTGCCGCCCATTTCCGCAATTACTCGTTTCAGGTGTTTTTGTCCCGGCTGCAAAATCGCAGCATCCGCATAAATCTGACAGCCAACTTCCTGAGAACCGGTGAAGGTAATCATGTGAACGTCGGGGTGTTTCACCATGTACGCGCCCACGGTTGAACCTTTGCAAGGCACGTATTGAAATACGCCTTTAGGAATGCCTGCTTCTAGCAAAATCTCAGCTATTTTTGCCGCAATTACTGAGGAAAATTCCGCTGGTTTTAGTAAAGTGCAGTTACCAGCAACCAGCGATGCAACTGTCATGCCTACGGGAATTGCCAGGGGGAAATTCCAAGGGGAAATAATCAAAGAAATGCCGCGCGGCTGATAGGTGTAGCGGTTGTTTTCTCCGGCTACATCGTAATTTTGCCCTTGTTCCAACCGTTCCATTTCGTCGGCGTAGTAGCGGCAAAAATCGATCGCTTCGGAAACTTCGGCATCGCATTCTCTGACAGGTTTGCCGACTTCAAATACCATCCAAGCTGACAGTTCGTGCCGCTTTTGTTCCATCAATTCTGCTGCTTTTCGCAAAACTCCGGCGCGCTGGCGGACGGGGGTTTTGCGCCAGCCTGTAAAGGCAGATTTGGCTGATTCTAGGGCAAGTTTTGCTTGTTCTTCCGAAATCAATCCGATTTTGCCGACTATTTCTGCGGGATTGGAAGGGTTGAGAGAGTTAACTGTGGTTTCGGTATTTTGGTACTCGCCATTGATTAGGGGTAAGTAGGTTTTTCCTAAGTTTTCCCGCACTGATTTGATGGCTGTTTCTGCTTGTTGCCGCAATTTGGTATTGGCGTAGTCGGTATCGGCGACGTTGGGGAATACTTTGCTGTAAACTAGCTGGTCGTTGCCGTTGGCTACTGGGGCGGCTAATAATTGTTCGATCGGCATTTCTTCGGAACTTTGCCGGATAAAGGAACTGTTGGCGGTATTTTCCAGCAATCGGCGGATTAAATAAGCCATTCCCGGCAACAAATCGCCGTAGGGACAGTATACTCGGACGCGATAACCCCGATCGACCAAAAGCTTCGCCAATTTGTCGCCCATACCGTACAGTACCTGCATTTCAAAGCGGCGGCGCGGTATGTTGAGAGTTTCGGCAATGGCGATCGCCCTAGCTTGCGATCGCACGTTGTGGCTGCCAATTGCTGCATACAAATAGTCGTGATTTTCTAGCAGCAACTGCGTCATTGCTTCAAAATTAGCATCCGTAGCAACCTTATCATTGTAGACCGGCTGCGGCCAATCTTTCTGCATCGCCTTGATAGTTTCCTGATCCCAATAAGCGCCTTTCACCAGCCGTACAGTTATGGGATTGCCGCGTTTTTTAGCCCACGCAATAATCTCTTGCAAATCTTGCTTGCTGTCGCGCAAATATGCCTGCAACGTGATACCAATATCCGTGCGGCTGCGAAACTCTTCCTCTAACAATAAGTCTTTGAGAATGCTGAGAGTTAAACTCTTGTAGGCGTACTGTTCCATGTCGAAGTGAACGGCAGTTCCCAACTCCTGGGCGCGGCGCAATAACAGGCGAATTCTCTCGCTGACTTTCTCCTCGCTGCCTTTAGCATCCAGCGGGTCAAACTGAGAATAAAAAGCCGTTAATTTGACAGATACTTGCACTCGCGGCAAAGTTTCGCCATCAGCTTTGTCAATAGCATCTACCTGCGACCAATTATTCGCTGCCTTCGCGAGTTCCGCCATCAATTCCAAATAGCGGTTGAGATAACTTTCCGCCTCAGCTTCTGTAATCACAGCTTCCCCCAAAAGGTCAACTGTAAAACCCATTTTATCTTTGCGAAGTCGCTCTAAGGTTTTAATTACCTGCTTGATATTTTCCCCAGAAATATACTTGTGTGCCAAAGTTTCCACCGCAGGCGCAACCGTCGTCGCCGCCAATTGACCGGGGACAGAATCAGCGTTAGCAAAGCTGAGCAATTTTTTCAAAGCTTCGGGCAATTCTACCTCTTCCACAGTCAGGTATTCTTGCAAGTGGCGGGCAATTTCCGGCTTGCTGCGGAGGGCGGGCAAACAGTCAATAAATCTAAACAATTGCACCCGCAGTCCGGGGCTTGCCATTGCCCAATCCATCAGTTTGTCGTCCCAGCGCATTTGGTCTTGCAGTTGGCCAAAAAACGATCGCTTTTTGTCTTGAGT
>NZ_JBARVX010000096.1:0-5274 GCF_049646505.1 Microcoleus sp.
GGTTAGTCATTTGGAAAAGGCTGATGTGGCGATCGCATCTTTGGATGAAATAACGATCGCACCAGAGTAAACAAAGCTGACATCGCCCGACTGCTGGGGAGTTATCAAAAATCTCGCTGCCGGGCCCGGCGGTTTCAGTCTCACCAAAAACAAGGTTTTGTAGGGGTAGTGCCCCTACAACAGAGCGAAACAGCTTCCTTGACGGCGGGAATCGGGACTGGCGAGATTTGTCAGGTTTGCCAATAAAAAGTTAAAATATAATCTAAAGTTATTCATTTTTTTAGGTCGCCTATGACTGCCGCTGCACCCTCTTCGATAAAAAATCAAACTCAGTACGAAGCCATTATCGGTCTGGAAACTCACTGTCAATTGAGTACGAATACTAAAATTTTTTCCAGTTCTTCTACAGAATTTGGTAATGCCCCAAATACTAACATTGACCCAATTTGTATGGGAATGCCGGGAGTTTTGCCGGTGTTAAATCAAAAAGTTCTGGAGTATGCGGTGAAAGCTGGGCTGGCTCTCAACTGCGAAATTGCACCTTACAGCAAGTTTGACCGCAAGCAATATTTTTATCCCGATTTGCCGAAAAATTATCAAATTTCTCAGTTCGATTTGCCGATCGCCACTAACGGTTCGATCGAAATTGAACTGGTGGACGAGGCGGGCAATTCTACTAGAAAAAAAATCGGGATTACTCGGTTGCACATGGAGGAAGATGCAGGCAAATTGGTTCACGGCGGCAGCGACAGGCTCAGCGGTTCTACCTATTCAATGGTGGATTACAACCGCGCCGGCGTGCCTCTAATCGAAATTGTTTCGGAACCGGATTTGCGATCGGGCGCGGAAGCTGCCGAATACGGTCAAGAAATACGCCGGATCGTCCGTTACATCGGGGTTGGGGACGGGAATATGCAGGAAGGTTCGCTCCGCTGCGACGTGAATATTTCGGTGCGCCCGGTGGGCAGAAAAGAGTTCGGCACGAAGGTGGAAATTAAAAATATGAACTCTTTTAATGCGATCGAACGGGCGATCGATTACGAGATCGAGCGGCAAGTTCAAGCTATCGAAAACGGCGAAACAATCGTCCAAGAAACGCGGCTTTGGGATGAAAAAAAGCAGTGTACTTTCACTATGCGGATTAAGGAAGGTGCGAGCGATTACCGCTATTTCCCGGAACCGGATTTGCCTCCGATCGAAGTTTCAACGGAGCAATTGCAGGATTGGAAAGCTCAACTGCCGGAATTGCCCGCCGAAAAGCGGCACCGCTACGAAACTCAACTCGCTCTTTCTCCCTACGACGCGCGGGTTTTGACTGACGACAAAGCGGTGGCGGAGTATTTTGAAAAAACGATCGCCGCCGGTGCTGTTGCTAAACAAGCTGCCAATTGGGTGATGGGCGATATTACTGCTTATCTGAAAAATCAGAAGCTGGCGATTTCAGAAATTCCTTTTCAACCGCAGGATTTGGCCGAACTGCTGGCGCTAATTGATGCTGGCACGATCGGCGGCAAAATTGCTAAGGATATTTTGCCGGAGTTGCTAGCAAGCGGCGGTTCGCCGACTAAGTTGGTTGAAAGCAAGGGTTTGATTCAAATTTCGGATACTGGGGCGATCGATCGGGCGATCGATGCAGTGTTGGCCGCCAATCCCAAGGAGCTCGAACAGTACCGGGCTGGCAAAACTAAGCTGTTGGGCTTTTTTGTCGGTAAGGTGATGAAGGAAACGGGCGGCCGGGCAGATCCGAAATTGACTAATGAGTTGCTGGCTGCCAAGCTTGACGGCTGAGCTGCAACACTTGATGTCAATTCCGGTTGCACTCCTGGGGAATTGTTGACTGTTGACTGTTGACTGTTGACTGTTGACTGTTGACTGTTGACTGTTGACTGTTGACTGTTGACTGTTGGCTGTTGGCTGTTGAGAGTTGGCTGTTGAGAGTTGACTCGATTGTATGATTCCGATGCAGCCGGAAACGAGATCGGGGGATTGTGCAGCCTCAGAGCGCTTTGGGCGATCGGTTTTTCCCGATCCCGCCGCGCGATCTGCGATCCCGCTTCATGGTAACTTTATAGTTAATATACATTTCTTTACAATATCTTTACACTTTGGGGGTTTAACCCCTCATACCGATAGTGTTATATTGTGTTATGTAGATGCACCCTGATGGCAGAGAGAGTTACTTAGGTAACTCTCTCTTTTTTTTTGTCTTTTTTGGCGATCGCGCTGGTGGAAATACGGATGCGAGAGGGGGATTGGCCGTACCGATTCCCGATTACCGATTAGCAATTACCGCTTTGAGTCACTTAAGACTCATACCAATTTCATAAAATTATGCTACTACTGAAAGTTTGACTCCCCCCCCTTTACAAGGGGGGGGTGGGGGGGGTAGATATGTAGCGCTATTTTATGAATTTGGTATCACATCTTGCACCATTCTCAAGAACAGGCCGGACAGCCTGTTCATAAAAAGCTTATTGAGAATGGTGTAGTATCTCAGTTAATATCAATTTGAGTTATTAACTAATTTTGACAGTATGAGCGAACAAGCTAGCGAGTTAATCAAGCAGGGGATTTCGCAGTATCAGGCGCGCCAATTTGAGGCGGCGCTGGATTCTTGGCGGGAAGCGCTGGCGCTGTATCGGGAAATTGGCGATAAGCGCCGAGCGGGTGCGGCGCTCGGTAATATGGGCGTAGCTTACGAAGCGCTCTTGAATTACGATCGGGCGATCGACTGTTACCAGCAGCATTTGGTGTTGGCGCGGGAAATTGGCGATCGCCGGGGCGAAGCAAATGCTTTGGGAAATTTGGGGAATGCTTGCTGTGCTCTGTCTGATTTTTCTGGTGCTATTGATTACCAGCAGCAGCGTTTGACGATCGCGCGGGAAACGGGCGACTTTCGATCTGAGTTGGAAGCTTTGGAAAATTGGGCGCTGGCTTGCGATGCTAATGGCGATTTACCTGGTGCGATCGAATGTTATCAGCAGCAGTTGTCGATCGCCCGCGCCCACAGCGACGATCGCATTGAGCGCAGTGCTCTCAAGAATTTGAAGATTGCTTGCAAGCATTTAGCAAATTACGAGAAAGCCGACGAGTACCGGCAGCAGCAATTGGCGATCGTGCGGCAACTGTTTTTAACTGATAAAAATAATAGTTTTCTACAACTTGCAGAAACAGTTGGTTTGAATCCCGTCGAGGATTTTGCCGGAGCTGATTTAAGCGGTTTTGACTTGCACTACGCTGATTTTAACGGCGCGGATTTGCGCGAAACCAACCTCCAAGGTGTCGATTTAACCTTAGCGGATCTCAGCGGTGCATTGCTGAGCGCTGCAGTTTTAATTGATGCTAATTTGTGCAATGCTAATTTGCGGGATGCTGAACTCAGCAGCGCCAATTTGAGCGGTGCAGATTTGCGGACAAAGCTACCCAGGGCGAATTTGAGCGGTGCAAATTTAGTCGGCGCTAATTTGAGCAGCGCTTATTTAACGAATGCGATTTTAGTAAATGCAAATTTAACTGATGCTAATTTAAAAAATTCTGATTTGAGCGGCGTAGATTTGAGCGGTGCCAATTTAAACGGTGCTGATTTGAGCCGCGCTGAATTAAAAAATGCGGTAGTAAAAAACACGAGGTTTTCTGGTTGTTTGGGAATTGCGGAATCCGTGAAAATTGAATTGAAGGCACGGGGCGGGATTTTTGAGTAGAATCAGAATGTTGGTAATTTTAGAGGGTAATTAAAAGCTATGAATGCCGTAACTGCAAAACGATTCTCCATCGCCGAATATCACCGTTTGGCAGAACTGGGTTTTTTTGAGTCTGATAACCGATTTGAATTGATTCGCGGAGAAATTATTAAAAAAGCTAAAAAAACTACGTTTCACTCGGCTTGTAACTCGCTATTGCTGGGAGAGTTGTGCCTGATGATGGCAAAAAGTGCCTGCGTGCGCGGTCAAGAACCGATTATCTTGTCTGATGATAGCGAACCGGAACCTGATATGGTGATTGCTCGAAATTGTTCTGATAATTATTTATCTTCTCACCCAGAAAGTGCTGATATTTTGTTGGTAATTGAGGTTTCTGATTCGACTTTGAAGTACGATCGCAAAACTAAGTTATCTCTCTACGCTGAATCGGGAATTTCTGATTATTGGATATTTAATTTGGTAGATATTCAACTGGAAACCTACAGCGAACCTTATCAGAAACAAACAGGTAGTTTCGATTATCGAGTCAAACGAGTGGTTTTACCGAACGAGTTTGTGGTAATTCCCGGTTTTCCAGAGTTGTCTCTGGATTTATCTGCGGTGTTTCCCGGCTAGGCTTCCTGCGATGATATAATGCAAAAGTGCGATGGCTGCTTCCTTAGCTTGCGCCTGCGAACTCTTCACCAAAGTAGCACTATGACCGCTCAAACTCTCGCCCCGCCCCAACAAATTGTCCAGCTATCGGGTATCAGTTGGCAAACCTACGAAAATTTGCTTGCCGAAATTGGCGATCGGCAAATTCGACTGACATACAACCGCGGCAATCTTGAAATTATAGTACCATCCCCAGAACACGAACGATTCAAAACAATAATGGGTCGATTTGTGGAAACCTTAGCGGAAGAATTAGAGGTGAAAATTGAACCTCTTGGTTCTACCACATTTAAGCGTCCTAAACTCAGCGGTGCAGAACCGGATGAATGTTTTTACATCCAAAATCTGAGTGCAATTAAAGGCAAAAAAAGAATCGACATGGATCGAGATCCGCCACCGGATTTAGTGGTGGAAATTGATATTACCAGCCGTTCGGAAAATAGCTTGCAGGTTTATGCGGATTTGGGAGTGCCGGAAGTTTGGATTTATAATGGAACGCGGCTCAGAATCAACAGATTTGAAAATGGAGGATACGTTGAGGGCGAGATCAGTTTAGCATTTCCCAGCTTACCGATATTAGAGATTGTCAGATTTTTGGATCTAGCAGAAACAATGGATTATCTGGAATTAGTGAAAGCATTTCGGAATTGGGTAAAAAGCCAAATTCAGCAAAGTCAATGAAGGGCGGAAATTTTTAAACAAAATTTACAGCTTTAACCGATCTAAAAATGCTGTAATGTGATAAATTATAAATCAAACACTCGTCAAAATCTCCATCATCACAGTCTGGCAGAGCCAGCACTTCTCCCGATATGCGATCGCTAGAGTCTCACAACAAATACCCCGATTGCTTGTGGATGCAATTAGAAGCAATTCCAGTGCTGTCGGTTGGAACCGAAACCCAGCAGCTCGACATTCA
>NZ_JBARVX010000097.1:0-4539 GCF_049646505.1 Microcoleus sp.
CTTTTTGCAGGATAATTCGTATTCGATCGGAAGCGAGCTCCCCAATAACTCCTACACAAGTAGTTACTTTTGTCAACTTTATTGTTAGGAAAGATGTTTATAAAGCACAGCCGATGCTTTGGGGGGGTTGGGGGGGTAATATCTAGCGCTACTTTATGAAATTGGTATTACACTTATCTTCACAGTATCGCAGGCAATATCTCAACCATTATCTCATCATTCTTTCCCGCTTATTCAAGTGAAAACGATCCTTCAAAAATAATCATTTGTTTCCCGTTTATTCAGCTCAATTTCTCAACTTAAATTTTTACTTTTGCCACCCTCAAATAGCATGATTACCATTCCCGGATACCGCATTGACGGACAAATTTATACAAACCATCACACAGTTATTTATCGAGGAATGCAGCTTGAGAAACAAAAACCCGTTATCCTCAAAACCCTCGCGCAGCCCTACCCAACCCCAGCACAAATAGCCCAACTCCTGCACGAATCCGAAATTATTAAAAATTTAAATTTGCCAGGAATAGTAAAATTTTATCAACTCGAAAAATACAATCACTTTCCTGTTTTAATTCTAGAAGACTTTGGCGGCATTTCTCTCAAACAATTTCTCAGCAACAACCAGCTAGACTTACAACAATTTTTGCAAATCGGCATCAAGCTAGCAAAAACTCTCGACCAACTCCACGAACACCACATCATCCACAAAGATATTAAACCGAGCAATATTATTGTCAATATCGAGACAGGGGATGTCAAACTTGCTGATTTTGCGATCGCCTCGCTGCTACCGGGCGAAAACCCCGCCCCGGGCAGTCCCAATTTACTCGAAGGCACCCTCGCCTATATGTCTCCAGAACAAACTGGACGGATGAATCGGGCGATCGACTACCGCACCGATTTTTATTCTCTCGGCATCACCTTTTATGAAATGCTCTGCGGCGAAGTGCCTTTTAGTGCGATCGATCCGATGGAATTAGTACACTGCCATATTGCCAAAAATCCAGTTACTCCTTGCGAGAATATAAACCACAAAATAAACAGTACAATCAATCAACCAAAAATCCCTCAAGTCGTTTCCGAGCTCGTCATGAAACTCTTAGCAAAAACCGCCGAAGACAGGTATCAAAGTGCTTTGGGAATTTGGTACGACTTAGAAAAATGTCTCGCCGGACTGCAAACCACAGGCGAAATTCCTCAAATCACCCTCGGCGAGCAAGATCGATCGACTCACCTGCAAATTTCCCAAAAACTTTACGGGCGAGAAGCCGAAGTTAATCAGCTTCTGAGTACCTTCGATCGCATAAAACGCGGCAACACACAAATAATATTAATTTCCGGTAGTGCAGGTTTGGGAAAATCCTGTTTAGTCTATGAAATTTACAAACCGCTCGTGCGAGAAAATGGATATTTTATAGAAAGCAAATTTGAAAAATTTAAGCGCGATATTCCCTACGCTTTTTTGCTCCAAGCTTTTCAAGACTTGTTGCGGCAAGTCCTCACAGAAACAGCAGCCAAAGTTCAAGTTTGGAGGCAGAAAATCTTAAATGCCCTGGGCGGCAACTGCCAAGTAATTATTGAAGTTATTCCCGAAGTAGAAATGATTGTCGGGCAGCAGCCCCCAGTACCAGATTTAGGAGCAAATGAATCTCAAAATCGCTTTAACTTAGTATTTCAAAAATTCATCCGCGTCTTTACTCAAAAAGCACACCCGCTGGTAATCTTCCTCGACGATTTGCAGTGGGTAGATTCAGCATCGCTCAAGTTAATCCAACTGCTAGCAACAAACCTCGAAAGTCAATATTTATTAATAATTGGAGCCTATCGAGAACAAGAAGTAGATGCAAGTCATCCCGCAATCGTCACCGCCGAAGCAATTAAGAAAATAGGCGGAAAAGTCAGCACGATTGCCCTTTCGCCTTTAGATATTAACAGCGTCAATCAATTCGTTGCAGGTACTCTCAACTGCCCGCCAGAAAAATCCCTAGATTTAGCAGAAGTGCTTTTGCAAAAAACCGGAGGAAATCCATTTTTCTTAACTCAACTTCTGAAATATATTTACTCAAATAAATTGCTAAAGTTTAAATCTGTATCTACCAATAATTCTGTTAATATAGACGAACCTAACGTTTATGATTCGCGCCCCAAACAACCAGATATTGTTTGGAAAAACTGCGAAATCACAGGTGACTGGGAGTGGGATATCGAACAAATCCAAGAAATAGGAATAACTGACAATGTTGTAGAATTAACTATCTACAACATTCAGAAACTTTCAGAAACTACACAGGAACTGCTCAAATTCGCTGCTTGTATTGGCAACAAATTTAATTTAGAAATTCTTTCAAAAATCTGCAAGAAACCTCTAATTTCCGCAGCAACAGACCTCTGGGAAGCACTTCAGTCCGGTCTGATTTTGCCCGTAAATAACGCCTACAAAATTCCGCTCGCACTAGCAGCCAGCACAGAAGTAACAGACCAAATATCTAGAGATTTTACAGATGAATTTTCCCTGGCAGTAACTGATGGTGCTGGCGCAACTTATAAATTTTTGCACGAGCGAGTTCAGCAAGCCGCTTACGCTTTAATATCCGAATCTCAGAAACAAGAAACCCATCTCAAAATCGGCAAATTCCTGCTGGAAAACGCACCTCCAGAGCAATTAGAAGACTATGTTTTCGATACAGTCAACCAACTAAATGCCGCCCGACCAATCATCAGCAGTGAATCAGAAAAATTTCAATTATGCCAATTGAATTTAATTGCAGGGCGCAAAGCAAAAGCCAGTGCAGCTTACGAACTCGCCCTCAAATACTTAACCGCCGGTATTGAATTGCTTCCTGCGGAAAGTTGGCAAACAAACTACGATTTGACTCTGGCACTCTACGAGTCAGCGGCAGAAGCAGCTTACCTCAATACCGAATTTGCACAAATGCAAACATGGGCAGAAATTGTCCTGCAACACGCAAAAAATGAACTAGACAAAATCAAAGTTTTTGAAATCAGAATCACAGCTTGTGCGATGCAAACCCAACTGCAAGAATCAGTCAAAATTGGTCTAGAAGCACTAAGAATGTTAGGAATAAACTTTCCTGAATCGCCAACTCCCCTCCACATTCAGCAAGCACTGACCAAAACCGCAGCTTATTTAAGCGGACAAAAGATAGAAGATTTAATAAACTTGCCTGTGATGACAAATCCGCGCAAATTAGCAACGATGCGCGTGCTTTCCAGTATGTTTTCAGCTACATTTATAGTTGAACCCGTGCTGCTGCCGCTAATAGTGTGCGAGCAAGTTCATTTATCGATCGACTACGGAAATTCTGTTTTTTCTGCTTTCGGTTATGCTAATTACGGAGCAATTTTGAAAAGAATAGTCAGAGATATTGAATCGGGCGATCGCTTCGGTCAATTAGCTTTAAATTTGATCGATCGACTAAATGCTTTAGAATTCAAAAGCAAGACGCTTAATTTAGTAGCATTCGTTTTGATGCACGGCAAGCATCACGTTAAAGACACTTTACCGCTGTTAGAGGAAGCCTATCAAAGCGCCCTCGAAAATGGTGATTTAGAATCTGTCGGATATTCTGCCGTAAATATTTGTCAGTCTTTATATTTCATCGGTCAAGAACTGCCGCAACTCGAACAAAAAATGGTAAATTACAACCATTTATTATTTCAACTCAAGCAAGAAACGGTATTGACTTGGAATCAAATATATCGGCAAACAGTTTTGCAATTGATGGGGAATTTGGCCAGTTCCGAGCTTTTATTAAGTGAATCTTGCAGCGAAAAAAAATTGTTGCCGCTGCTTTTGAAAGCTAACGATCGCGTCGGTCTCCAGCACTTTTATTTGCAAAAATTAATATTGTCATATTTGTTTGAAAATATCGAGCAAGCATTACAAAATGCAGCGCAAGCCGAAGTTTATTTAGACGGAGTAGCGGGCTCGATCAATGTTTCTGAATACCATTTTTACGATGCTTTATCCAGATTAGCAGCATATCCGCTGACAACAAATGAGGAACAAGAAGATCATCTTTTTTACATTAACAGCAACCTCAAAAAACTGGAAAAAAAAGCGCTCTCTGCGCCGATGAACCTCCGACACAAATGCGACTTAATTGCTGCCGAAAAAGCGCGAATCTTGGGGGATATTGTTACAGCAATGGAGTATTACGACTGTGCTATTTCCGGAGCGCAAGAAAACGGATACATACAGGTGCAAGCACTCGCAGCAGAATTGGCAGGAGCATTTTATCTATCCATAGGACGAGAAAAAATCGCTAAAACTTACTTGACAGAAGCGCGTTATTGCTATGAGCGCTGGGGAGCGGCAGCAAAAGTAAGACATTTAGAATCAAAATACTGGCAGTTGCTAACTTCAGCCTCGATTTCAACTAATATCGAAACTCACAAATCTACGAGCAGCGCTTGCACTACGAGCGGCGGTGCAGGGATGCTAGACATAACAACCGCAGTCAAAGCATCACAAACATTAGCCAGCGAAATAGTTCTCGACAAACTGCTGGCAAA
>NZ_JBARVX010000098.1:0-12272 GCF_049646505.1 Microcoleus sp.
GAGAATTTGAAGTTGATTTAGAAGATTTGGTGGAAAATTTGTCGCCTGCAGGCTATTTTTCTCCGAGTGACTGGGTGTACCAGCAAATGTGTTTGGAACTGCCGCACAAACAGCTATGCGATAGTGACTGTCCGGGAATAGATTTAAATGATGATGGTGCAGAGACAGAAAGCTCACAAACATTATCTGACAGTCGCTGGGCATCTCTGGCAGCGCTTAAGCGGCAATTGCCTTAGTCAGTTGACAGGAAAGCAGTTGACAGGAAAGCAGTTGGCAGGAAAGCAGTTGGCAGTTGGCAATAGTTAATAGTCAAGAGTCATTAGCTAATGAAGTATTTGAGTTTTGCTTTTACGCGCGAGTGCGATCGTCCTAGATCGCACTCAAACAAAAAATATTTTTACTCTCCGAAACAAATGCTTTCATAGCTAACCAGTAACTGTGGAATAACGAGTGCCAAAAAAACAACACCAGCTAGCCACCAATGACTAATGAGATCGTACCCGGTCGATTACAATAACAAAAACGGTTCGCAGTGTGAAATTTAGTCCGAATTATTTTCCATTCTAAAGTCCACACAACTCCAATTTTAGAGAGGTCAATCTACCGGACAGGATATAACAAATAACAAATAACAAATAACAAATAACAAATAACAAATAACAAATAACTAATGACTATTTTTAGCGACGAGTTTGAACTGCTGCTACGATCGCGCTACCCCCTAATTTATATTCCCACACGGGAAGAAGAGCGCGTCGAAGTGGCGATCGCCCAATGCGCCAAAAAACAGGGTGCTCGCGCCGTCTACATCTGGGATTTTGTTGACGGCTACCAAGGCAATCCCAACGATGCCGGTTTTGGCAAGCGCAACCCGCTGCAAGCTTTAGAATTTCTCGAAAAATTGCCGGCATCAGCGCCGGCGATCTTTATTTTGAGAGACTTTCAGCGGTTTTTGGAAGATGTTTCGATTTCCCGCAAGCTGCGGAATTTGGCGAGACTCCTCAAATCGATGCCCAAAAATATTGTCATCGTCTCTCCCATAACTTCGATCCCCGAAGACCTCAGCGAAGTAATCACAGTTTTGGAGTTTCCCCTGCCTGCTGCTGCGGAAATCAAAATTGAGGTGGAAAGACTGTTAGGGGCTACCGGACAAGCCATAGAAGGGCGTTTGCTGGACGAAACGGTGCGCTCCTGTCAAGGTCTGTCGATCGAACGAATCCGGCGAGTTTTGGCAAAGGCGATCGCCACCAGAGGCGAACTGCACCCAGACGACGCGGAACTGATTTTAGAAGAAAAGCGCCAAACCATCCGCCAAACTCAAATTCTCGATTTTTACCCGGCCCGCGAAAACATCTCGGATATCGGCGGTTTGGACAATCTCAAAGAATGGCTGCTGCGGCGCGGCGGTGCTTTTTCCGAACGAGCCCGCCAATACGGTTTGCCGCATCCCAGAGGCTTGTTGTTAGTCGGAATTCAAGGAACAGGCAAATCCTTAACTGCAAAGGCGATCGCCCACCACTGGCATTTACCCTTGCTGCGATTGGATGTCGGGCGCTTATTTGCCGGATTAGTCGGCGAATCGGAATCGCGCACCAGACAAATGATTCAGCTAGCGGAAGCCTTGGCCCCTTGCGTGCTGTGGATTGACGAGATTGATAAAGGCTTTGCAGGATTGGATGGTAAAGGCGATTCCGGGACAACCAGCCGCGTGTTCGGGACTTTTATTACTTGGCTGGCCGAAAAAACTTCACCGGTTTTTGTAGTCGCCACGGCCAACAACATCCAGTCTTTGCCGCCGGAAATGCTCAGAAAAGGCAGGTTTGACGAAATATTTTTTGTGGGTTTACCCAGCCAGGAGGAACGGCGGGCGATTTTTGAGGTACATTTGTTGCGGTTGCGATCGCACAGTATCAAAAATTATGATTTAGAGCGCTTGGCTTACGAAACTCCCGATTTTTCGGGTGCCGAAATCGAGCAAACTTTGATTGAAGCAATGCACATCGGCTTTAGTCAAAATCGAGACTTTACCACAGATGATATTTTAGAATCAGCTAGTCAGATGGTGCCCTTAGCCAGAACGGCTCAAGAACAAATCCAATTTTTGCAAGATTGGGCTGCTGCTGGGAAAGCTCGCCTTGCTTCTAGATACGGCAGTTTGAGCCGCCGGATTCAGGGATAGTCGATCGAAACCAGTAGCAAGTCAACAGTCAACAGTCAACAGTCAGCAGTCAACAGTCAACAGTCAACAGTCAACAGTCAGCAATGAACAGTGTATATAGCGTTTTCAAGTTTTTAGTGGGTTTTCTGCTAGCGATCGTCCTCATGGCAGGCGCTAGCGTGGCGGCTGCACTTTACTTTGCCGCTAAGCTAACTACTGTGCCCGAAAAACCGATGTTTTCCAACGACAAAACAGCAGTTCAGGTTGCCGGCGCAAAACCCAAGTCAACAGCGCAAGCTAGCCCTGTTTCTACATCTAGCGATGAGCAGTCTCCGAAACCCTTAGAACCGGGAGCTTACCGAGCTGTAGTAACTCAGCCGATCGGCTTAATTCTCCGGGACAGCGGCAGCCGAGACTCGAACCGCATTGGCGGTGTTGGTTTCAAGGAAAAAGTCGTGGTTTTGGAAGATTCCCCGGACAAAGAGTGGCAGCGAATTCGGATTGAGGATGGTGATCGCGAAGGTTGGGTTAAGGGCGGCAATACCGAAAAAGTTGAGGGCGAATAAGTTATCCCGCATCTGGCGCTGTGTTTTTCTGGCGGGCGGCACACCCCACAACAATTTCATCAAACTTGACTGTAAAATTTAGATGCGCCTGGGCTTAGAACTCAGACAAAAAATATACTTATCTCACGATCGGGACAGGGAAGCATCGCAGCGTACAGGTTGTTCGCCAACGCCGGGTTTTTCCTGTATCTTGTCTCAAATAGCTACATACACATCGAGCGCAAGAAGTCAAGTTATACCAATTTCATAAAGTAGCGCTAGATATTACCCCCCCAACCCCCCCTTATTTCGGGGGGGAGTGGGGGGGGTAGTACCACATATGAAAGAAAAATGGTATTAAATTTATTTGCACTATTTGGGATGGCAGTCTCAGACGCTGAGACTGTAAGTGCGATCGCCCCTACAACATCCTGAATTTGACATCAAATCCCAGCGGCGAAAAGGTTTCTCCACCAAAAATGGCACAGAGAAACTAAAAAATTCATAAGTAAAAATTATCTTATCGATGAGAATATGTTAAGAAAATTAGCAAAAGTTTAAGCTTAGTTGCAAAACTGAGGGGCGAGTCACCGCAGCAGGAGCAAGAGTGATAGCTTTGATCCCAAGAAGTAATTTTTCAGCTTAACAGCTACCAAAAATAAAAAATATGTACGACAAACGTCCCGATCGAGATTTGGCGACTGCTGCTGTAACTGCGGCATTAGGAGCTGGAGTTGTTACCTCTTTTGCAGTCAGCAGAGGACAAAACCCGCTGGTAGCTTTGGCAATTACTGTTTTTGCGGCGGGAGTAGCTTTGATTTGCGATCGGTTCGGCTTAATTTAACCGCCAGCCACTGATTTTTTAACAAACAAATTGACCGTAATTCCAGTAAGGGCGGGCTGTTTCATTCTTTGTAGGGGCCGTGCCCCCGTGCCGGCCCGATTGGCCTCAAACGCCAATTCGATTGTCGGTGAGGGGTAGGCATTCTTGGTATTACCCCTACCTCATCCTCGTTTTTTTGAAGAATGAAACAGCTCTGCCTGTAAGGGCGGGCAAACCTGCCAATAGCTGCTTATACTGTTACTCAACTGCTATCTGGAAAAGTTCAACTATGCCCCCCTTCTCTGCCACTCTATTGTTTGCTTTATTGTGGCTATTTCCCACTGGCGCGATCGCTCAAATCATCCCCGATCGCACTCTGGGAACAGAAAACTCCCGCCCAGTATCCGACACCATCAATAACCTACCATCCGATCGCATAGAAGGCGGTGCAACTCGCGGTGTTAATCTTTTTCACAGTTTCCGCGAATTCAACATCGGTGAAGGCAGAGGAGCATATTTTACCAACCCTAACGGCATTGCCAACATTTTTACCCGCGTCACAGGTGGCAATCCTTCCAATATTTTAGGACCATTAGGAGTACAAGGAAACGCCAACTTATTTTTTCTAAATCCGCAAGGAATTATCTTCGGCCCGAATGCTCGATTAGATTTGCGCGGGTCATTTATCGGCTCAAGTGCTGATAGCATTGTGTTTAATAACGGGTTTGAATTCAGCAGCGCCAACTCCAGTACCGTGCCATTATTAGCAATTAATATTCCTGTGGGTTTGAGATTTAGAGAAAATCCAGGCACAATTGTCAACACTTCCCAAGCAATCGGCCCCACACCAACCTTACCGCCACTACCCATAGAAATTCCTGTTTCTAACAAACTCGGTTTAGCAGTAGACCCCGCTCAAACTTTAGGATTAATTGGAGGTGAAATTCAACTAAACGGCGGCAATTTAACAGCTTATAGCGGACAAATTCTTCTGGGAAGTGTAAAAATTCCCGGTTTAGTGCAATTTGAACCAACAGCTTTAGGTCTGAATTTAAACTACAGCAATATTCAGAATTTCGGCAATATTGAAATGAACGGTGCGTTGATAAATACTAGCGGATTAGGAGGTGGAAAAATTGACATCAGAGGTTCAAACGTCACCGTCAGCAATTCGGGAATTTATGGATTGACACTGGGAAATATTGATGGCAGAAGTATTGACATCAATGCCCAAAACTTGCGAGTAGATAAAGGGTCGCAAATTCTCACCGCGACACTGGGAGAGGGGAACGGGAGCGATTTCAACATCCGTGCTACTGACTCCGTAGAAATGAGCGGGCTGGGAATTGAAGGCTATCAGCGGATTTACAGCCAATATCTAGCCTCTGGAGCGTTCAACCCTTTTGACCCGCAAATTGTTCTGAGTGCTGGTACTGCTGGCAGCGGAGCCGCCGGAGAGATTAACATTGATACCGGACGGCTGCTGCTGCGCGATGGGGTACTGGGCGGTACAGTCACTTTTAGTGCTGGAAATAGCGGAAATCTGAATATCCGCGCTAACACCGTGGAACTGGTCAGTTCAGCGCTCAGCAGCGGCACAAATCGCGGAAGTATTGGCTCTGCCGGAAGCATAAGTGTTGAGGCTCAACGGTTAATCATGCGCGATGGCTCCAATCTCGTCACTATCAGCCGCAGCGATGGAGCATCGGGGAATATCGCAATTAAAGCGAATGAATCTGTAGAATTGTCGGGGATTCTGCCTGGAAGTACGGCGCAAACTGTCCTCGGCACTAACTCTTTTGATGGGAATGGGAAATCTGGGGATATTACGATCGACACTAAGCGACTGACTGTTTCTGAGGGAGCGGCAATTGCTTTATCGACGGGTGCGATTATTGGTGAAAATGTGTTTTCTACCAGTGGGGGGCCAGGAGGAACTTTAACTATCAGAGCTTCCGAATCGATAGAAGTGACCGGTGTGTCAGCAGTTTTGGGGAATGCGGGCTACGTGGCGAGTAATCTTGGCACTCAAACTACAAGCTCTGGCCGGGGTGGAGATATCAACCTCTCAACGCCTATGCTCACTGTGCGGAATGGGGGGAATATTTCTGCGGCTTCTTTGAGTGCAGCAGATGCGGGAGATATTACAATTAATGCCGATCGCACAGAAGTGCAAGGTATTGGGAGTAACGGTCGGTTGAGGAGTGGAATTGAGGCTTCGGCTGGTAAGGCGTTTAGTCTTGTCAATCCCAACGCTACGGGGAATGCGGGCTCGTTGAATCTGAATGTTAATCAATTAATTGTCCGGGATGGGGCAACGGTGAATGTTCAGTCTTTAGGAACGGGAAGGGCTGGCAATATTAATGTTGTAGCCAACTCGATCGCCCTAGATAATCAAGCCAGCATTGACGGTACAACAGTATCCGGTACTGGGGCAAATATCAACATCCAAGCGCAATCCATCCAGTTGCGGCGCAATAGCAGAATTACTACCGATGCAGGTGTTTCTGACGGCGGAAATATCAGAATCAATAGCAAGATTCTCGCTACTGTCCCCAAAGAAAATAATGATATCACTGCTAATGCTCGGACAGCTATGGGCGGACAAGTTACAGTCAATGTACCGAATATCTTTGGTTTTACGAGCGTTAATCGGGAACAAGCTAGAAGCCGTTTAGGATTAACCGACGCTGAATTTGCCACGTTACAAGTGAATCCAACTTCTTTAATTCCTGATAGCGATATCGCCGCTATTTCTCAACAGGCGGGCCCGGATTTGCAAGGGGCTGTAACGTTTAGTATTTCGGGTGTGAATCCGGCACAAGGATTGGTAGAATTACCCCAAAATGTTGTCGATTCAACGACTTTAATTGCCGCCAATCCCTGCATACAAGGCCAAGAGAATGAGTTTAGTATTACTGGTAAAGGAGGAGTACCGCCCTCTCCTAATGATGTGCTCAGCAGCGATTATAGCCAGTTTCATTGGGTGGAACCGAGTGCAGTCGGGAGTTCGAGAACGAATGCGGTAACGGATTTAGCGGAGAGATTGCCGGCGGGTGGCACGGGCGATGGGTTTGTTGGCGGACATTCTTCAACAGAAGTCATCCCCGCTCGAGGTTGGGTGATGGACGATCGAGGCCAAGTAATGCTTGTAGGGTACAATTCAACGGCTCAAGTTCTGCAGCGATTGAGGCCAGCTTTGCCTGTTTGCAGGCCGCGCTGAAATTCGATCGCCTAAAACACCGCAATTCGTTCGTGTTTGCTGTTTCACTTCTTAGAAAGTGGTTGCTGTTGACTGTTGACTGTTGGCTGTTGACTGTTGGCTGTTGGCTGTTGGCTGTTGGCTGTTGGCTGTTGGCTGTTAAGAAGGGCGGGCCCGCACCATCCACCGCCCCTACTGACTGCTGGCTGTTGGCTGTTGGCTGTTGGCTGCTGACTGTTGAGTGTTAACTGTTGACTCGATTGTATTATTCCGATGCAAGCGGAAACGATATTACTTGTCGGTGCGATCGAACTTAGGAATGAAAATTTAATAACTTAAGCGATTGCTCGTTACCAGGAAGAGCCTGGTAATGCAGATCCGGAGGCTCTGCCTCCTTTGAGGAAAGCAACTTACAGGAGAGAAGAGTGTAGGAGGTGTTTAAGTTATTAAGTTTTCGATCCTTAGAATGGAACAGGAGAAAGCGAATACTTTTTTAGCGCAGTCTTTTACGGTTAATTAATTGACGCTGCGAGGGCTAAAGGTGCGGGGATTTTTGATTCACGCGATCGATACCAAATCCGAGTTTGCTATCCCTTTATCTTCTGATTCTTCTGTTTCCTTTTCTATTGGCGCTTTTTGCGTCTTCCCGGTTCGACCGTAAAGGGGATATGTTACCCGGATTTGAGATGATTTGCCGATCGAGAATTGCTTCGACATCAGTAGCAGTCATTTCTTCCTAAGCGATCGCAAGTTTCATCCTTTTTTGTCAGGAACTTTCTGCTTGCAGTTTTCGTAGAGTAGAATTGGGAAATTGCAAACCGCGATCGATCGATCTGCAACGCACTGTCGGCCGCTGCTGTTGAATTCGCCAAACCGGAATTGTTTAGCTAAGATGGTACTATATTTGTTGAGGTTAAACTGGTTGACTTTTTCGCGTTGCGTCCCCAGGCTAAGTGCTTTGTTGCCGCTGAACTATACTGTCTTTATTTCTTCACCGACAGCATTAAATTATTCTCGCTTTCCGCAGGCAATAAACTTGAAAAACCAGCATGAATTCGACCTCCGAGACAATCTTTCTATGCTAGAAGTTGTGAAGTAAAAGCACTGGAGATTTTACAAAGATTTACAGAACGATCTCTGCCTTTGTTGGATCGGTTAAACTTGAGCTTGAGAAAAGCCGTCCTTTTAGAACGGGGTTTTAAACCCAGTTTTTTGATAAAATTATGGAATCCCTCGCCTACATCGAACTTGCCCTGGTTTCGGAAGCACCAGCTTCACCTCAAATTTTTGCAGGCATAAAATGCCGGCACTTATCTAGCCAGACTTACATCCGCTTGCTGTCTCTGATTTTAATGCTGTCGGTTTTGAGCGCTGCCGGTTCGGCATTAGCTCAAATAGATCCGGGAAATCCCAATGTGCGATCGGTTCAAGATAGGTTGCGGGATCTGGGATATTTCAACAGAACTTCCACCGGTCAACTCGGCCCTGTTACTCAACGAGCTCTGACAGACTTTCAACGAGATTACGGACTGTCTCTGACTGGAAGACCCGATCGAGCTACGGCGATCGCCCTCAACAGTTTAGCTGCTGACGATCGACCTTTTCAAACTATTTATACAAACTATACCGAGCTGCGTTACGGAGACACGGGCGCAGATGTTTCGGCTCTCCAGCGCAGGTTGCAGCAGCTAGGCTACTTCAGCGCGCATCCCACAGGGAATTTTAGCCGAGTTACTCTCAATGCGGTGAGACACTTCCAGCGAATCAATCGGCTGCGGGTGACAGGAGTTGCAGACAGGCAAACTTTAGCTTTGCTGTTTGGCTCTACCAGCCCGATTCCCCCCGCTAAGCTTCCGGGGAATATTTCGGGAAATGGCGGTTGCAAGGGGCTGCGGTTTGGGGACAGAGGCGCGACGGTAGATTTGATCCAGCGGCAGTTAAAAGCTTTGGGCTATTTTGAAGGCGACATTGACGGCAAGTTTCGGGAACGCACTCTCTACGCTGTGACTCGTTTTCAGCAAGATTACAATCTGGTTTCTGACGGCTGCGCTGACACTGCTACTTTGGTGGCGATAGATGCCAGGATGAGGGCAGCTCAAACTACTTTATATCCTGGGGAAAATTACGAGCAGAGTAATACCGGAGATTTTCTGGAGTTGGGTGCCACAGGTCAAGATGTTGAACTTGTGCAGCGGCGGCTGCAAGAATTGGGTTATTACAGGAGCCAGATTCACGGTTGGTTCGATCGACCAACTCAGATAGCTTTGATCCGGTTTCAGAAAGATAGAGGGCTGTTCGGCACTGGAAGGGTCGATCGCAGCACTCGATCGGCTTTGCGGCACGCTAACACTCAGGCGGCGGCGCCTGTCCGGCAAGTCGTCGCGGGTCTGCAGCGGGGTAATGCTCGGCAGTAGTGTCCGACAGTTCAGAGGGCGATCGAGAGTCTGGGCAAAAACCCCGACTCGATCGAGTATTTGGAGCCGAGACTGAAGCTGTCGGTGCTGCCGTTTCAGCAAAAAACTAGGCTTCGGCGCAAGTGCGATCGCACTTGCGCCGGGGTTTTTTGTTAATTATTGTAACAATCTGTACTTCAAACGCGAAAATAGTGTAGCTTCACTCGATTGAATCCAAAGCGTTGCTGGTGTTCTGGGCGATCGACTTCGGACAAGACCAATTGCTCGAAACCAAAGACGGCCATCCCATCCGCAAAGCTTCGTGGCAAACCGTATGAATAGTTAGCTGGCAGTCTAGCAAGTGCAATCCAGACTTTTCAGATTGTTTCATGCCAATTTTTAAAATCGAATCGTTGTTAAACTCGATCGTTCTGTTGCACTGAACGCAGACTAAGTGGTGGTGGTGGTGCGGATAAGGCTGGTTTATTTCATAGTGTTTGTGACCTTCTGCTAGTTCGAGTTCCCGGAGAAGGCTCATCCTTGCCATTAACTTTAAAGTTCGGTAAATGGTAGACAAGCTAATGTTTTCTCCGCGATTTTTTAACAAAGTGTACAAATCCTCGGCACTCAGGTGATTGCCTTTGGGGAGGTTCTGAAACACGTGCAAGATGGTTTCCCGTTGGGGAGTCATCCGCCACCCTTTGTCATTGAGTTCGGATTTAAATGAAGACGCGGTGTAAAGTGCCATCGTGACCCTCTCAAGAAAGTCTGCCTATTGACAATCATACACAACGATCGAGCTATTTTGCAAATATCGGAGCTTATTGAAAAAAGGTTGAGGAAAAAATTGAGTTTTTGATATTTTTCGATCGCCAACAGGTCAGAAACCCCTAGACAGAGGACAGGGAAAGTTTAGAAGCAAATAATCATAACTTCTGCCTTCTATCTAGATCCAGGGACTGAAAGTAAATGCACGCCCACTAATTTAATTGAGAGACTCCAGATAGTCGCGGACGCGGTTGCGGCGCTTCGGTTGACGGAGTTTTTGCAAAGCCTTAGCTTCAATTTGGCGGACTCGCTCGCGGGACAAGTCCAGAGCGCGACCGATTTCTGCCAGCGAGTAGGGGTGTCCGTCGCCCAAACCAAAGCGCATCAAAATTACATCTCGTTCGCGGCTGGTCAAATCTGCCAAAAGTTGCTGCAAGTCGCGGTGCAGAGCTTCTCGCATCAGCATTTCTTCTGGGGAGATGCTGTCGGTTTCGAGCAAGTCGCCCAATTCTGTATCTTTTTCGTTGCCCACTTTAGTTTCCAGAGAAACAGAGCGCGGGACTCGCAGCAAAACTTCTCGGACTTGGGATGGTGTCATTTCCAGCTCGATCGCGATATCTTCGATCGTCGCTGTCCGACCTTTTTCTTGAGAAATTTTGCGCTGGGCCTTCTTGATTTTGTTAAGTTTTTCGGTGATGTGGACGGGGAGGCGGATGGTGCGGCTTTGAGTAGCTATCGCCCGCGTAATTCCCTGCCGAATCCACCAGTAGGCATAAGTGCTAAACCGATAGCCCCGCATCGGGTCGAACTTTTCGACTGCTCGCTCCAGTCCGAGAGTACCTTCTTGTATTAAATCCAGCAATTCTAAACCGCGATTTTGATATTTTTTCGCCACCGAAACCACCAGGCGCAGGTTCGCCTTAATCATGTGGTCTTTCGCTTCGATGCCTTCTGCTTGAATTTTTTCGATCGCCTCCACCGACATCTCTGCTAATTCTGCCCACTGGCGCTTGCCTTCGGACATAATTCGCTTCAGTTCGGGCACGTCGCCGACACCCGCAGTTAGTGCCCAGCGTTCCAGCGAAGGTTTGTGTCCCAACTGTGCAGACAGGCGATCGCGCACCTCGATTAACTGCACGAAGCGCCCAATTAGCCCTTCTTCCTGGGAGGCTACGGTATTACGCAATTCCAGCAGTTTGATATAGCGCTGGACTTTTTGAGCTTCTGACACTTCTTCGTCTCTACCCAAGAGACGAACCCGACCGATTTCTTGTAAGTACAGGCGCACTAAATCTGTCGTGCGGCGGCTGGCATTTTTTTGCAATTTGGATGCTGCGTCTGCATCTTCAGCCTCTGCAGCGCGTTGGTCGATGAGTTCGTCCCCTGCTTCTTCAGCATCTTCATCCAACACATCTACATTTTGCAAGGGATTTACTCGCAGTTGTTCGTCGAATTCAGCTTCAGCGTAAAAAGAGGTGGCTGGCATAGTGATTTTCTCAGTTGCTCCGGGTGAAAAGATGCTACGCTTAGCGGTTATTTATAATTATGATGCCCGCTTTGTTAGGACGAAGCATCACCGCTTTTTGTTTCTTTACTAACTTTCCTGACTTTTTGCTGTTGGAGAGAGCGAACTTTGGCGGCCCCACTTCTTTTAGCAAGATTCAGGAAAACGCTAAGAACTTTCTGATGTAACAGGTTGAAGACCCGAAAAGTGCGTTGTACTTCTTTGTTTATATAGCTAGTATAGATAGTTACTGGCTAAAAACAAGTGACGTTCGTCAGAAGTTAAGTTAATCTTCATCACCAATAACCTGGTTCCCGATCACTTCGGAAAATTAGCGACTTTTTTAATAAAACTTTATATAACTCGGCGCTCTTGATTGAACACCCGCAGTTGGCGGAAGTTAAATCCGTTACAGGTTATGAGCTTCGGAGTTTGTCCCCTCTGCGTTACCGAGTTAGTCGCTGACACAAAAATCGGGTTTCCTGAGAAAAATCGCGGATTTAAACCCAGAAGTTTGAGGGAAAAACCGAGTCGATCGATATTTTGGGCGTAAGTTGGGAGTTTGATCCGGTAACAAGCCGATATTTTTTTTGCTGTTTGCTGCTGCTTGCGGTTTCACCTCACCGTCTCGCATCAGCATCAAAAACCGGATTTTTGCAATCACCCACACAGAAAGCGCAGGTTTTTTGCTGTTGTCCGGTTGCGGTATTGTAGTTTTGCTGGACGCACGGGCGACAATCACTTTGATTTTTCGGCGTTGCTGATTCTAAATATGAATCAACTTTTCGCTTGATGTTACAAAGCTCAGCATACTTGGCTTATAGCAATTGGGAAATCTTGAATTCATATTTGTATTCAGCAACGCCAGATTTAACATCT